>NZ_JBEOSP010000062.1:0-38430 GCF_040303105.1 Kitasatospora sp. NPDC096128 | reverse complement strand
ACCCCACCCTCGCAGCACGGGGCCCGCAGCACCGGGCCGGCAAAACCCGAGAAGAGACAGGCAGATGTGCCGGGGCGACGCCGTGTGCCGGGCCGTCCAGGTGGTGGCACGACCCGGCTCGGGCAGGGCTGCGGTCAGCGGGCGCCGAGGAGGTGCTCCAGGGCGAGCTGGTCCAGCTGCTCGAAGGCCATGCCGCGCACGGCGGCGGCGTTCACGTCGAACTCCTCGAAGGCGGAGCGGTCCGCGAGCAGCCCGGCCAGGCCGTCCCCGGCCGTGGGCAGGGCCAGTTCGGGCAGGCGGGAGGCGGCGAGCGCGGCCTGCACCTCCGGGTCGGCGCGGAAGGCACGGGAGCGCTCGGCCAGCAGCAGGTAGTTGCGCATGCAGCCGGCCGCGGAGGCCCAGACGCCGTCGAAGTCCTCGGTGCGCGGCGGCTTGAAGTCGAAGTGCCGGGGGCCGTCATAGCCGGCCGACTCCAACAGGTCGACCAGCCAGAAGGCCTGCCGCAGGTCACCCGCGCCGAAACGCAGGTCCTGGTCGTACTTGATGCCGGACTGGCCGTTGAGGTCGATGTGGAACAGCTTGCCGTGCCACAGGGCCTGGGCGATGCCGTGCGGGAAGTTGAGCCCGGCCATCTGCTCGTGGCCGACCTCCGGGTTGAGGCCGACCCGCTCGGGGCGCTCCAACTCGTTGATGAACGCCAGGGCGTGGCCGACGGTGGGGAGCAGGATGTCGCCGCGCGGCTCGTTGGGCTTGGGCTCGATCGCGAAGCGCAGGTCGTAGCCCTGCTGCTCGACGTACTCGCCGAGCAGGTCGAAGGCCTCCTTCAGCCGGTCGAGGGCGGTGCGCACGTCCTTGGCCGCGCCGGACTCGGCGCCCTCGCGCCCGCCCCAGGCGACGTAGACCGAGGCGCCGAGCTCGGCGGCCAGGTCGATGTTGCGGATGGTCTTGCGCAGCGCGTAGCGGCGCACGTCGCGGTCGTTGGCGGTGAAGGCGCCGTCCTTGAAGACCGGGTGGGTGAACAGGTTGGTGGTCGCCATCGGGACCTTCAGCCCGGCGGCGTCCAGTGCGGCGCGGAAGCGCTTGACGGTCTCCTCGCGGGTGGCGTCGCCCGCGCCGAAGGGGATCAGGTCGTCGTCGTGGAAGGTGACGCCGTAGGCGCCGAGTTCGGCCAGTCGCTGCACGGTCTCGACCGGGTCGAGAGCGGGGCGGGTCGCGTCGCCGAAGGGGTCGCGCCCCTGCCAGCCGACGGTCCACAGGCCGAAGGTGAACTTGTGCGCGGGGGTGGGGGCGAGCTGGTCGCTGGACATGGAGCGGCTCCGGATCGGATCCAGGGGGTGTTTGTCAGGGCTCTCAACAAATTAGTATGCCGGAACGTCAGAAGGAACCCCTCCGGAGGAACGCATGGCTGAGCAACGTGTCGTGATCGGCTTCGACAGCTCGACCCAGTCCACCAAGGCCCTCGCCGTCGACCTCGACACCGGCACCGTCCTGGGCCAGGGACGCGCCTCGCACACCGTCAGCACCGGCGCCGGCCGCGAGAGCGACCCCGAGCAGTGGTGGCGGGCGCTCGGCGAGGCCGCGGCGGCGACGGGCTGGGCGGACCGCGCGGCCGCCGTCTCCATCGGCGGCCAGCAGCACGGACTGGTCACCCTCGACGCCTCCGGGGCGCCGGTCCGCCCGGCGCTGCTCTGGAACGACGTCCGGTCCGCGCCCCAGGCCGCCGCACTCCAGGCCGAGATCGGCGCGGCGGAACTCGCCCGCCGCACCGGCAGCGTCCCCACCGCCGCCTTCACCGCGCCCAAGTGGGCCTGGCTGCGCGCCAACGAGCCCGCCGCCGCCGAACGCGTCGCCGCCGTCCGGCTGCCGCATGACTTCCTGACCGAGCGGCTGACCGGGGAGGCGGTCACCGACCGGGGCGACGCCTCGGGAACCGGCTGGTGGGGGCCGGACGGCTATGACAAGGACGTCCTCGACCGGATCGGCCTCGACCCGGCCCTGCTGCCGCAGGTCCTGGCGCCGGGCACCCGGGCCGGTGCGGTCCGCCCGGGCACGGCGCTGCGCGAAGGGACGCCGGTGGCTACCGGCACCGGCGACAACATGGCCGCCGCCCTCGGGCTCGGCCTGCTCCCCGGGCAGCCGGTGCTCAGCCTCGGCACCTCGGGCACCGTCTACGCCGTCGGCCGCACCCGGCCCGCCGACCCGACCGGCACCGTCGCCGGCTTCGCCGACGCCCTCGGCGGCTGGCTGCCGCTCGCCTGCACGCTCAACTGCACCGTCGCCGTCGACCGCTTCGCCGTACTGCTCGGACGCGGCCGCGAGGAGGTCGAGGACGGCGGCACCGCGGTCGTCCTGCCCTACCTGGACGGCGAGCGCACCCCGGACCTCCCGGGCGCCTCCGGCCTGATCCACGGGCTGCGCCACGACACCACCCCGGGCCAGCTGCTCCAGGCCGCCTACGACGGCGCCGCCCACGCCCTGCTCGCCGCCCTGGACGGCGTGCTGCGCGCGGGCGGCGCGGACCCGGCGGGCGACGGCCCGCTGCTGCTGATCGGCGGCGGCGCCCGCGGGCGGGCCTGGCAGCAAACCGTCCTGCGGCTCTCCGGCCGGGCGGTCCAGGTGCCGGCCGCACAGGAACTGGTCGCGCTCGGCGCCGCCGCCCAAGCGGCCGCGCTGCTCACCGGGGAGCCGGCCGACGCGGTGGCCCGCCGCTGGCGGACGGCCCACGGGCCGGTGCTGGAAGCGGTCGAGAAGGACCAGGAGGCACTGATCCGGATCGGCGATACCCTGCGTCGGGCCGGGGCCTTGCAGGGTGCCCCGGCCGGGGAGCGGTAGGAGGAGCAGCGCGTGACGGTGGTCGGCAAGGTGAACGGGAGTGCCTCGATCGGGCCCGCGTCGCAACAGGACATGCGGCGGCAGAACCTCGCGGTGGTCCTCGGGGCGGTGGCCGCGCACAGCCCGCTCTCCCGCGCGGACGTCTCCGGACGCGTCGGGCTGACCAGGGCGGCCGTCTCCTCGCTGGTCGACGAGCTGATCGCGCGCGGCATGGTCACCGAGGCGGCCGCCACGGCCAGCGGCCGCCCGGGCCGACCCGGACGGGCGCTGGCCGTGAACGACGCGGGCCCGGCGGGCCTCGGCCTGGAGATCGGTGTCGGCCACCTCGGCGCGTGCGTGGTGGACCTGCGGGGCGAGCCGCGGGTGTGGCGACGGGAGGAACGGGCCAACGCGGGCCGGCCGGCCGGGGAGGTGCTGGCGGAGACCGCCGCGCTGGCCGCCGAGGTGCAGGCCGAGGCCGCGGCCCTCGGGCTGCGCGTCGAGGGCCGCGTTCTGGCCGTGCCCGGGGTGGTGCCGAACGACCCAGGCGGCCTGGTCGAGCGCGCGCCGAACCTCGGCTGGCGCGGTGTCCGGCTCGCCGACCACTGGCCGGACGCGGACACCGTGCCCGCGCCCGAGAACGAGGCCAACCTGGGCGCGCTGGCCGAGTACTGGAGCACCGGGCAGCACCCGGAGACCTTCGTACACGTGTCCGCCGAGACCGGGATCGGCGCCGCCCTGGTCATCGACGGGGGGCTGTTCCGGGGCGCCCGGGGCTTCGCCGGCGAACTCGGCCACCTCCCGGTGCACCCGGACGGCCCGGAGTGCGCCTGCGGTGCCCGCGGCTGCCTGGAGCAGTACGCGGGCGAGACGGCCGTGCTGCGCGAGTCCGGCCTCGCGCAGCACCACCCGGGCGACGTCGTCGCCCTGCTGGCCGAACGGGCGGGCGCCGGGCACGCGCCGACCCTGGCGGCGCTGGACCGCGCGGGGCGTGCCCTGGGCCTGGCCCTCACCTCCGCCGTCGACCTCATGGATCCGGACGCCCTCGTCCTCGGCGGTGCCTACGCCGAACTCGCCGACTGGCTGCTGCCGGCCGTGCGCACCGAGCTGGCCGCCCGGGTCACCGTGCGGCCCTGGGCCCCGGAGGCGCTGCGCCCCTCCGCCCTGGGGCGGCGCGGACCGCTGCTGGGCGCGGCGCTGACGACGGTCCGCCGGATCATGGCGGACCCGACCCTGCTGCCCGTCGGCTGACGGCCCCGGGCCGTTCGTCGGACTCCCTTCGCCGGACTTCCTTCGTCGGACTGCCCTTCGTCGGACTCCCGGCTGCGGGAGTCCGACGGCGGCCTACTGGGCGATGAAGGACCACTGGAGGTTGGGGCTGCCGTTCCACCCCCACTGCTTGGTGACGGAGCCGTCGGTGGCCTGGCCCCCGCCGTCCAGGACCAGGCCCGTGGTGCGGTTGGCGATGCTGTACAGGCCGTTGCCCCGGTCGGTGATCTGCCACTGCTGGTTGGTGCCGCCGTTCCAGGGAGCCTGCTGCGCGGGTGCCCCGGCGGAGGTGGCGCCCCAGCCGTCGGCGACCATCCCGTTGGTGCGGTTGACCAGCTTGTAGTAGCCGTTGCCGAGGTCGACCGCCTGCCACTGGAGGTTGGGGCTGCCGTTCCAGGTCCACTGCTTGAGGTTGCTGCCCGAGGCGACGTTGCCGCCGCTGTCCAGGGCCAGGCCGTCGGTGACGTTGCTGATCCGGAAGTAGGAGGCCGGGTTGAAGATCACCTTCAGCGAGGTGATGGCGTCGTTGTTGCCGGTGTTGCGCAGGTCGGGATTGTCCGCGCCGAAGGTCCACGCCGTCCCGGTGAAGTTGTCGCCGGAGTAGCCGATCACCTGGTAGCCGGCCGGAACCCGCAGGGACGAGATGGTCTGCGGCGCCAGCCCCGCGCTCTGCAACTGGGCGGCCGTGTAGCCGCCCAGCACCAGTGCGGCCGCCGTGCCCGCGTACGAGATGTCGCTGTACGCGGTGGCCACGCCGGTGCCCCCGGGCCGGAGGACGGGAATCTGACCGGAGAAGGTGAACTTCAGGACGTAGGCGAGGGCACCGAAAGGGGCCGAGGACGACGGCAGCGTGATGTGCAGGCCGTCGCTCGCCTGGGTCGGGGTGGGCAGGCTGGTGTACGTGCCCGCGGTCGCGTCGAGCAGCTGGACCGAGGTCAGGGAGCCGAGGTCGATGCGGCCGCTCGCCAGGGTGCTGATGGTCGTGGAACTCCCGGGCCAGCCGAGGACCGTGGCGTACAGGACGGTGCCGTCCTTGCTGCGGGTGAACCGGAAGTCCCTGTTCGTGCCCGCCACGGGGGTGGTGAAGGAGCCGCCGCCCATCTTGGTGGGCCCCTCCCCGTAGACCGTCCACGCGCGGGTGGCGTACACGGACTCGCCGAACCGGTGGAGGTGGTCGCCGATGCCCAGCAGGACGTCCTTCTGACCCTGGGGAATCGTCCCGTCCGCCATGGGGGCGATGTTGAGCAGCATGTTGCCGTTCTTGCTGACCCGGTCGATCAGCGCGTGCAGCATCTGCTGGGTGGAGTAGTAGCCGATGCCGACGGTGTAGCACCAGCTGGAGCTGCTGATGCTGTCGTCGGTCAGCCAGTACGGGTCGGCGATGTCGCCCGGGCCGCCGCGTTCGTAGTCGAAGACCTCGCCGAGGTTGTCGTAACCGTCCTTGTAGGTGGCCACGACCTCCCGGCCCCAGCCCAGGGCCTGGTTGTAGTAGTACGAGAGGAAGTTCAGGCGCTGCGTCTCGTCGACCTTGGAGAGGTCGAAGTCCTCCCACAGGATGTCCGGTTGGGCCAGGTCGATGACTTCCTTGAGCTTGTCGTACCAGAGCTGGTTCTCCGCCGTGGTGCCCAGCTGGCCGAAGAGCTTCTGCAGGCTCGCGGTCGGCTGCGCCGGCGCGTGGTCGTAGTAGCCGTTGAAGTTGTAGGCGTGGTGCATCGCCACCAGCAGCTTCAGGCCCTTGCCCCGGATCGCATCGCGGAAGATCTGCAGGAGGTTCAGCTTCGGTCCCCGCTGCACCGAGTTCCACTCGTTGACCGTGCTGTTCCACATCGAGAAGCCGTCGTGGTGCTCCGCCACCGGCCCGGCGAACCGGGCGCCGGCGTCCACGAAGAGCTGGGCCCAGGCGTCCGGGTCGAAGTTCCCGCCCTGGGAGGCCGGCTTGGGCGAGAACTGCACCCAGTTGCCGGCCTTGTCGCGGGCCCCGTCGAGGAAGTTGTTGTAGGGCCAGACCGACGGGTCCCCGTAGGTGGCGATGTGATGGTTGTTCACATCGCTTCCGCCGATGTACATATTCCGCGGGTACCACTCGCTGCCGTACGCCGGGACGCTGAAGGCGCCCCAGTGGAAGTAGATCCCGAACTTGGCGTCCTGGAACCACTCCGGCGCCGGCGGGTGCTGGTCCACCGAGGCCCAGGTGGGCGAGTAGGACGACGGAGCCGCGAGCGCCCTCGTCGTACCGAGCGTCAGATTCGCCGTCGCGGCGGCAACGATGCCGGCGGCACTCGACAGGAAGACACGTCTGTTGATCGCCATGGCTGGATCCTTCGTCGTTGGGTGGGTGACGTTCCGGGCCGCGACACCGAAGCCCGGGCAGCGCGTGCCGTGCGGCTCGACACGGCCTGCCGCGGGCGAGGCGTGGAAATGTGAGCGATAACAGAAGCGGCCCAGCCGATTCTGGCAGCCTCGTGACGACTGTCAAGGCATCGGACAGCGTGAGCTGCTTGCCAGCAATACATGGGATGTCTCTACGGGCGCATGACAGGGCCGCTGACCTGGTATCTGGGCTGTTTCAAGCGATCTGGGGCGTGACCTGACGACCTGTCGCCTCCGGGCCGAGTTGGATGACCGCTCGGCATACATAGGATGTTTGCTGGCAAGGGGTCGTGATATCTCTACGGGGCGCACTCGCTGGGCGGCCCGGCGCAGCGGCCGGCCGTCCTCGACCACGCAGCGGGCCAGACGCAGCCGTCCGGTCTCGGTCGGCGGTGCGTTACGGAGTGACATGAGGGCCTTCTGGTCGCCGGGTGGATGTCGCATCCACACCGGGCCAGAAGGCCCTCACTCATTTCAAGATCACCCGGCCGTGGGCCCTGTCGCCAACCTCCATGGTCAGTACACCTAGCCGAACAGGCGCCGCTGGATCTCCCGGCGGTAGTCCTCCAGCGTCCGGTCGAGGTGTGCTGCCGTGGCCGTGGCGGCCTCGTCGGGCCGGCCGTCACGGATGGCCCGGTAGATCGCCTCGTGCTCCTCGACCGCCGCCTGGGTCCCTTCGCTGAGCACGTCGTGGATGCCGATGGCACTGGACTGGCGCTGCAGCCTGCGGGCGTCCCGCACGGCGCTGAGCAGGAAGGTGTTGTGGGCGGCAGTGGCCACGGCCGTGTGGAAGTCGTCGTCCGCCTGGTTGAAGACGTCGACCTGGCCGTGGGCGGCTCCGTGTCGGCACTGCTGCATGGCGACCTCGATGGTGCGCAGTTCGGCGGGGGTGGCCCGAGTGGCGGCGAGACTGCTGGCGGCCATCTCCTGGACCTTGCGGAACTCGAACAGCATCAGGACGTGGTCCAGGTCGACGGGACGGAAGAAACCGCCCCAGCGGCTGGTGATGAGCATGCCCTCGTCGTCCGCGACGAACAGGCCGCGCCCCTTGTGCGCCCGGACGCGGCCGAGCGCGGAGAGGATCTTCACGGCCTCCCGGACCACGGCCCTGCTGGTGTTCAGCGTCTTGGCCAGATCGTGTTCCGTGGGGAGCCGGTCGCCCGCCACCAGGCGTGCCTCGGCGATGTACTCGAGGATCTGCTCCGACACGATCTCGTATCCCGGCCGGTAGTCCCGCCGCTCCTCGCCCGGACCGTTCGGCGCCGCCCCGGGGGTGGGGGAGGCCTGCGCGGGCAGCGCGGTCTGAGGCGTGGGCGTGTCGTTCATCTGTCCTGCCTTCGGGGTGGGCGCGAGACGAGGCTGGGTGTCGGCGAGCTGACTCAGCTTACCGCAGGCGGCAATGAGTCCTACTCATTCCGTCGAGCTTCATGGCCGCGAATTGACGCACAAAAGCAGACAAGTGCCCGGAAAAGCGTCACCACCGCCGCACATGGCCCGGCAAGCGGCCCGGAATCAGTCCGAGTAAGACTGTGTGAACTCTTGACGACCCGTTCGATAGGGCGGCTAATTGTCTCCCAGGGCGGCAGTGGAACGGCGGCCCTTCGGTATCCGACGCCGGACCGGGACGGTCCGGCGTTGCCCTCCCCCCACCTCCCGATCAGTTCGGGGCCTCTGCAGTGGAGTCGATGATGACCGTCAACAAGCCTCCGGCCGGCCGGGAAGCAGTGTCCGGCAAGAGACGAGCGGTGCTGCTCGCCGCCTGCGCGGCGACCCTGGTGATGACCGTGGCCGCCTGTAGCAGTGGCGGCTCCTCCGGAAAGACCACCAAGGACGGCTTCGCCCAGGCGGCGCAGTCCGACGGCACCCTGACCGTCTGGGTCGACGCGACCAGGGTGGCCGCCGCGAAGCAGTACCAGGCGCTGCACCCGGAGGTGAAGCTGGACATCGTCTCCTACGACGGCGACGCCAACGGCTCGAACTACCTCCAGACCAAGGTCCAGCTCTTCAACCGGACCGGCAAGGGCTGGCCCGACGTCGTGTTCAGCTCCCAGAACAACGAGGCGACCTGGGCGGTCGACGCCGGCTTCGCGGCGCCGCTCGACAAGGGCCTGATCCCGGCGGACACCCTGAAGGGCTTCGCCAAGGGCGCCAACGACGTCTGTACGGTCAACGGCACCGTCTACTGCCTGCGCAACGACCTCTCGCAGACCGTGCTCTGGTACAACGCGCCGCTGATGCAGCAGTTCGGCTACACCGTCCCGAAGACCTGGGAGGAGTACCGGACGCTGGGCGAGAAGGTGGCCGCCGAGCACCCCGGCTACCTGGTGGGCGACGCCGGGGACTCCTTCGCCCCCGAGATCTACCTCTGGGCGAGCAAGTGCGGGGCCAACCACATCACCGGCCCCAAGGCGGTCTCGGTGAACACCACGGGCGAGGACTGCACCAGGATGGCCACGCTCCTGGACGGCCTGATCAAGAACAAGTCCATGTCCATCAGCGGGGTCTTCAGCACCGACTTCGCCAAGAACGAGGCCGACAAGGTCCTGCTCATGCCCGGCCCGGCGTGGTTCGGCGGCGCGGTGTTCCGGGACACGCTCAAGGTGCCGGAGAAGACGATCGGCGTGGCCCCGATGCCCCAGTGGCAGGGCGACGCCGAGCCGGCCACCGGCAACGTCGGCGGCGGCACCTGGCTGGTGTCGCAGCACTCCACCCACCTCAGGGCGGCCACCGACTTCCTCACGTGGGTCACCACCGACAACGCCTACCAGGCCCAGAAGTCCCCGGGCTTCCCGGCCTACGCGCCCGCCGCCGAGGAGTGGCTCAAGGCGCAGGCGGCCGCCGGGTACTACGCCGGCGACCTCGGCGCCCTCAAGGACGCCTCCTCCCAGGTGTGGTCGGGCTGGGGCTCGGGCCAGTTCAGCCAGGAAGCGGTCTGGGCCGCCACGGTCAAGCCCGGTCTGACCCAGGGGCAGACCGTCACCTCCCTGCTGCCCGCCTGGCAGGACTCGATCGTCAAGCACGCCCAGTCGTTCGGATACAAGGTCTCGCAGTGACCCTCGACTCCTCCACGGTCGGCTCCCGCCGGCGCCGCAGCGGCGCCCGCGGGAGCCGGGCCGGCCTGGCCTTCGTCGCCGGCTACGCGCTGCTGCTGGTCGCCTTCGGCGTCCTCCCGACCGGCTACGCGATCTACTTCGCCTTCACCGACGCCGGGGGCTCGTTCACCGGGCTCGCCAACTTCGTCTCCACGGCGCAGGACTTCCGCTTCGTGGACGCGATCGGCCACGTGGCGCTCTACCTGCTGTTCTGGCTGGTCTCGCTGGTGGTGTTCGTGGTGGGGCTGGCGCTGCTGCTGCACCGCCTCTCCTCGGGGTCGATCAGCCGCACGCTCCGCTTCCTCTACTACATCCCCGGGGCGCTCGCGGGCGCCGCGAGCGTGCTGGTGTGGCTGTTCATGCTCGATCCGACGGTGAGTCCGGTCGGTTCGCTGCTGGGCATGCTGGGCTTCGACACCTTCGGCGAGGTCATCGCGCCCGGCAACCTCCCCGTGCTGTTCACCGCGATCGCCTTCTGGACCGGGGCCGGCGGCTGGATCGTCGTCATGTACGGCGCGCTCAACAACATCCCGCACGACGTCCTGGAAGCCGCGCGGATCGACGGTGCCGGTGCCTGGCAGACCGCCTGGCACGTGCAGATCCCCATGCTCCGCAAGTGGATCGTCTACATGGTGATCCTGGCCTTCGCGGGCGGCGCGCAGCTCTTCGTCGAGCCGCAGCTGCTCTCCCTCGCCAGTGTGGGCGTGGCCGGACGCGACTACTCGCTCAACCAGCTGACCTACGACTTCGCCTTCCAGATGAACAACGTCAACGGCGCGGCGGCGGTCTCGATGGAGCTCCTGGTCGTCAGCGTGACGGCCGCCGGCTTCTTCGTCGCACGGTCGGGGTTCTTCGATGCCGACTGAGACCCCTGCCACCGCGGTCGCGGCCGCACCGCGCGAGGAACGGGAACCACGTGTCATGACCCGAGCTCCACACCGGGCGTCCCGGCAGAGTCACCAGCCCGTACGGAACGCGTCGTACCGGCTGCTGACCGGCTCCGTCCTGGCGGTCTTCGCCGTGTTCTTCGTGCTGCCGGTGCTCTGGCTCGTCCTCGCGGCGACCAAGACCGACCAGCAACTGGTCCACGACAACCCGCTCTCCTTCGGCTCCTGGGACGCCCTCCTGGCCAACTGGGACGCCCTGAAGGGCTTCCAGGACGGCGCGATCCTGCAGTGGCTCGGCAACTCCGCCCTGTACGCGGTGATCTCCCTGGTCATCACCCTCTGCGTGTCGGTGCCGGCGGGGTACGCGCTGGCCATGACCGAGTTCCGCGGCCGGCGCCTGCTGCTGGTCTCGACCCTGGTCGTGATGCTGATGCCGAGCGCCACCCTGGTCGTGCCGCTGTTCCTGGAGGTCAACGCGGCGCACCTGATCGGCACCATGTGGTCGATCATCCTGCCGTACGCGTTCTACCCGTTCGGCGTGTACCTCACGTACATCTACTTCACCACCGCCGTGCCGAAGGACCTGCTGGCGGCCGCACGGATGGACGGCTGCTCGGAACTGGGCGTCTTCCGCCACATCGCCCTGCCGCTGGCGACGCCGGTCATCGCGCTCGTGGGCTTCTTCAGCTTCGTCGCCAACTGGACCAACTACTTCCTGCCGTACGTGATGCTGCCCCAGGACGACCAGATGCCGGTCCAGGTCGGCGTCGGCAACCTGCTCAGCAGCGTGCCGCAGTTCAACCCGACCGCCGGTTCGCTCGCCGTCGAGCGCCCGCAGCTGGCCCTCGCGACCCTGGTCGCCATCACCCCGGTCCTGGTCGTCTTCCTCTTCGCCCAGCGCTTCCTGGTCAGCGGGATGCTCGCCGGAGCCACCAAGGAATGACACCCGTGCCGTCACCCCGATCGGAGATCCTCCCCATGCCCCCCAGCTCCACCGACCCCTCCCCGGGCGAGGACGTCACGGGTTCCCCGGCCGAGATCCGGGCCTCGGTGCCGCTGCTCGAACCGCCCGGCTGGGCGCCGGCGCAGCGCGAGCTGTTCGACCTGCTCGACCACGGCTGGCGCCGCTTCGCCCGCGAGTTCACCGGCCCCGACGGCCGGCTGAACTACCACGGCCGGCTGACCACCCGTGACGGTGTGGACGACTTCTACGAGGTCTTCTTCAACTGGCCGCAGCTGTACCTGCTGGGCGGGGCCGACGACCTCCTGGACGCCAGCGGCAGGCACTGGGAGGGCGTCACCGCGCACCTCACCGAACTGGGCATGCTCCAGGGCGAGTACGAGCGCGGCTACGACTGGTTCCACCAGGGCGAGAGCCTGCTGCTGCTCTACTTCCTGTGCATGGCCGACCCCGACCGCTGGTCCGAGCGCGCCCTGCGCTTCGCCGAGCTGTACGTCGACCCGGGCCACGGCAACTACGACCCCGCGCACCGGATCATCACCCGCCCGCACAACGGCAGCGACCCGGACCGCCGGGGCGTGAGCGACGGCGACGTCTACCCGTGGCTGCAGAAGGAAGCGGACACCTACGGCTACCCGCTCGAATGGCTCCCCGAGGCGCAGGACGGCCCGTACCCGCTCTCGGCGGACCCGCGGCTCGGCGCCCAGATGCGCGAGCGGATCGGCGTCGGCGACACCGCGGTCAACCTCGCCGCGGCCGGCCTGGTCCTCAACGCCTGGGTGCTGACCGGCGAGCAGCGCTACCGTGACTGGATCGTCGAGTACGTCGGGGCCTGGCGGGAGCGCACGGAGGCGAACGGCGGACTCATCCCGGACAATGTCAGCCCGGACGGCGTCGTCGGAGGCCTGCTCGAAGGACGCTGGTACGGCGGCCACTACGGCTGGTCCTGGCCGCACGGCTGGCACAGCGTGGGCCACGCGGCCTGCGTGGCGGCGCTGGCCGCCGCGGTGAGCACCGGGGAGGACGACTACCTCTCGATGGTCGGGACCTCGCTCGACGACATCATCTCCCGGGCCAAGCTGATGCCCTTCACCGAGGCGGACTCCAGCCTCCGGTCCAAGTGGGCGGTCGAACTCGCCTCGGACGCCGACAAGCCGGCGCTCCACCTCCCGTTCCGGCACAACGACTCGGGCTGGTTCGACTACAACCCGGTCACCCTGGCGGTGCCGATGGCGCTGTGGCACCACACCGCCTCCGAGGTCGACCGCGCCCGGATAGAGCGGCTGCGCGAGGCGGACGGCCTCGACTGGCGCACGGTGCGGTCGTTCCGCGCCAAGGAGGAGTCCGGGCACGAGAAGGCGTGGTTCGCCTTCCTCGCCGGTGACGACCCGGACTACCCCGAGCGGATCCTCGCCGCCGCCCAGGCGCAGGTCCGCCACCGCCTGCGGCGGATGGAGCGCTACCGTGACCTGGAGGTGGAGGAGGCCGACATCCACGTGTGGCAGCAGTGCAACCCGGTCGCCACCGAGGCCCTCGTCCAGCTGACCTGGGGCGGCCCCCAGGTGCTCTACAACGGCGGCCTCCAGCAGGCCCGGCTGCGCTACCACGACGCCCGGGTTCGGCGCGCAGGGCTGCCGCAGGACGTGGCCGCCCTGGTCACCTCCATCGATCCCGAGGCGACCACTGTCGAGCTGGTGAACCTCTCGCCAGACAAAGATCGGACGATTATCATTCAGGCGGGCGCATTCGCCGAGCACACGATCGCCTCGGCCCGGTATACGACCTGTCCGGACGAGGGCTGGATCGGCGACATGTACGACTACGGCCACACCGAGCCGGTGGTCGGCGAGTCGGAGACAGCCTGCGAAGGCGCCTACCTGACGGTGCAGTTGCCCGCGTCCACCCGGATCCGGCTGACGCTCCGGCTGGAGCTCCGCACCCGCACCCCCAGCTATCGTTCGCCGTTCGGCGCCTCGGCCTGCGCGAACGTCGAAACATCGGAGGAATCCTCATGAAGCGCTTCGCCCAGACCATCAGGCTTCGGCCCGAGCACCGGGAGGAGTACCTGAAACTCCACTCCGCCGTCTGGCCCGGGGTCGAGGCGGCGCTGCACCGGGCGAAGATCCGCAACTACAGCATCCACCGCCACCACGACGTGCTGTTCGCGTACTTCGAGTACCACGGCGAGGACTTCGAGGCCGACATCGCGGAGCTGGAGGCCGACCCGGTGACCCAGGAGTGGTGGAAGCTCACCGACCCCTGCCAGGAGCCCTTCCCCGACCGTGGCGACTCCCGCCAGTGGACCGAACTCACCGAGGTCTGGCACCTGAGCGAACCCGGCGGCCACACCGCCGACTGAGCCGCCCACGCCGGACCCACCCCCACCGGAGCCCCCGTGACCACCAGCCGGCCCCCCGCGCTCATCGACGCCCACCACCACCTGTGGGACCTCGTCCAGCGCCCGCAACCCTGGCTCGACGAGCCCGGCCTGACACCGATCCGCCGCACCTTCACCCCCGGCGACCTGCGCGCCACCGCCACCGGCACGGTGGCGGGCCGCCGGCTCGACCGCACGGTGGTCGTGCAGTGCGTGCCGGACGTCCCGGAGACCGAGGACCTGCTCGAACTCGCCGCCCGGGAGCCGCTGATCGCGGCCGTGGTCGGCTGGGCGGACCTCACGTCCCCCTCCGTGGGCGACGACATCGACCGGCTGCTCGCCGGCCCGGGCGGCGGCCACCTCCGCTCCCTGCGCCACCTGGTCCAGGGCGAAACGGACCCCGAGTGGCTGCAACGCCCCGAGGTCGAAAGCGGGTTGAGGGCGGTGCGGGACCGCGGTCTCGGCTACGACGTGCTCGTCCGCAGCCACCAGCTCGACCAGGCGAGCCGACTGGCCGAGCGCCTCCCGGACCTGCCGCTGGTGCTCGACCACGCGGGCAAGCCGGACATCGCCCGCGGCGAACTGGGGGAGTGGGAGCAGCGGTTGCGGCGGCTCGCCGCGCACCCGCAGGTGGCCTGCAAGGTGTCGGGACTGATCACCGAGGCCGACCACCAGGCCTGGACCATCGCCGACATCCGGCCGGTCTGGGACGTCCTGCTGAGCGCCTTCGGCGCCGACCGGCTGATGTTCGGCTCGGACTGGCCGGTGGCGAACCTCGCGGGCGGCTGGAACCGCTGGGCCGAAACCGTGGACGAACTGCTCGACGGCTGCTCCGCCGCCGAGACCTCGGCGATCCTCGCAGGCACCGCGACCGCCTTCTACCGCCTCACCCCCCACTCGTGACCCGCACCGACGAGACCCTTGGGATCACCATGACGCTTGCTGTTCGGTACACGGCCGCCCGCACACTGGACACGGCCCCGGTCGCGCCCGCCGAGCCCGGCCCCGGAGAGGTCCTGCTGGCGCCCGCCTACGTCGGGATCTGCGGCACCGACCTCCATATCTTCCACGGCGACATGGACGCCCGCGTCGCCGCGCCGGCCGTCCTGGGCCATGAGATGTCCGGCCGGGTGGTGAAGGTCGGCGCCGGCGTCGAGGGCTGGCGGCCCGGGGACGCGGTGACGGTGATGCCGCTGCGCTGGGACAGCACCTGCTCGGCCTGCCTGAGCGGCTATCAACACGTCTGCCGGCAGCTGGACTTCATCGGCATCGACTCGCCGGGTGCGATGCAGCAGCGCTGGACGGTCCCCGCTTCCACGCTGATCCGGCTGCCGGGCTCGCTCCCGCTGGACCGGGCCGCACTGGTGGAGCCCACCGCGGTGGCCGTGCACGACGTCGGGCGGGCCGAGGTGCGGGCCGGTGAGCGGGTCGTCGTCGTGGGCGGCGGTCCGGTCGGGATCCTGATCGCGCTGGTGGCACGGGCGGCCGGGGCCGAGGTACGGGTGGTGGAGCTGAGCGCCCACCGGCGCAAGCTCGCCGAGGAGTTGGGGCTCACGGTCTGGGACCCGGCGGCCGAGGACGTGCCGGAGGCCGTGCGGCAGTGGTCCGGGGACGCGGGCGCGGACGTCGCCTTCGAGGTGTCCGGCGCGGCGGCCGGGGTCGACACCGCGGTCGAGGTACTCGGGGTGCGGGGCCGGCTGTGCCTGGTGGCGATCCACCCCCGCCCCCGCGAGGTGAATCTGCACCGCTTCTTCTGGCGCGAACTCACCCTGGTGGGCGCGCGGTTGTACGACCGCTCCGACTTCGAGCGGGCGGTCGCGCTGGTCGCCGACGGCACGATCCCGGCCGCGCGGCTGATCAGCAAGGTGGTGCCGCTGACCGAGGCCCCTGCGGCCTTCGAGGCCCTGGAGGGCGGCGGCGACGTGATGAAGATCCTCGTGGACTGCACCGACGGCACCGACGGCACCGACTGCACTGACTGCACCGACGGCACCGACGGCACCGAGGGAGCGACCGCATGAGCGAGCGAAGCGAACTCGCCGACAAGAGGGGTGCCTTCGACCTGACCGGCAGGCTCGCCGTCGTCACGGGCGCCCGGCGCGGCATCGGCCGGGCCATGGCCCGCGCCCTCGCCGAGGCCGGCGCGGACGTCATCGGTGTCAGTGCCAACCTGGAGGAGAGCGACAGCGAGGTCGAGAAGGACGTCCTGGCCGCAGGCCGCTCCTTCGAGGCGGTCCGCGCCGACTTCGCCGACCCGGACGCGGTCCGGGCCCTGGGTGCGGACCTCGCCGGACGCGAGCGGCCGGTGGACATCCTGGTCAACAACGCGGGCACCATCCGCCGCGCGCCGGCCGCCGAACACCCCGACGCCGACTGGGACCTGGTGCTCCAGGTCAACCTGAGTGCGCAGTTCGCGCTGTCCCGCGCGGTGGGCGCGGCGATGGTGGCCCGCGGCCAGGGGAAGATCATCTTCACGGCGTCGCTGCTCAGCTTCCAGGGCGGCATCACCGTGCCCGGCTACACCGCCGCCAAGCACGGCATCGCCGGTCTGACCAAGGCCCTGGCCAACGAGTGGGCGCGCTTCGGCGTGAACGTCAACGCCATCGCGCCCGGCTACATCGCCACCGACAACACCCAGGCGCTCCAGGACGACCCGGTGCGCAGCACGGCGATCCTGGAGCGGATCCCGGCCGGCCGCTGGGGCCGGGCCGAGGACCTGGCGGGCGCCACCGTGTTCCTGGCCTCGGACGCCGCCGGCTATGTCCACGGCACCGTCCTGCCCGTCGACGGCGGATGGCTGGGCCGATGAGCACCGACCTCGCCGCCGTCCTGGACGGCGCCCGCGTCGTACCGGTGCTGGCCGTGCGCGACCCGGCCACCGCCGGCCCGCTGGCCGACGCGCTCGCCGCCGGCGGCGCCCGCTGTGCCGAGGTCACCTTCCGCACCCCGGACGCCGAGCGGGTGCTCAAGGCGATGGCCGGGCACGGCGGCCTGGCCGTCGGCGCCGGCACGGTGCTCACCGCCGAGCAGGCGCACCGTGCGGTGGCGGCCGGGGCCCGGTTCGTCGTCTCGCCCGGATACGACGAGGAAGTCGTCGACGCCTGCCGGGAACTGGCAGTTCCGGTGGTGCCCGGCATCGCGACCGCCACCGAGCTGATGCGCGCCCTGCGGGCCGGACTCGACACCGTCAAGCTCTTCCCCGCCGAGGCCAGTGGCGGCCTGCGCACGCTCCGCGCCCTCGCGGCCCCGTTCCCGTCGGCGCGCTTCGTGCCGACCGGCGGGATCGGCCCCGCCCGACTGGCCGCCTACCTCGCCGACCCGGCCGTCCTCGCCGTCGGCGGCAGCTGGCTGGCGACGCCCGCACACCTGGACGCCGGCGCCTACGCGGAGATCCGGCGCCTGACGGCCGAGGCCGTGGAGGTGGCTGCGCCGTGACCGACGTGGTGGCCCTCGGCGAGGTCATGCTGCGCCTCGACCCGGGGGAGGGGCGGATCAGCACGGCCCGCTCGTTCCGGGTCTGGGAGGGCGGCGGCGAGTACAACGTCGTGCGCGGGCTGCGCCGCTGCTTCGGCCTGCGCACCGCCGTCGTCACCGCACTCGCCGACAACCAGGTGGGGCGGCTGGTCGAGGACCTCATCCTCCAGGGCGGAGTCGACACCTCCCTGATCCGCTGGGTGCCCGACGACGGCATCGGCCGCGGCGCGCGCAACGGCCTGAACTTCGTCGAGCGCGGCTTCGGCATCCGCGGCGCCCTCGGCGTCAGCGACCGCGCGGGCACCGCGGTTTCGCAGCTGCGCAAGGGCGACGTCGACTGGGACGCGGTCCTCTCCTCGGGCCCGCGCTGGTTCCACACCGGCGGAATCTTCGCCGGCCTCTCGGACACCACCGCGGACGTCGCCGAGGAGGCCATGACGGCCGCCCGCCGCCACGGCGTCACCGTCTCCTACGACCCCAACTACCGCCCGAGCCTGTGGGCCGGGCGCGGTGGGCCGGAGCGGGCCCGGGAGACGGACCTGCGCCTGGCCCGGCACGCCGACGTCATCGTCGGCGCCCTGGGCATGGCGGGCAGCCACCCCGGCGCCGAGCGCTTCGGCCCCGATGAGGTGCCGGACGCGCTCGCCTCGGTGGCCGCCCTGCTCCCCGGGGCGCGGGTGCTGGCGACGACCCTGCGCGAGGTCCCCTCGGCCGGGGTCAACGACTGGTCCTCGGCCGCCTGGTCCGCCGAAACGGGTTTCGCCGCCGGCCCCTCGATGCCGGGACTGCACGTCCTGGACCGCATCGGCTCCGGCGACGGCTTCGCCGCCGGCCTGATCCACGGCCTGCTCGCCGGGGCCCCGCTGGAGCGCGCCCTGGCGTACGGCACGGCCCTGGGTGCCCTCGCGATGACGACGCCCGGCGACGTGGTGATGGCCTCGCGCGCCGAGGTCGAGGCCCTGATGGCGGGAGCGTCCGCCGCCGTCCGGCGCTGAGCGGTGTCCCGGCCCGTACCGGCGGGCAGTGGCCCTTGTGCCTCCGCAGGACCGGCCCGCCCGGCGGCCCCGCGCCCACCGTCCCCGGCGGACGGTCGGCGCGGGGCCGCCCTGCGTCGCGGGACACCGGACGGAGTTCACGGAGCGGGCGTCATCCGGCGGTCAGCGTGGTCCACCTCTGGTTGGCGCCGCCGGTGCAGTCCCACAGTTGGAGCTGCGTCCCGTCGGCCGTGGAGGCGCCCGGAACGTCCAGGCAGCGGCCGGAGAGCGGGTTGCGGTAGCCGCCGTCGTAGGGCTGCCAGACCTGGTTGGCGCCGCCGGTGCAGGCCCAGAGCTGCACTTGGGTGCCGGCGGTCGTCCCCCAGCCCGCGGCGTCGAGGCACTTGCCCAGGGAGCGGAGGGTGCCGTCGGTGTAGGCGGACCACAGCTGGTTGGCACTGCCGCTGCAGTCCCAGGTCTGGACGGCGGTCCCGTCGGCGGTGCCGGCGCCGTTGACGTCCAGGCACTTCCCGGCGAGGCCCGACTGCACAGGCGCGGCGGCGGGGGCCGGATTCCTCAGCCACCCGGCGCTGCCCGCGGCCTGGATGCCGCGATGGAAGGCGTCGGCCATCTTCCGGTAGCCCGCGTCGTTGGGATGCAGGGTGTCCGCCAGGTCGGCCGTGGTGAGGCTGCCCATGTCGATGTACGCGACGTGCTTGCCGGCAGCCTGTGCATCGCTCACGATCCGGGGGACGGCCTGGTTGTAGGCGGCCCGGTACTGCTCCTCCGAGCCGCTGGTGGACACCACCAGGGAGGCCACGAGGACGGTCGCGTCGGGGACGTCGGCGGTGATCCGGTCGACCAGCGACTTCAGCCGGGCGGCGGCGGTGGTGGGCTGGTAGTTCCCGTTGAGGTCGTTGGTGCCGATCTCCAGCGTGACGATGTTGGGCCGGTAGCGGGTCAGCGAAGCGCCGGCGAGGGCGGCGATCTGGTCGATGCGGTATCCCGAGTGTCCTTCGTTGTCGGGATCGGACATCGAACCGTTCCGCCCCGTACCGACGAAGTCCACCGGATGGCCGTCCGCCGCGAGCGCGTCCCACAATGGGCCCCGGTAGCCGTTGCCCGTGCTGCTCCCCAGACCCCAGGTGATCGAGTCGCCCAACGGCATGACCCGCAGGGGCGTGTCGGTGGCGGCGGAGGCGGGGGTCGCACCGGTCGTCGTCATCCCGAGAGCAGCGGTGACGAGCGCGATCAGGGGCAGTGCCCATGACTTTCGCATGGCAGGCGTCCTCTTCTGTGAGTGGTTGCTGACAACCGGGGGCCGGAGAGCGACGCTTTCCGGCCCCCGTCTCGGCTCAGGGGGTGTCACGGGGGCTACTGGATCGTCCAGGCCTGGTTGGACTGGTTCAGCGGCATGTACTGGGCGATCGCGGCTCCGTTCGTCGTCGAGCCCTGGCCCACCTCGAGGACCTGCCGGCTCTCGACGTTGCGGAGGAGGTATCCGCCGCCGGCCGGCTCGAAGTACCACAGCTGGTTGTTGCCGCCGTTGTCGGTGGACTGGTCCGCGGCGGTCGACCTCCAGTGGCTGGACCAGGGGATCTCCAGGGCCTTGCCGCTGTTGCGGTTCACGATCCGGAACAGCTGCCCGCTGACGGGTACGAAGCTCCACTGCTGGTTGGCGCCACCGTTGGCCGGCCACTGGACGACGCTTCCGCCGTCGGCGGTGGACCCGCCGGACACGTCCATCACCTGCCCGCTGTTGGCGTTCCTGATCGTGTAGAACGACGAGGGGTTGACCGCCGGCGCGCCGACCGAGGCCGCCACGGCCCCGCCCGTCTGCTGGACCCTGAAGTCCGTGATGTAGAAGTACGCGCCGTCGGTCTTGGCGACCCGCACGTACTGG
The DNA here is from genome assembly GCF_040303105.1 of Kitasatospora sp. NPDC096128. Lineage (NCBI taxonomy): Bacteria > Bacillati > Actinomycetota > Actinomycetes > Kitasatosporales > Streptomycetaceae > Kitasatospora > Kitasatospora sp. NPDC096128. The sequence continues at coordinate 18,312 of NZ_JBEOSP010000062.1, read as the reverse complement.
AAGGCCTGGCGGACGTCGATGGGGGCGGTGAGCGTCGAGGCGAGCGGCAGGGTGCTCGTCTGGCGTCCCAGGACGGTGTAGCTGCCGAAGTTCGGATCGTTGGAGCCGCGGACCTCGAAGTTGCCGCGGGTCCCGGGCTGGTCGAGGTCCTGGCGGGTGGTCAGGGCGAACTGGCCGAGCTGGTAGGGCCGGCCCAGGTCGACCTGCCACCAGGCCGAGGTGTCGCTGCCGGTCGGGGACCAGCCGGTCGTGCCGTTGTTGTCGACGGCCTTCGAAGGCTCCGTACCGGTGCCGAAGACCGAGGAGGCGGTCGTCGGCCTGTTGAAGGCGAGGTCGGGGAGCTGGGTCAGCCACTGGTACCCGGGCTCGAGGCCGGAGGCCTTGATCACCGCGTCGCCGGAGGTGGTGTTGTCGGTGAGGGTGACGTTGGCACCGTTGCGGTTCTGGTTGATGAATCCGTCGGTGTGCGACAGGACGTTGTTCGAGAGGGTCATGTTGTCCGACCCCTCGTCCGTGTAGAGGCCGGCCACGGCCGAGCCGCAGGCGGCGGCGTTGCGGACCAGGTCGTGGATGTAGTTGCCGTTGATGACCGTGCCCGGGTCGTTCGACAGGTGGTAGATGGCGGCGGAGTCGCACAGCCGGTTCATCACGTTGCCGATCCGGTTGTAGCTGATGCTGTTGTTCCCCTCGGCATTGGCCGCGGACTGCCAGCCCCAGCCGAGCGAGATGCCGGCCCACGGGGTGTCGGAGATGTCGTTGTGGTCGATGGTGGTGCTGTTGACGAAGCCCGCGTTGACGCCCGCGGTGCCGAGGTAGTCCTCACCGATCCGGGTGATCAGGTTGTCCTTGACGCTGACACCCTTGGCCACCTCCCGGGGGTCCTCGCCGGCCGGCGAGGAGGGCGGGTTGTAGACGGTGTGGTACTCCACGGTCGGATCGGAGAACTTGCCGACCATGATTCCGTTGCCGGCGATGTCGTAGATGTAGTTGCCGGTCGCGCTGCTGTTGTGGACGCCGTGGCTCAGGTCGAGAGCGGTGGCGCCCATCTGCGTGAAGGTGTTGCCGGTGAAGGAGACGCGGTCGGCGTCCGCGGCCTGGACGCCGGCCGGCGGCCGGCCGACGTACTGGTGGTTGTTGTTGTCGGCCGAGATGTTGTAGTTGCCGCCCTGGCCGTTGAGGTAGCCGTTGTCGGTCGGCTCCATCCAGGTGGTCTGGGTGAACCTGATCCCGGAGAAGCGCAGGTCGTGGACGGGGTTGTCGAGGTCGGTGCCCTTGATGTCGAAGAGTGTCCGGAGCGTCGGCGCCTGAACGCCGGCCGTGGACATGGACTCGCCGGGTCGGGGCTTGTAGTAGACGGTCTGCGCGGCCGTGTCGACGTAGAACTCGCCCGGCTCGCTGAGGAACTCGTGGGCGTTCTCGAAGTGCAGCGGGGACCCGTTGGCGAGCTGCGGATACGGGCGTTGGAAGAGGATGCCCGCCTCGTGGTCCTGGATGGAGATGTCGGCGGTGCCGTTGGCGGAACTGATCGACTTCAGCCGCAGGTAGCTCTCGCCCCACTGCGTCTCCAGCACCATCTCGACCTGGGTGGGGTTGGCCCAGGTGGAGACCTGCGAACTGAGCACCTTCAGCAGCTTGTTGGTGGAGTCACTGCCCTGCAGCTGGAAGTCCGACCCGATCTTCGGGTAGCGGGCCCGGGTGGCGCGGACCCCGTTGACGTACAGCTGACGGAAGTTGAGGGTCCCCACGGACGCCTTGTACTCGCCGTTGGCGGCCGGGGTCCAGCCGGTGAGCGTCGTGCCGCCGGTGATGACGGGTGTCTCGCCGTTGTAGGCCTGGTAGACGACCGTGTGCCCGTTGGTGCCCGAGTCGGCGGTGCCGAAGGTGACCGGGGTGGTGAGGGGGTAGGTGCCGCCGCGCAGGTTCACGACGATGTCGTCGGACATGTTCGTGTTGGCGTTCCGGACCGCGGCCTGGGCGGCCTGGATGGTCTTGAACGCCGACGTCGTGCTGGTCCCCGGGTTGCCGTCACTGCCGTTGACGGGGTCGACGTAGAAGTTCGTCGTGGCCGCGTAGGCGGGCTGGGCGGGCAGTACGGCCGTGACGATGGCGGCGGCGGCCGCGAACGCCATGGCCGTCCGCGCGCCGATGCGCAGGGGTCTCATGGGGATGTCCCTCCTTCAAATGAGGTCCTATGAGTGGTATTTATCGGGGCAGTAGAGTGATCATGTCAAGATGATAGACATGCATATTTTTCGTTGCAGCAACACCGATGACACAGGGAAGGTGCTGGACTCGACGAGTACGAGCAGCTTCTGATGGAGTGAAAGCCCCAGGTGGATTGGGGTTCTCCCTGGTTGAAAGCGGTTCGTTCGGGTGGTCGCCCGGGTCGACTTGCGAAGCTCTCGGGCATAATGAGTACGACTTATTCTGGATCATTTAGCGCTACTGAGGCGTATCAGTAGACGACCAGAGGGACGCCATGCCGCGCTGTCGAACCCCTGGACGGGGCCGGGATCCCGGAGCTATAAACGTGACACCTGCCGAAAGCCGGACTTGCCGCACTCCGGACCCGGCGACCCTTCGGCGCCGTCGTCACCACGCCCCACTCTCACCCCCATAGGTCGGCGGCTGCCCGAAAGCATCTTTGTTAGCGTTAACATAACCGGCGCTGATCTCCTCCCCACCCGGAAGGACCGGATCCCGCGATGTCTTCCCCCGCCCCGAACCGCCGCACCCTGCTCAAGGCGACCGGCGCGCTGGCCCTCGCGCCCGCCATCGGCCTCGGCCTCGCCCCGGCGGCCGCGGAGGCCGCGGAAGCCGCGGAAGCCGTCGGCTCGTCGACGCAGCCGTTCGGCCTCGGCCAGGTCCTGCTGACCGCCGGCCGGTTCCGCGACAACCAGGACCGGACCCTGGCGTACCTGCGTTTCGTGGACGTCGACCGGCTGCTGTACAACTTCCGCGCGAACCACCAGCTGTCCACCAACGCCGCGACCGCGACCGGAGGTTGGGACGCGCCGTCGTTCCCCTTCCGCACCCACGTGCAGGGGCACTTCCTCAGCGCGTGGGCCCAGGCGTACGCGGGAACGGGGGACACCGTCTGCCGTGACAAGGCCGCCTCCGTGGTGGCCGAGCTGGCCAAGTGCCAGGCCAACAACGCCGCAGCGGGGTTCTCCGCCGGCTACCTCTCCGGTTTCCCCGAGAGCGACTTCGCCAAGCTGGAGTCCGGCTCGCTCACGAACGGCAACGTCCCCTACTACTGCGTCCACAAGACCATGGCCGGCCTGCTCGACGTGTGGCGCCTGCTGGGCAGCACCCAGGCCCGGGACGTCCTGCTGGCCATGGCCGGCTGGGTCGACCAGCGCACCGGCCGGCTCGGCCAGAACCAGATGCAGGCGCTCATGGGCACTGAGTTCGGCGGCATGAACGAGGTCCTCGCCGACCTCAGCCTGGAAACCGGGGACGGCCGCTGGCTGACGGTCGCCCAACGCTTCGACCACGCCGCCGTGTTCGACCCGCTGGCGGCCGGCCAGGACCGGCTGAACGGCCTGCACGCCAACACCCAGGTGCCGAAGTGGATCGGCGCCGCCCGCGAGTACCGGGCGACCGGGACGACGCGCTACCACGACATCGCCACGAACGCCTGGAACTTCTGCACCACCGCGCACAGCTACGCCATCGGCGGCAACAGCCAGGCCGAACACTTCCGCGCCCCCGACGCGATCGCCTCCCAGCTGACCAACGACAACTGCGAGCTCTGCAACTCGTACAACATGCTCAAGCTCACCCGTGAGCTCTGGCAGTTGGACCCCACCAACGCCGCGTACTTCGACTTCTACGAGCGCGCCCAGCTCAACCACGTCGTCGGCGCGCAGAACCCGGCCGACCCGCACGGGCACGTCACGTACTTCACCCCGCTGAAGGCCGGCGCCCGCCGGGGTGTCGGCCCCGCCTGGGGCGGCGGCACCTGGAGCACCGACTACGACTCCTTCTGGTGCTGTCAGGGCACCGGCATGGAGTCCAACACCAAGCTGGCGGACTCCGCCTACTTCCACGACGGCACCACGCTGATCGTGAACCTGTTCCTGCCCACCGTCCTCACCTGGGCCGACCGCGGCCTGACGATCACCCAGACCACCGCGTACCCCGCGGAGGACACCACCACCCTCAAGGTGACCGGCAGCGCGGGCGACACCTGGTCGATGCGCATCCGCATCCCGGGCTGGACGACCGGCGCCACCGTCAGCGTCAACGGCACCGTGCAGACCATCGCCACCACACCCGGCAGCTACGCCACACTCACCCGCGCCTGGGCCTCCGGCGACACGGTGACCGTCAAGCTCCCGATGCAGGTCACGCTCCGGGCCTCCAACGACAACCCGGACGTCGCCGCGGTCACCTACGGCCCGGTCGTGCTGGCCGGAAACTACGGCAGCACCGCGCTGTCCGCCCTCCCGGTCATCGACCCGAAGTCGATCACCCGCAGCGGCACCACGGGCATCGCCTTCACCGCGACCGCCGACGGCTCGTCCGTGAACCTCGGCCCCTTCCACGACGCGCAGGGCTTCAACTACTCCGTCTACTGGAACACCCGGAACAACACCGGATTCCGCCTGCTCAACGAGGGCAGCGGTCTCGTGCTCGGCGTGCAGAACATGTCCACCGCCGACGGCGGGCTCGCCCTCCAGTGGGGCGACAGCGGCACCGCCGACCACGACTGGGCGCTGGTGGTCGACGGCAGCGCGCTGCGCCTGCGCAACGTCAACAGCGGCAAGGTGCTGGGCGTGCAGAACATGTCCACTGCCGACGGCGCCCCGGTGCTCCAGTGGTCGGACAGCGGCACCGCCGACCACCAGTGGACCGTCGTGGCGACGGCCGGCGGTTCGCACGGCCTGCAGAACGTCAACAGCGGCAAGCTGCTCGGCATCGCCGGGGCCTCCACCGCGCAGGGCGCCTTCGCCGTGCAGGTCCCGGACACCGGCTCGGCCACCAGCCGCTGGTGGTTCGTCCCGACCGGCACCCGGCGCATCCAGAACGTGGCCAGCGGGCTGCTGCTCGGCGTGCAGGACATGTCGACCGCCGACGGCGGCCTGGTGATCCAGTGGGGCGACAACGGCACCGCGGACCACCTGTGGACCGCGGTGGTCGACTCCGGCGGCTACCTGCGGTTCAGGAACTCCGACAGCGGCAAGGTGCTCGCCGTGGAGAACGGCGGCACGGCCAACGGTGCCCGGATCGTCCAGTGGACCGACAACGGCGCCGCGGACCACCGCTGGCGCCTGCGCAGCGCCGGCAACGACAGCTTCCGCATCCAGTCCGCCGCCGGTCCGGTCCTCGGCGTGTCGGGGGCCGCCACCTCGCAGGGGGCCCAGATCGTGCTGGGGGACGACAACGGCGCGTCCGACCACCTGTGGCGGTTCATCTGACGAGCAGTCGAGCGGGATGGTGACCGCCGCGGCCACCTCGGATCGATCCGCGTCGAGCCAGGTCCCCGCAGGCCACTTGTGCCGCGTCAGCTGTCAGTCGAGGGCCGATCCCGGCTCGCCGAGGGATTCGCGGAGCCAGTGCTCGACCCCGGCGACGTGCACGGTGGCCCAGGCGTGGGCGAGCTCCGGGCGCCGGCCGGCGATCGCGTCGTAGATCGCCCGGTGCTGCTGGCGGGTGCGCTCGGCCGCGCCCTCCTCGGTCAGGCCGCGCCAGATCCGCGCGCGCGTGGTCGGTCCGGACAGGCCGTCGATCAGCGAGGAGAGCACGGTGTTGCCCGAACCGGCGGCGATCCTGCGGTGGAACTCCAGGTCGTTGGCGATGGTCTCGTCCAGCGTGGCGGCCTCGTCCAGGTCCTGCAGCAGCTCGGCCAGGCCGGCGATGTCCTCCTCGGCCATCACCCGGGCGGCCATCGCGGTCGCGGCGGGCTCCAGGATGCGGCGCACCTCCAGGAACTCCAGCACCGTGTGGTCCTGGTGGAAGTCGACGACGAAAGCCAGGGCGTCCAGCAGGATGTCGGGCTCCAGGCTGGTCACGTACGTGCCGTCGCCCTGGCGCACGTCGAGCACCCGGATGAGCGAGAGCGCCTTGACGGCCTCCCGCAGGGAGTTGCGCGACAGGCCCAGCCGCCCGGCGAGGTCCGCTTCCTTCGGGAGCTTCGCGCCCGGGCGGAGTTCACCGCTCACGATCATGGCTTTGATCTTCTCGATCGCCTCGTCGGTGACTGGCACTGCCTCGCCTCTCCTGGTCGTCTGATCTTCGCAGCATACGGGTTCCGCCGGTCCCGGCCCCCGGCGCTTCGGGGCACCGGGACCGGCGGCCGGGACGGCTACTCCTCGGTCCGCTCCTCGCGGACCCGGGTGTACCGGGCGATCCTCATGGCTGCTCCGAGGGCTCGGGGCGGGCGGCTTCGACGATGACGACGACCAGGGCCCGGGGACCGTGCACGCCCTCGACCCGGGTGAGCTCGATGTCGCTGGTCGCGGACGGGCCGGAGACGAAGGTCAGCGGCCGGCGCGGGTCGAGGCGGGCGAGTGCCCCGGGGACGTCGTCCACGATCTGCTCCGCGCGCACGATGCACAGGTGGTAGTCGGGGACGAGGGTCAGGGCGCGCCGACCCTGGCCCGGGCCGGTGTCCAGGACGACGGTGCCGGTGACGGCGATGCCGACGGCGGCGAGGGTGACGGCGCCGTCCAGGGCGTCCAGCGCGGGGACGTCCAGGGGCTCCCGGTGCCACTCCCGGTCGCCGGAGGGCAGCAGGCCGTCCGGAAATCCGTCGGGCACCGCCAGACGTCGGGCGCCGCGCGCGGTGAGGGCGGCGTCGATCGCTCCGGGCAGTCCGGCCGGGTCGGTCCGGACGACGGTGGCGCGGTAGTCGGCGACCCGCTCGGCGAACAGCGCCACCAGGTCCTCGCCGTCGGCGTGACCGCGCCGGTAGTCGCGCGGGACGGGCAGGTCCTCCGGGCCCTCCTCGGCGGGGACGTCGGCGAGCGCGGCGCGGATGCGGCCGAGGACGGCGTCCCGGGTGCTCGTCGCTTTCGTGTTCGTCACTGCCCCTCCCGGTTCTTGCGCCACCAGGCGCGGAAGGACTCGGCGGGCGGCGCCGGGGTGTCCCGCTCCGCGGACCAGCCGCTCAGTGGGCCCGGCAGCCGGCCGATCCGGCCGCCCCGGGCCAGCGCCCGGCCGGCGAGCGAGGCCGCCCGCTGGGCGGCGCCGAACAGGGCGGGGGAGCCGAGGACGGCGGCGGCGGCCTTCATCGCCAGTGCCTCGCCGGTGGGCAGGCCGCCCGGTCCGCGCCTGGCCTCGACGGCCGAGGACCGCAGGTGCACCAGCAGCTTCGGGATGTCGATCTTCACCGGGCAGGCGTCGTAGCAGGCCCCGCACAGGGTGGAGGCGAAGGGAAGGGAGGCCGCACTGCTGTTGATGTCACCGGCCACACCGACGAGTTGTGGGGTGAGCACGGCGCCGATCGGCCCGGGGTAGACCGAGCCGTAGGCGTGTCCGCCGGTGCGCTCGAAGACCGGGCAGACGTTGAGGCAGGCGGAGCAGCGGATGCAGGCCAGGGCCTGGCGGCCGACGGTGTCGGCGAGGGTGTCCGTGCGCCCGTTGTCGAGCAGGACGAGGTGGAACTCCGACGGCCCGTCGGCCTCCGTGGTGCCGCTCCAGGTGGAGGTGTAGGGGTTCATCCGCTCGCCGGTGGAGGAGCGGGGGAGCAACTGGAGGAACACCTCCAGGTCCGCCCAGGTGGGGACGACCTTCTCGATGCCCATCACGGTGATCAGGGTCTCGGGCAGGGTGAGGCACATCCGGCCGTTGCCCTCGGACTCCACCACGACGACGGTGCCGGTGTCGGCGACCGCGAAGTTGGCGCCGGAGACGGCGACCTTGGCGCGCAGGAACTTCTGCCGCAGGTGCCGCCGGGCGGCCTCGGCGAGCGCGGCGGGGTCGTCGGTCAGCCCCTCGGGGGCCGGCTGCCCCCAGTCGCCCATCCGCTCGGCGAACAGCTCGCGGATCTCGGCCCGGTTGCGGTGGATCGCCGGGACCAGGATGTGCGAGGGGCGGTCGTCGCCGAGCTGGACGATGAGCTCGGCGAGGTCGGTCTCGTAGGCGGTGATGCCGGCCTCGGCGAGCGCCTCGTTGAGGCCGATCTCCTGGGTCGCCATGGACTTGACCTTGACCACCTCCGTCTCGCCGGTGGCCCGCACCAGTTCGGTGACGATGCGGTTGGCGTCGGCGGCGTCTGCGGCCCAGTGGACCGTCCCGCCGGCCGCGGTGACCTCCTCCTCCAGGCGCACCAGGTGCCGGTCGAGGTGGCGCAGGGTCCGGGTCTTGATCGCGTCGGCGGCGGTGCGCAGGGCCTCCCAGTCGTCCAGCTCCGAGGCGACGGCCAGGCGCTTGTCGCGGATGACGGTCGTGGCGTGTTTCAGGTTGGCCCGCAGCCGGGTGTTCCCGAGGGCCTCGCGGGCGGCGTCGGGGAAGGACGGCGAGCCCAGCCAGACCACCCCGCGTCCGGCCGGGGCGGTCACGGCCGCGCTCCTTCGGTGGCGGCGAGGATCTCGGCCAGGTGCATCGTCCGCACCCCGGCGGCCTGCCGGGAGAGCCCGCCGCCGATGTGCATCAGACAGGAGTTGTCGACCGTGCAGACCACCTCGGCGCCCGTCCCCCGCACCGCGTCGACCTTGTCGGCGAGCATCGCTCCGGAGGTCGCGGCGTTCTTGAGGGCGAAGGTGCCGCCGAAGCCGCAGCAGGAGTCGGCGGCCGGGAGCTCGACCAGGTCGAGGCCCTCGACCGCGCGCAGCAGCCGCCGCGGCCGGTCGCCGAGCCGCAGGCCGCGCAGCGAGTGGCAGGTGGGGTGGTAGGTGACGCGGTGCGGGAACCGGGCGCCGACGTCCGTGACACCGAGGACGTCGGTCAGGAACTCGGTGAACTCGTGGACCCGGGGCGCCAGTTCGGCGACCTGGCGGCGCAGCTCCGGCGGGCTGTACTGCTCCGCGAGGACGGGGTGGTGCTCCCGGACCAGCCCGGCGCAGGACGCGGACGGGGTGACGACCGCGTCGTAGTCGGCGAAGGCCCGGGTGAACCGGGCCATCATCGGCACGGCCTCGGTACGGTACCCGGTGTTGATGTGCATCTGCCCGCAGCAGGTCTGGTCCTGCGGGAAGTCCACGGTGTGGCCGAGCCGTTCGAGGACGGTCACCACGGCGCGGCCGGTCTCGGGGAACATGGTGTCGTTGAAGCAGGTGATGAACAGCGCGATGCGCATCAGTGCGCCTCCTGCGGGGTCGGGACGTCCGGCGGCAGCAGCCCGCGCTCCTTGAGGTCCGCCCACAGTCCGTCCGGCACGCGGTGCCGGAGCATGGTAGCGGCGTCCCGCACCTCGGCGGCGCTGCGGGTGCCGACCAGGACGCTCGCCACGGCGGGGTGTCCGAACGGGAAGCGCAGCGCCGCGGCGCGCAGCGGCACGCCGTGCTCCTCGCAGACGGCCTTGAGGTCGAGGGCGCGGGTGAGCAGTTCCTCGGACGCGGCGGCGTAGTCGAAGGTCGCGCCGGGGCGGGGGTCGGCGAGCAGACCGGAGTTGAAGACGCCGCCGATCACGACGCCGACGCCGCGTTCGGCGGCCAGCGGCAGCAGGTCGGTGAGCCCGCGCTGGTCGAGCAGGCTGTAGCGGCCGGCCAGGAGGACGGTGTCGAGGTCGGTCTCGCGGATGAACCGGGCGAGCAGCTCCGCCTGGTTCATCCCGGCACCGATCGCGCCTACCGTCCCTTCGGCGCGCAGCCGGGCCAGCTCCGGGTAGGCCTCGGAGATCGCCTGGTCCGCGTGCTCGTCGGGGTCGTGCAGGTAGACGACGTCGATCCGGTCCAGCCCGAGCCGTTCGAGGCTGTCCTCGATCGAGCGGCGGACGCCCGCGGCGCTGAAATCCCAGACCCGGCGGTGGGTGGCGGGGACGGCGAAGCCGTCGGCGAGGTCGTCGCCCTCGGACTCCGGGAGCGGGCGCAGCAGCCGGCCGACCTTGGTGGAGAGGACGTACTCGTCCCTGGGGCGGCCGCGCAGGGCCTGTCCGAGCCGACGCTCGGACAGGCCCAGGCCGTAGTGCGGGGCGGTGTCGAAGTACCGCACGCCCGACTGCCAGGCGGCGGCGACGGCCGCTTCGGCTGCGGCGTCGGTGACCGGGGTGAACAGGTTGCCGATGCCCGCCGCGCCGAAGGCGAGTTCACCGACCTCCACCGTGCTGTGCCCCAGGGGACGGCGGCGCGAGGTCATGATCCGGCCTCCGTCCGCAGCCGCAGGTTCGCCATCCCGCCGTCGACCTGGAGGGTCGCGCCGGTGGTGCTGCCGGCGGCGGGGGAGGCCAGGTAGACGATGGCGGCCGCCACCTCGTGGGGGGTGACCAGGCGTCCGTGCGGCTGACGGGCGTTCAGCGCGGCACGTTCGGCGGCCGGGTCGTCGGCGGCGTCCAGCAGCCGGCCGACCCACGGGGTGTCCACGGTGCCGGGGCTGACGCAGTTGACCCGGATGCCCTCGCGGACGTGGTCGGCGGCCATGTGCAGGGAGAGCGAGTGCACGGCGCCCTTGCTCGCCGCGTACAGCGCGCGCTGCGGCAGACCGGTGGTGACGCAGATCGAGCCGAGGTTGACCACCGAGGCCCGGGCGGAGCGGCGCAGGTGCGGGAGGGCGGCCCGGGTTGTGCGGACGACACCGAGCAGGTTGACGTCGAGGACGCGGTGCCACTGCTCGTCCGGATTGTCCTCGATGGTCCCGATCGCGCCGATGCCCGCGTTGTTGACCAGGATGTCGATCCCGCCGAGGGCCTCGGCCGCCGCCTCGACGGCGCCGGACACCGAGGTGTCGTCGGAGATGTCGGCGGTGAAGCCGAGCAGCGGCTCCGGCACCGCCGACGGGTCCAGGTCCAGGACGGCCACCCGGGCGCCGCGCTCGGCGAGCAGGGTGGCCGTGGCCAGCCCGATGCCGGAGCCGCCGCCGGTGACGACCGCGGTGAGTCCGTCGAGTTCCGGGACCGTCATGCGGTCGCCTCCTTCGGTGCCGGCTCCTCGGTCGGGAAGGAGCCGTGGTGGTGGGTGTCCGGGGAGACCCGGTCGTCGTAGGTGTCGACTGCGTTCATCCGCGCCGTGGTCGCGGACGAGGGGGCGCCCTTCACGCGTCGCGGAAGGTCTGGCGCTGGGTGCCGAGGCCTTCGACGGTCAGCTCGACGGTGTCGCCCGCGCGTAGGTAGGGGGTGCCGGGCAGGCCCAGGGCCACGCCGGCCGGTGTGCCGGTGTTGATGACGTCGCCGGGGCGCAGCACCATGTACTGGCTCAGGTACCAGACCAGGTAGTGGACGTCGAAGACCATGTTCTCGGTGCTGCCGTCCTGGCGCGGCTCGCCGTTGACGGTCAGTCGCAGTCCCAGGTTCTGCGGGTCACCCACCTCGTCCGGGGTGACCAGCCAGGGGCCGAGCGGGTTGAAGCTCTCGCAGGACTTGCCGATGTCCCACTGGGTGGAGAACTCCAGTTGGAACCCGCGCTCGGAGACGTCGTTGCTGATCGCGTAGCCGGCGATGCACTCCGCCGCCTCCGCGGGGTCGGTGAGGTAGCGGGCCTCCCGGCCGATGACGACGGCGAGTTCCACCTCCCAGTCGGTCTTCACCGAGCCGCGCGGGATCAGCACGGGGTCGAAGGGGCCGACGACGGTGGACGGGTCCTTCAGGAAGACCACCGGTCGCTCGGGGACGGCCGCGCCGGTCTCCTCGGCGTGGTCGCGGTAGTTGAGGCCGATGCAGACCACCTTGCCCGGACGGGCGACGGGCGCCCCGAGCCGCAGACCGGCCGGGTCCATGGCCGGCAGTGAACCCTCCGTCAGCGCGGCGCGGACCCGGTCGATCCCGCCGGAGGCGAGGAAGGGACTGTCGATGTCGTCGGTCAGGCCGGTGAGGGCGAAGGTGGTGCCCTCCTCGTCGCGGACGGCAGGCGTCTCCGCTCCGGGCTCGCCGAGTCGCAGCAGCTTCATCTGGTGGCTCCCATCAACACAGGTGTACCCGCGGTGCGACGACCATATGAGGCCGGCCCAGGCCCTCGCAAGGATTCCTCCGATGTTTGCCCGTCGAACGTGCCAGCGACAGGATGCTGAGCCGATTCATCGGCCGGACTGCTCCCGTGCCCCTTCTCTCGTGTCTGCGAATCCCGGTTCAGAATCGTCGGAGCTTTCTCTTCGAGCCGGGGGTCCCGGTGGCGGCGCCGTGCCGGGGCAGGGGGGACTGCCGAGTGCGGCAGGGGCGTTACGGCAGGCTGAGGGCCTGGGCGCACCAGATCGTCTTGCCGTGGGTGCTGTGCCGGGTGCCCCAGCCCTGGGTGAGCTGGGCGACGAGCATCAGGCCTCGGCCGCCCTCGTCGAAGGTGCGCGCCCGGCGCAGGTGCGGGGAGGTGTCGCTGCTGTCGGAGACCTCGCAGATCAGCGCGGTGTCACGGATCAGCCGCAGCCTGATGGGTGGCTGACCGTACTTGATCGCGTTGGTGACGAGCTCGCTGACGACCAGTTCGGTGACGAACGCCGTGTCCTCCAGGCCCCAGACGGTCAGCTGGTCGGCGGCCAGCCGCCTGGCGTGCGCCACCTGCTCGAAATCGGGCTCGATGTCCCAGTCGGCGACATGGTCGGGGTCCAGCACGCGGGTGCGGGCGAGCAGCAGGGCCGCGTCGTCGGTGCGGTGGTTCGGCAGCATGGCCTTCATCGCCGTGTCGCAGAGCTCCGCCAGCGATGCGGCCGGTTCGCCCAGGAGCCGGAGCAGGTCGGCGGCACCCTGCTCGGCGTCGCGCTCGCGGCTCTCCACCAGCCCGTCGGTGTAGAGCGCGAGCAGACTTCCTTCGGGCACATCGATCTCGGCCACCTCGAACGGCAGCCCGCCGACACCGAGCGGTGGCCCCGGTTGGACCTCGACCGGGGAGCCGGTGCCGTCCGGCGAGACGATCAACGGCAGCGGATGGCCCGCGCTCGCCAGGGTGCACCGCCGGGAGACCGGGTCGTACACGGCGTACAGGCAGGTGGCGCCGGTCTCGCTGCTCGGCTCGAGGCCGCCCTCGGGCCGGGAGTCGTCGGGGAGGTGGAGGACCAGGTCGTCCAGGTGGGTGAGCAACTCGTCCGGCGGCAGGTCCACGTCCGCCAGGGTGCACACCGCCGTGCGGAGGCGGCCCATGCCGGCCGAGGCGTGCACGCCGTGGCCGACGACGTCGCCGACGACCAGGGCGACCCGCGCGCCGGACAGCGCGATGACGTCGAACCAGTCACCGCCGACGCCCGCGCCGGCCCCGGCGGGGAGGTAGCCGGAGGCCACCTCGACCGCCCCGTGCGCGGGCAGCCGTTGCGGCAGCAGACTGCGCTGGAGGGTCAGCGCGAGGGTGTGCTCGCGGGTGTACCGGCGGGCGTTGTCGACGGCGACGGCGGCCTTCGCGGCCAGTTCCTCGGCGAGGATCAGGTCGTCGGCGGTGAAGGCCTCCGGCCGGTCGCGCCGGGCGAAGGCGACGGCGCCGAGCACGGCGCCGCGGGCCAGCAGCGGCACGGTGATCCTGCCGGTCAGGCCCCTCGCGGCGATGGACTGGTCGATCAGCGGGGTGCCCGGCGGCCAGTGGGCGGGATCGGCGGCGAGGCCGGGGCCGAAGGCCCATTCGCCGCCCTGGCTGGGTTCGGCGGCGAGCTGCACCACGGACCTGCCGGTGGTCATGCAGCGGGCGACGACGGAGCCGGGCGCGTAGCCGACCGGCGCCGCCGGTGCGAGGGGTCCGTCGGGGTCCTCCTTCGCGCTGTTCCGGGCGGCGCGGACGAGCGTGACGGTGCCGCCGGCGGCGACCGCGGCGGAGGCCGGCGGCTCCTCCCCCCGCAGGACCTCGTCGAAGAGGTCGACGGTGACGAGATCGGCGAAGCCCGGCACCGGGGCTTCGGCCAGTTCCCGGGCGGTGCTGATCACGTCCAGGGTCCGGCCGATGCCCCGGGTGGCCTCGTTGAGGATGAGCAGGCGCTGGCGGGCCCAGTACTCGGCGCTCATGTCGAAGCCCCAGTTGGCGACCGCGCGCACGGTGCCATCGGCGTCCCGGACGGGCCAGATGCTGGTGGCCCAGGCATTCGCGTAGGCGCTGCCCAACGGCTTGAAGATCGTGATCAGGCGTGCGGGCTCGCCCGTCCCGGCCACCTCGGAGAGCTTGTCGGTGTACGGGACCCCCTCCAACTCGGGGAACAGCTCGCGGTACTTCTCACCGCGGATCTGCTCCTCCGTGTGCGCGATCACCCGGCACGCGGCGGCGTTCACCCAGAGGAACCGCAGTTCGGGGTCGTAGACCCCGAGGGCGAAGGGGCACTGCTCGAAGGCCCGGTCGGCGATCACCGGGCGGCGGTCCCAGCGCTGGAAGGTCAGTGCACGACCGAGCGGCCGCCCGCCGGGGCCTCCGAGGGGGTGGGCCGTCACCACGGCGTCCACCGTGGAGCCGTCCCGGCGGCGCACCGTGACCGACGTGGAGCCGGGGCCGCCACCCCCGAGGCTGTCATTCCCGAGGCTGTCATTCCCGAGGCTGTCATTCCCGGGGAAGGCGGGCGGGGGATCGATCAGGAAGTCGGCCACCGGGCGGCCGACGGTCTCCTCCGCCGTCCAGCCCAGCAACAGCACCCCGCCCTCGCTCCAGCCGGTCACCACGCCGTCGGGGTCGACCACGACAACGGCTGTGGGGGCGTCCCGCTCGCCAGTCGTCTCCACGCGCGCCTCCGTCCGGGGAGCCGTGCACGCCGGACGCGGGTTCCGGCGCCGGCGCCTGGCTACAGCCTAGGTCGGGCCCCACGGCCCGCGCGCCCGGAAGCGCAGGGGCGGCGGTCACGGCACGATGACCAGCTTCCCTCGGGTACGGCCGGTACGGCTGGCGTCGAAGGCCTCGGCGGTCCGCTCCAGCGGGAAGGTCGCGGCGACCTCGACGGTCAGTGCGCCGCGCTCCACCACGGCCGCGAGCTCGGCCAGCTTTGCCCCGTCCGGGCGGACCCAGATCCAGTGGCCGCCGTGCTGCGTCACTCCCGGGTCGGCGACGGAGATGTGCCGCCCGCCGTCGGCGAGCACGGCCAGCGTCGTCTCCAGCTGGCCGCCGACGAAGTCCGCGACGGTCGAGACGCCGTCGGGCGCCAGCGCGCGCACCCGCTCGGTCAGGCCGTCGCCGTACGTCACCGGTTCGGCGCCCAGCTTGCGGAGATACGCGTGGTTGCGCTCCGAGGCCGTGCCGATCACCCGGGCCCCGAGGTCGCGGCCGAGCTGCACCGCGAGGCTGCCCACGCCGCCGGCGGCGCCGTGCACCAGGAGCACGTCGTCGGGGCCGACCGCGAGCCGCTCCAGGCTGCGCTGGGCGGTGAGTCCGGCCAGCGGCAGCCCGGCGGCCTGGGCCCAGTCGAGTCCGGCGGGCTTGCGCGCCACGGCGGGCGCGGCCACCGCCACGTACTCGGCGAAGGTGCCGGCCTGCACCACGTCCTTGCGGGCGTAGGCCATCACCTCGTCCCCCGGGGCGAACTCGGGGGTGTCGGGGCCGGTGCGGGTGACCACCCCGGCGACGTCCCAGCCCGGGATGGCGGGGAAGACGGTGTCCATCATGGCGTCCAGGCCGCCCGCCATCACCTTCCAGTCGACCGGGTTGACGGAGGCCGCCTTGACCTGGATCAGCACCTGGCCGGGGCCGACCTTCGGGTCGGGAACCTCGCCGTACTCGAGTCGGGAGTTGTCCGGGGCGAACGCGTCATAGGTCACCGCGCGCATGAATCGACCTCCATGGATCCGGGGTTGCGGCCTCGCGCACCGCCCCCGGGGCGGGCGGGCGCCGTCGGCCACGCTATGCCGGGAGCGCACGCCCGGCACGCTCGCACGGCCGTCGGAGGGGTGCCGTGTCGGGCCGGTGCGGGACCCGGCACACCCGAGGGTGCGCCGGGCCCCGGCCTCCGCGCGCCGTCAGTCCAGTCCGCCGCGACGGATCACCCCTGCGTACCAGTGGGCGCTGCTCTTCGGGGTCCGGACCAGGGTGTCGTAGTCGACGTGGACGATGCCGAAGCGCTTGTCGTAGCCGTACGCCCACTCGAAGTTGTCGAGCAGGGACCAGAGGAAGTAGCCGCGGACGTCCGCGCCGGCGGCGATCGCGTCGGCGACGGCGTCGAGGTGCCCGCGCAGGTAGGCGGTGCGCTCGGGGTCGTGGACGGTGCCGTCGGGGGCGACGGTGTCCTGGAAGGCGGCGCCGTTCTCCGAGACCAGCAGGGGCAGGCCGAACTCGCGGTGCATCGCGAGCAGGCAGTCGGACAGCCCGGTCGGGTCGATCGGCCAGTCCATGGCGGTGAGGTCGTCGTTGGCCCGGTGGAAGGCGACGTCCTCGGCGCCCGGCCAGGGCGAGGCCGTGCCGCCGCCGTGCCCGTCGTCCCGGGGGAGCGCCTGGCCGGGGGCCGAGGCGGAGACGACGGTCGGGTTGTAGTAGTTGAGGCCGAGCAGGTCGATCGGGCGGGAGATCTCGGCGAGGTCGCCCTCGTGGACCAGGGCGTCCCAGTCGACCAGGTGCGCGGTGTCCTGGAGGAGGTCCTCGTCGTACCGGCCCTTGAGCATCGGGCCGGTCCAGATCCGGTTGCCCACGGCGTCGATCCGGCGGACCGCCTCCAGGTCCTCCGGGCGCTCGCTCAGTGGCCGCACGACGTGCAGGTTGAGCGAGACGGCCAGCTGGGCGGAGGCGGGCAGGGCGGCGCGCAGGGCGCCGACGGCGAGGCCGTGGCCGAGGTTGAGGTGGTGGGCGGCGCGCAGCGCGTCGGCCGGGTCGGTGCGGCCGGGCGCGTGGACGCCGGCGCCGTAGCCGAGGAAGGCGCTGCACCAGGGCTCGTTGAGGGTGGTCCAGGTGGACACCCGGTCGCCGAGCGCCTCGGCGGCGAGCCCGGCGTAGTCGGCGAAGCGGTAGGCGGTGTCGCGGGACGGCCAGCCGCCGCCCGCGGCGGAGCCGCCGGTCGGCGGGGTCTCGAGTTCCTGGGGGAGGTCCCAGTGGTAGAGCGTGGCGACCGGGGTGATGCCGTGGGAGAGCAGCTCGTCGACCAGCTCCCGGTAGAAGTCCAGGCCGCGCTCGGCCGCGGGACCGCGTCCGGTGGGCTGGACGCGGGGCCAGGAGATCGAGAACCGGTAGGAGGTGAGGCCGAGGTCGGCCATCAGCCGGATGTCCTCGCGGAAGCGGCGGTAGTGGTCGAGTGCGATGTCTCCGGTGTCGCCGTTGGCGACCTTGCCGGGGGTGTGGCTGAACGTGTCCCAGATCGAGGGGGTGCGACCGCCCTCGGTGACGGCACCCTCGATCTGGTAGGCGGCGGTGGCCGTGCCCCAGGCGAAGCCCGGCGGGAACTCACGTCGGGTACGGCGGTTGTCGGGTGAGACCACGGTCATGACGGAAGTACTCCAATGCGGTGTGGTGGACATCGGGTGGCGGCCTGACGGAGGGTCACCCCTTCAGTGCGCCCTGGGTGATGCCGCCGACGATCTGCCGGCCGAAGACCGTGAAGACCAGGAGCAGCGGCGCCGTGCCGATCAGCGCGCCGGCGGTGATGACGGACCAGTCGGTCGACCAGCCGGTGCCGAGCCCGGCGAGGGCGACCTGGACCGTGGGGTTGACGGCGCCGTTCATCGCGATGACGGGCCACAGGAAGTCGTTCCAGGACTGGACGAAGGTGAGCATGCCCAGCACGGCCATGGCGGGCCGGGCGATCGGCAGCACGACGTGCCAGACGACGCGCAGCGAGTTCGCGCCGTCGATCCTGGCCGCCTCCAGCAGTTCGGTGGGCAGCGCCTGGGTGAGGTACTGGCGCATGAAGAAGACGCCGAAGGCCGTCACCAGGGAGGGCAGGATGAGGGCGCCGAGCTGGTTGCCGAGCCCCAGGTGCCGCATCAGGATGAACAGCGGCACCACGCTGACCTGGGCGGGCACGGCCATGGTGGCGACGACGAGGGCGAGCAGCGCCCCGCGGCCGCGGAAGCGCAGCTTGGCGAACGCGAAGCCGGCCAGGACGGAGAACGCCACCGTGCTGAGCGCGACGGTGCCGGCGACCAGGGTCGAGTTGAGCAGCGCTACGCCCATGCCGCGTGCCCCGGCGTTGTCCCACACGTAGCCGAGGTTGTGGAGCAGGTTCGGGCCGGGCAGCAGCGGCGGGGGTGTGGCGACCACGCGGTGGCCGTCGGTCGACGCCGCGACGAGGGTCCAGTACAGCGGGAACAGCGAGGCGAGGGCGACCAGCACCATAGCCGGGCCAGCAGCTCGCCCAGGCCCACCGGCCGGATCTCCGAGGCCCGCAGCGACAGCTGCCCGCGGGCCG
>NZ_JBEOSP010000061.1:0-39019 GCF_040303105.1 Kitasatospora sp. NPDC096128 | reverse complement strand
CCACACCGGCACCAGCCACCGCACCAGCCATCACGACCACCCTCACTCGGAGTAGGAGAAACCGGCGGACCGAACGGGGGCACTGCGGGCCTCCGAACCATCCGTCCTCATGTCCACCAGTCAAATCCACGCCGGGCCGGCGAACCATAGCCTCCGCACTCAGGCACATGCGTGAGCGTCTACGGCACCGGCCATGGCGACGGCCGCAGCTCTCCGCCACTCACCACAACACACCCCACCCGGGGCCGAAAGCGCTTTCCAGCGCCCCTCGACCGGCCTTCCAGCGCCCGGGCACCCATCGGGCGCACGGCGGCGACTCAGACGCCCACGACGCTCGCATATGCGACCGGCCGGTACTGCGGGGCCTCCGGGAACCGGACTTGCCCCCGGGCGGCCGCCGGGGATAGTTTTGAACTCGTTCAGTTTGAACCTGTTCAAAGCCACCGGGGGGACCGGATGCCAGGACACCTCTTCACCCGCCGCACCGACCGGCCCTGGCCGATCGCCCTGTTCGCCGCCGCCACCTGGGTGCAGCCCTGGTTCCTGATCGACACGTCCGCGACCTGGTGGGCCGCCACCCTCTGGTTCCTGCTCCTGGCACTCACCGTGCTGCCCCAGGCGATCGCCGACCCCCTGTGGTTCCGCCGGACCTGCCGGATCGTCGCCGGGGTGGTGCTCGGCACCGAGGTCGCGGTCTCCGCCCCCAACCTCCTGCCGCTGCCGTTCCTCCTCATCCTCTTCCCCGCGGGCCTCCTCCTCCTGCTCGCCGGCTGGGGGCGCGGCAGCCCGGTCCGCGGGTTCCTCGCCGCCCTGCTGCTCGCCATCCCCTTCCTGGTCGGCTTCGCGACGCTCTGCAGGCCCCGCTGACCGCGACCCCGAGCAGCTCCGGCGCGCGGCCGGGCCGTTCACGCCCCGGTCGCAAGAACCCCTGCTTCCAGGCCCGATCGCCCCGGCCGATCGTCGCCATGGCCGGGGCCGGCCGGGCGCCGATCCGGACGTTCCTGGACGGCCACGCAAGCCCTGCACTCGTCGCCGGGCGGCTCCTGTCGCTTGCGCTCGCCGTCCTGCCGCTGTGCCCGGCCGCGATCCTGCTGGGCGTCCCGTTCGCGATCGCCGTCCGGCAGCCCTGCCACTCCCACCGACCCCGCCCGGGCGGCGCACCGGCCGCCACCGGGGCATCATGACGGAGGAGCCGCAACCGTTCACCGAGCGTGACGAACTCGCGGCGGGCATCCGGCAGGCGAAGGAGGACCGTCATGACCGATCCGGCGAAGTCGACCTCGTCCCGGCAGTGGCCGACGCCGCCCGGGGTGATCGCCACCGACGTGCCGGCCCGGCTGGACCGGCTGCCCTGGTCCCGCTGGCACTGGCGGATCGTGATCGGCCTCGGCACCGTCTGGATCCTGGACGGCCTGGAGGTGACGATCGTCGGCAACATGGCCGGACGGCTCGCCCAGGACGGCAGCGGCATCGCCATCACCACCGCCCAGGTGACCACCGTCGCGGCCGCCGTCTACGTGGCGGGCGCCTGCACCGGGGCGCTGTTCTTCGGCTGGCTGACCGACCGGCTGGGCCGCAAGAAGCTGTTCATGGTCACCCTCGCCGTGTACCTGGCCGCCACCGCCGTCACCTCGCTGTCCTGGACGGCCTGGTTCTTCTTCCTCTGCCGCTTCTTCACCGGCTTCGGCATCGGCGGCGAGTACGCGGCCATCAACTCGGCGATCGACGAGCTGATCCCGGCCCGGGTGCGCGGCCGGGTCGACCTCATCATCAACGGCAGCTTCTGGGTCGGCGCCGCGGTCGGCGCGTTCGCCTCGATTGCGCTGCTCAACACCTCCCTCTTCGCGACGGACCTCGGCTGGCGGCTCGCCTTCGGCATCGGCGTGGTCCTGGGCCTGGTGATCATGCTGGTGCGCCGGCACGTCCCGGAGAGCCCGCGCTGGCTGTTCACCCACGGGCGGGCGCCGGAGGCCGAGCAGGTGGTCGCCGAGGCGGAGGAGGCGGTCGAGCGGGAGACCGCAGCGGCGCTGCCGCCGGTCACCGGGGAGCCGATCCTGATCCGCGAACGCGCGCCCCTGGGCTTCGGCGCGGTGCTGCGCACGGTGATCGCCCGCTACCCGCGCCGCACCGTGCTCGGCCTGGCGCTCTTCATCGGCCAGGCCTTCCTCTACAACGCGGTGACCTTCGGCTACGCCACCATCCTGACCACCTACTTCGCGGTGCCCGAGGGCGATACCGGCTACTACTTCGCGGTGATCGCGGTCGGCAACTTCCTCGGCCCGCTGCTGCTCGGCCACCTCTTCGACTCGATCGGCCGCAAGCCGATGATCGCCGGCACCTACATCGGCTCCGGCGTCCTGCTGTTCGCCACCGCCGCGCTCTTCCAGCACGGCTCGCTCTCCGCCGCCTCCATGACGGGCTGCTGGACGGCCGTGCTGTTCCTCGCCTCGGCCGGGGCCAGCGCGGCCTACCTGACGGTCAGCGAGATCTTCCCGCTGGAGACCAGGGCGCTGTCCATCGCCTTCTTCTACGCCGTCGGCACGGCGGTCGGCGGCATCAGCGGCCCGCTGCTCTTCAACGGCCTGGTGAGCAGCGGCGAGGTCTCCGACACCACGCTCGCCTTCTGTGTCGGGGCGGCGCTGATGACGGCCGCCGGCCTGGTCGAGGCGGCGATCGGCGTACGGGCGGAGCGGCGCAGCCTGGAGTCGCTGGCTGCGCCGCTCAGCGCGGTCGGACCGGCCGAGAGCCCCTGAGGCGTGTCGGATGCGCCCTAGCGGAGCACCCCGCGCACGGCCTCGGGGTCGGTGGGCGCGAGCGGGGCGGCCGGGGCGGTGGTGAGCGCCTTCGCGGTGGCGGGCGGCGGGGTCACGTACACGGGCGCCGGGTCGTCCTCGGGGGCGCAGGTCTTGGCGATCCGTCCCTTGCCCTGGGGCAGGCTGCCGTCGCGCAGGTAGGCGGTGAAGGTGTCGTCCAGGCAGGCGTTGCCGTGGAAGAGGATCTCGTGGAAGCTGCCGCCGTTCTGGACGACGAGCTTGGAGCCCGGCAGCGCGTCGTGCATGGCGAGGCCGCCCTGGTAGGGGGTGGCGGCGTCCTCGGTGGCCTGGAACAGCAGGACGGGGGGCAGCCCCTTGCCGGTGATCTTGAGGCGGCCCGCCGGGTTGCCCTGGTACGGCCAGAACATGCAGGCGGCGTTGTACCACATGTTGTTATAGGCGTAGAAGGGCGCGCGGGCGTCGACCTTCGCCTGGTCCTTCTTCCAGAACTCCCAGTCGCGCGGCCAGGCGTTCTCGGTGCACTGGGCGGCGTTGTAGGCGGGGAAGGCGCCGTCGTCGGCGCCGGGGGCCGCGTACTTGTTGTAGGCGATGTTCAGCGGCCGGGTGTCGTGCTGGGTGAGGTAGCCGGAGAGCACGGTGGCCATCCGGGGCCAGCGCAGGAAGTTGTAGCCGCCGCCGTAGAAGGTGTCCTCGAACTCGGCGGGGCCGATCTTCCCGGGTGCCGGGGCGGCGTCGACCGGGTCCTTGCGCAGCGCGTCCTCGACCTGGTGGTAGGCCCGGGCCACGGCGGCGGGGTCGGTGCCCAGGTGGTAGGTCGGGTCGGCCTTGGCGGTCCAGGCGGTGAAGGCGTCGAAGCGTCGCTGGTGTTCCTCGTCCTGGAGGACGTTGTGGTCGTACCAGCTGATGGTCGGGCCGACGATGCTGTCCAGTACCATCCGGCGCACGTGCGAGGGGAAGAGCTGGCCGTACGTCGAACCGAGCGAGGTGCCCCAGGAGCCGCCGTAGTAGTTGATCTTCGATACGCCCAGGGCCCGGCGGATGCTGTCGAGGTCGCGGGCGTTGTCGACGGTGGTCATGTGCGGCAGCAGCCAGGACCAGTCGGCCGCGCAGTCGGCCGCATAGCCGGCCGCCTTCTTCAGCCAGGCCTTCGAAGTCCCCTGGCTCAGCTGGTAGTCGGGGCGCTCGGCGTCGAAGTAGTGGGCGTCGCAGATGACGTGGGGGTCGCTGCCGTTGGTGCCGCGCGGGTCGAAGCCGATCCAGTCGTAGGTCGAGGCGACGTCCGCCGGGATCTTTCCGGCGATGTAGGCGGGCATCCAGAGGCCGGAGTCGCCGGGGCCGCCGGGGTTGAGCAGGATCGGGCCCTGCTGCTTGTCCTTGGGCGCAGTGGCGGGCAGCCGGTTGAGCTTGATCTTGATCTTGCGCCCGCGCGGGTCGGCGTAGTCCACCGGCACGTCGAGCATCGCGCACTGGAGCGCCGGGGTTGCGGCGTCGTTGCAGGAGCTCCAGGCGAGCGCGCCCTGGCCGGTGTCGGCCAGGTCGGGGGCGTCGGGTTCGGTGGCGGAGGCGGGGCCGACGAGCCCGCCGAAGGTGGCGACGGCCGCGGCGGCCGCGAGGAGGGCGATGGCTTTTCTCATGGGGAGCATGATGTGACATGTGCAATGGCACATCCAGGGGGCGGACCGGACTTTACCAAGCTTTGACTCGAAAGCCATACATGACGGATCATCAGATTTCTACCTCCTTAGGGAGGTTGACCATGCGACCGCGACCGATCCATGGCTAGCATCTGAACTCCATGCCGTTCGGGCGCTCATCGCCTGGAGGAGGCGGCGCCGAGCAGGCCGACAGGAGACGCTCATGCGCTTGCCCCACGACCACGTCCACCCCGTCAGCGACCGCCCGACCGCAGCCGACATCGCGCTGCCGCCGGGCCTGCCCTATCCCGACGGGTGGGCCGCCCTCGCCTTCTCCGCCGAGCTCAAGCCCGGCACGGTGATCACCAGGCAACTGGCCGGCGAGGACGTCGTGCTGTACCGGCTGCGCGACGGCAGCCTGCGCGCCGTCCGGCCGTACTGCCCGCACCTGGGCGCCCACCTCGGGCTCGCCGCGGTTCGGGGCAACGACCTGGTCTGCCCCTTCCACCTGTTCGCCTTCGACGCCGACGGCCGGTGCGTGCGGACCGGCTACAGCACCCCGCCGCCCCGCGCCGCGCTGTCCCCACTGCCGGTGAACGAGGTGAACGGCGCCGTCTTCGTCTGGCGCCACCACGACGACCGGGAGCCGGACTGGGAGATCCCCGCCTGGCACGCACTCGGCGACCGACCGCTGCGGCACGCCTCCTGGGAGATGCCGGGCCTCGCCCAGGACGTCATGGAGAACTCCTTCGACCTCGGCCACTTCGTCACCCTGCACGGCTGGCCACAGGGCGAGTTGGCGGCCCCGGTGGAATTCGACGGGGCGCGCTTCCACATCTCCATGCGGGTGCGGGAGAGGTTCCCGGTGCTCGGGATGCGGGAGGTCGAGATCGAGGTCGACGGGTACGGCCTCGCCGCGCTGCACACCGATGTCCGTACGCCCTCGCTCGGCCTGGAGATCTGCTCGCTGGTGATGCCCACCCAGGTCTCCCCCGGCCGGATGCAGCTGCGCCAGGCCGGTCGCTTCGTCCTGGCCGAGCCGGCCGGGCTCCCTCCCGCGCTCGCCCGCGCCGTCAGCCGTGCGGCGACCAGGGTGCTGGCGGGCCCGATGTTCAAGCGGAGCACCGAGTTCACCGCGGCGGACTTCCCGATCTGGTCCACCAAGAAGTACCTCTCCCCGCCACGGCTCGCCGCCGGCGACGGGCCGATCGGCGCGATGCGGCACTGGGCCCGGCGGTTCTACCCCTCGGACCGGCCGGCGCACCACCCGGACCCGGCCGTGCCGGCGCGCCAGGACGGCGTCCACTCGCGCCGGTAGACCTCCGCCGGGCGATCCGACGGGATCCGATGAACGATCACCAGCGGCGCGGAGACCGGCCCCCGGCTCCGCACCGCCCCATCAGCCCGCCCGGAACCGTGCTCGATCCGCGCTCGAGGAATCCGGCCGCCCCCGCCCGGCGCAACTAAGGTGCGACGCGTCCACCCGACCATCCCTCGGATTCGAACACGCACCCGTCCGGCCGAGCCGCCGCCACCCGCGTACGAGAGGAGAACCGCCATGCACCTCAAGGTCCTCGGCCCCCTCACCGCCGACCTGAACGGCATCTCCGTCGTCCCCACCGCCGCCAAACAGCGCCAGATCCTCGCCCTGCTCGCGCTGTACCCCAACCGGATCCTGCCCACCGCCACACTGATCGAGGAGATCTGGGGCGACGACCCCCCGAGACAGGCGCTCACCACCATGCAGACGTACATCCTGCAACTGCGCCGCCGGATCACCCAGTCCCTCGGCCCGACCCCGCACATCACCGCCAAGGACGTCCTGACCACCCGGCACGGCGGCTACCAACTCACCGCCCACCCCGACGCCCTGGACGTGCACACCTACAACCTGCTGATCACCCAGGGCCAGCACGCCTTCAACCACGGCCACGACCACCAGGCCGCCACCCACTTCCGCCAGGCACTCGCCCTCTGGCACGGCCCGGCCCTGGTCGACGTCCGGCCCGGGCCGATCCTCACCATCGAGATCATGCGCCTGGAGGAGAGCCGGCTGATCACCCTGGAACGACGCATCGACAGCGACCTGCGGCTCGGCCGGCACAACGAGCTGATCCCCGAACTCACCCACCTCACCCACCAGCACCCGCACCACGAAGGCCTGCACGCCCAGGCCATGGTCGCGCTCTACCGGGCCGGCCGGCAGACCAACGCGCTCTCCGCCTACCACCACCTCCGGCACCGGCTGACCAACGAGCTCGGCATCCAGCCCTCCCCGCACCTCCAGCACCTGCACCACGCCATCCTCACCCTCGACCCCGCCCTCAACACCCCGACCACCGCACACCCCACGACCTACAACCTCTACTCCGCCTGAACCGTGTCCGAGCCCCAGGACCCACGGCCCCTACTCCGCCCAAGGCGCACCCCAGGACGCACGACCTCTCCCGCCCTCACCCACAGGACCCGTCATGACCACCGAACCCGAGAAACCCCTCGCCCTGATCACCGGCGGCACCCGCGGGATCGGCCTCGCCATCGCCCGCGAACTCGGCAGCCGCGGCCACCACGTCTACATCTGCGCCCGCACCGCCGAGCACATCGGCGAGGCCCTGGAAACCCTGCGCGGCGAGGGCCACCAGGCAGACGGCTCCACCTGCGACGTCCGCGACCCCACACAGGTCACCGAGCTGGTCCAGCGCACGGTCGCCGCGCACGGACCGATCACCGTCCTGGTCAACAACGCCGGCCGCACCGGCGGCGGTCCGACCGCCACCACCACCGACGACCTCTGGTACGACGTCATCGACACCAACCTGAACGCCGTCTTCCTGGTCACCCGGGAGACCCTCAAACACGGCCGGATCACCACCACCGCCCACCCGCGCATCATCAACATCGCCTCCACCGCCGGGAAGCAGGCCGTCACCTACGGCGCCCCGTACACCGCGAGCAAGCACGCGGTGATCGGCTTCACCCGGGCCCTGGCCAAGGAGCTGGCACCGACCGGCACCACGGTCAACGCCATCTGCCCCGGCTACGTGCACACCCCGCACACCACCCGGATCCACCACGAGTACGCGACCGCCTACAACACCACACCCGAGACCATCCACCAGCACTTCCAGACCCATATCCCGCTCGGGCGCTACACCACCCCCGAGGAGGTCGCCTCGCTGGCCGGCTACCTCACCAGCCCCACCGCGGCCAGCATCACCGCCCAGGCGCTCAACGTCTGCGGCGGCCTCGCCACCCAGTAGCCCCGGCCCGCACCCGGGCCGGCCGACGGGAAGGAACCGGGCCAGGAGCCCGTTGATCAGCGATGACGAACCGCCAGTTCTCCAGTGCACCCGTCACCCTGCTGGTGGCCGGTGCCCCCGCGGTCGCGCCCTGCCTGCCCGCCGCCCGCCCGCCGAGAGCACTCGACCCGGCCGCGGTGAGCGCCGCGCTCGCCCGGACGGCCTCCCGCCCCCGCCCCGACACCCACCCCGGCCCGGTCCCGGCCGGCCCCGCTGTTCCCACTGTTCCCGCCGGCCCGGGTGTTCCCGCCGGTCCTGCCGTTCCCGCCGGTCCTGCTGGTCCCGCCGGTCCCGCCGGTCCCGCCCGGCGGCCCGGCCCGCGGCTGCCGGAGTTCCTGCTGGTCGAGCTGCACCGGTCGTACGAGCCCGCCGCCCTCCAGGACGCCCTGCGCACCGCCGCCCGGGAGCCCGCCGCTCGGGAGCCCGCCGCCGACCTGCTGTGGCAGCGGGCAGTGGCCGGCCCTGCCGGGCTGGACGGCGTGCTCGCCGACCTGGGCCGGTCCCTGGCCGCCGGGCCGCCGCTGCGGGCCGTCCTGGTGACGGACCTCCGCGGCGGCCCCCAGCGGCTGTTCGTGGGCATCGCCCCCGGCCCGCCCGGGCGCGCCGTCGGGCTGCTGGAGGAGCTGCGGGCGGCCCTCGCCCACCCGCCGGAGCCCGTCACCGTGCCGACCAGCGCGCTGCAGCGCGAGCTGCTGCGCCAGGTGGTCGGCCGCGCCGACCACGGCGGGCGGCACATCGAGCAGCTGTCCTGGAAGTGGCACGGCCCGCTGGACACCGAGCGCTTCACCGCGGCCTGGCAGTCGGTGACCGACCACGAGACGGTGCTGCGCGCCTCCTTCGACTGGGAGCGGGACGGCAGCGGCGACCCGTGGATGGTGCTGCACGAGCACGCCGCCCCCGAGGTCACCCGGCACCCCCACGGCAGCCTCGGCTGGGAGGAACTGCTGGCCGCCGACCGCCTGCGCGGCTTCGACCTGCGCCGCCCCGGCCTGCTGCGCGCCACCCTGCTGGACGCCCCGCAGACCGAGGACGAGGGCCCCGCCACCCGGGTGCTGCTCACCTACCACCACGCCATGCTGGACGGCTGGAGCGTCCGGCTGCTGCTGCAGTCCTTCTACCGCGCCTACCTCACCGGCGGGGTGCTGCCCGGCGGCGAACGCCGCCCCGACCTGCGCGACCACGCCCGCTGGCTGGCCGCCCAACCCACCGGCGCCGCCCAGGAGTTCTGGTCCACCCGGCCCGCCGCCACGGCCCGGCTGCCGCTCTCCCCGGACCCGCGCCGGCGCGGCAGCGGCCGGGCCCGGCGCCGACTCACCCCGTACGAGGCGGTCAAGCTGCGCGGCTGGGCGGCGGCCCTCGGCGCGGGCGAGAGCAGCGCACTGCAGGCCGCCTGGGCGCTGCTGCTGTACCGCGCCGCGCAGTCCGAGCGGCCGCGGCGCCCGGCCCGGGCGGTCCGGGTCGGCTTCGCGGTCGCCGTCTCCGGCCGCGGCATCCCGCTGGAGGGCGTCGACCGGCTGCCCGGCGCCCTGCGCAACCCGCTGCCGATCTCGGTCCGGGTCCAGCCGGGCACCACCGTGCCGCAGTTGCTCGGCACCCTGCGCGACACCGTGGTCGACCTCGCCGCCTACGAATGGGTCTCCCCCGGCCAGGCCGAGCACTTCGGCCCCGGCGGGCGCGACCGGCGGCCCGACAGCCTGGTCGTCCTCGATCACCAGCCGATGACCGCGCACCAACTACGGCTGGAGAGCGACCTCGCGGCGCACGGCATCCACGTGGAGACGCCCGTTCCGGCCGGCACCCTCACTTCGTACCCGGTCACCCTCGCCGCGCACTACGACGCGACCGGCGGACTCGTCCTCACCACGACCCACGACCGCGCACTGCTCACCGACCAGGACGCCGCCGAACTCCTCAGCCAGAGCGCCCACCTGCTGCGCAGCTTCCCCGACCTGCCGAGCGGACTGAGCGCCACCGAGGTGCTGCGCTCCACCCTCGCCGGGCAGCCCGCCCCGCGCCCCGGCGAGCCCTGCCCCGCCACCCCGGACGGCGCTCCGCCCACCGTGCGGCTGGACGTGCTGCACCGCGCCGAACGGCCGGGCGCCGGCTGGGTGCTGCTGCTCCCCCCGCCCGGCGCCCCGCGGACCGGCCACCCCGGCGACCCCGGCGCCGCTCGCGCCTGGCCCGGCCCGCAGGCCCTCGGCGTGCTGCACCCGGACTCGGAGGACACCCCGCCCGACGCCTACCGCCCGGTGCTGGCACCGCTGTTGGCGGGCTGCGCGCCCGTCGCCCTGGTCGCCCCGCCGGGCCGGGGCGTCACCGCGTACGAGATCGCCCGGCTCGGTCCGCCCGGCCCGCCGCCACAGGTGGTGCTGCTCGCCGCCGGGGCCGATCTCCCGGCGCTGGCCACGCTGTTGGCGCCGTAGTCGCACTGCGGCCGCAGCGGCACTCGACGGGACCGCGAACGGAAGGTGGACCAGGAGGGCCGATCTCACGGCCACCGGCCCGACCGCCTTCGGCCCGTGGCTGGCCCTGCCGCTCCGACCCGATCCCGGCGGCCGCTCCTGACCCGTCCCGGGCGGCCGCCGTACGCCCGCCGCACGGCGGCCGGAGCGCGGGAGTCCTAGACTGCGGCATGGCCCGTTTCACCCTGACCCGACGTTCTCCGCTGCCGCCCGCCGAGTGCTGGGCCCGGCTGACCGCCTGGCCCCGGCACGGCGAGCGGGTGCCGTTCACCCGGGTGAGCGTGGTGCGGGGTACCGGGCGGCGGGTGGGGGACGTGGTGCTGGCGCGGACGGCCTTCGGGCCGCTGGGCTTCGACGACCCGATGGAGCTGGTCGAGCTGGCCGCGCCCGTCCGGTGCCGGCTGGCGAAGCGCGGCAAGGTGGTGCGCGGCGGCGCCGAGCTGCGGGTCCGCGCGGTGGGTGCGGGCAGCGAGGCGGTGTGGGCCGAGGAGCTGAGGATCACCGGCCTGCCCCGGCTGTTCGACCCGCTGGTGGCGCTCGCCGGGCGACTGGTGTTCGGCCGGGTGCTGGACCACCTGCTGGCCGCGGACCCGGACACCGCTACGGATTGAGGGTGCGCCAGCTCAGGTACTGCTGGCGCACGTAGTGCCGCTGGTCGCCCTCGACCGTGATCCGGTCGTACTTGACCAGCTGCTCCGCAGCCCGCAGGGCGATCGCCAGCGCCAGCCCGTCCCCGTCCCGCAGGAACACCCGGTCGGCGAGCGCGGCGCGCCGCAGCAGGTACTCGCGTCGGCCCCGCTGGCGGGGCCGCAGGCCCTCGTCCGGCAGGGCGGCCGCCTCCGCGTCGATGCCGGGCGCGTCCTTGTAGGCCCGCTCGGCCGCGGGCACCCCCTCGGGGGGCGCGGCCCACACCCGCAGCGGCGGCAGCCGCGGGAGGCCTCGCACCTGGAGCACCTCGTTCGCGAACTCCGGCTCCTCGACGGGCAGTTCGCGCTCGCCGAAGACCGCGAACAGCTCGGCCATCGCCCGGGACGGGACGCCCTCGGGGGTGTCCTCGTCGGTGACCGGGAACTTGCCGAGCAGCGGCCCCGGGACCCGGCCCCGCGGATCGGCGAGCCGCAGCCGCAGGGTGAGGAGGCGGCCGTCGCCCTCCGCTTCGTTGCCGAACTCCATCGCCAGCCCGTGGAGGTCCGCCCAGGCGAAGCGGCGCGGCACCAGGTACCGGACCAGGGTGACGCCCTGGTCGTCCGCCCGCAGCCAGAAGGCGTACGGCGTCGCGAACAGCGCGGCGGCGGCGACCACCAGGGCGACCAGGAACGCCCCGAGGGGGTCGATCACCCCGGTGCCGACCAGGACGATTCCCGTGGCGAACATCAGCACGAAACCGACACCGGAGCGCTCGCTCCGCATCTGCATGGACGACAACCGCACCGTGCGCATCACCGTGCCCCCTCCCCCACGGCCCCGTCCCCCGCGGCCGCCACCACCGTCGCGCCCCGAGGCCGCCCGGGCAAGCTCCGACGCGCAGCTGTGACAGCCCCGTGACGCCCGTTCGGACGGACCCTCAGCGTCCGCGCAGCCGCCGCACCAGGTCACGGGCGGCCTGCGGCCAGTCCGGGTGGGCGAAGGCGAAGCCGGCCTCCAGCAGCCGGGTGGGCACGACCCGGCGGCTCTTCAGCAGCAGCTCGCTCTCCGAGCGCAGGGCGAAGGCTCCGAGCTCCGCCATCCAGCGGGTGGCGGGCAGGGCCAGCGGCATGCCCCAGCCCGCCCGCAGCTCGCGCATGAACTCGCGCTGGGGCAACGGGTTCGGGGCTGCGAGGTTGACCGGGCCGCTGAGCTCCGGGTGCGCGATCAGGAACTCGACGGCGCGCACGAAGTCCTGTTCGTGGATCCAGGACACGTACTGGGCGCCGCCGGCGATCGGCCCGCCGACGCCGAGCCGCGCCAGCCAGGACAGCGAGTCGAGGGCGCCCCCGCGCTCGGGGCCGAGGACGACTGCGGTGCGCAGCGCGAGGCGCCGGGTGTGCGGGGTGTCGGCGTCGGTCTGGGCGCCCTCCCAGGCCCGGGCGATGTCGACGCTGTACCGCCAGGAGGCCGGGGCGTCGGGTTCGGTACCGCCGATCCGCCCGTCGGTCTCGCCGTTGGGCGCGTCGTGGCGGTGGGCGTAGACGGTGGCGGTGCTCATCTGCAGCCAGACCGCGGGCGGCCTGCGGGCGGCGGCGATCGCCTGGCCGACGGCCCGGGCGGAGTGCACCCGGGAGTCCATCATGGCCCGCTGGTTCTCCGCGGTGTAGCGGCAGTTGACGCTGCGCCCGGCCAGGTTGAGGACCACGTCACTGCCGTCCAGCTCCGCCGCCCAGGCGCCCTGGGTGCGGCCGTCCCAGCCGATCTGCCGGGGCCCGGCGGGCCGTCGGCTCAGCACCGTGACCTGGTGGCCGGCGGCCGTCAGGGTGCGGTCGAGCAGGGTTCCGAGCGCGCCGGAGCCGCCGGGGATGACGATCTTCATGATTCCCCCTCATCGTTTCGTCGCCGAGCCTAGCGCGCTTCTTGAACACGTTCAATTCGCTCGGTCCAGGTCGCCCCGAGGGCCCCGCGCCCCCGACGACCGGCGGCCTCATCCGCGTGGACTCCACCTGAGCAGGTAGTCGACCCCGTCGATCCGGTAGCGGGGGTCGTCGGTGAGGCGCAACTCGGCGCCCAGTCGACGCGCATCGGCCGGCGCCTCGCGGTGCGGCGCGAGTCGTGCCGTCAGTTCGTCGTAGCGGGCGTCGACTCCCCCATGGCCGGGATGGGTATCCAGCGCGGCGCCCCCTGCTTCGTACCGCTGGTTCCACCGGGCGAAGATCGCCCATTGCTCCCGTTCCGGTGCGAGGACGGCCTCGTTCACGGGCCACACCAGGTACTCCTCGGCGGCGTCGGAGGGGCCGAAGTCCAGGCAGGCGCGGAGGCTGCCGTCCGGCAGGGCCGGCCCGGTGGCGGGCCTGCCGTGGGGAGGGTGCGCTCGCGGTGGACACCGGCGGCTCCCGTTCACTGTGCGAGGGATCTGTCCGGCCAACTGTCCCCGCCGGCACATAACACCCCGGCAACACGGCCGGACCCCTCTGACCGCCGTCCGAACCGCGGAGCCCCCGGGGCGCGGGCCCCGGGATCCCTTTGAAAGGAAGCTCGGAGGATCCGGGCGCCGGACCCCGTTCTGACCATCCGTCACGCTCGGCAGCGCCGACTCACGTTGTCCGCGATCCGCCCACACCGCCGCGTTCCGAGATACCCCCGGAGCGCCGCGATCGCGCGGGCAGGCTCGGCACCTGCCTCCGCCGGGGTCCGGGTCAACACGCCTTGTGCCGATCCAACAGTTCACCATCATGTGTTGACTTGAAGAAGTTATCAAGTCGCCGATTTCGCATGTGGTGGATTGAGACAGTGGCGATCTCTTGTGATCAGCGTCGGTCATCGCGAGCCCGGGCGAACCCCGCCATGGCCCGCCGGCACGCACGACGCACCGACGCGGAACCGGTGATCCGGCGCCACGAAACCCGGCGAGCGGGCCGGTTCAGCCTCGGGCGGGGCGTTCGGGTTCAGCACGCAGGCCGGTGAGGAGTTCGGCTTGGTCGCTGATGACGCCGCTGAGAATGGTGCGCGCGACCCGCAGGAGTTCCGCCACCTCGGGACTGGTGAGGCGGTAGTAGACGGTCGAACCCTCGCGACGGGCGATGACCAGGTTCGAGCGGCGCAGGACGGCGAGCTGCTGGGACAGGTGTGAGGCCTCGATGCCGACCTCGGGCAGCATCTCGGCGACGGCGCACTCACGCTCGCTCAGCAGCTCCAGGACGCGGATCCGCGCGGGATGCCCCAGCGTTTTGAAGAACTCCGCCTTCAACTGGTACAGCGGCGCGCCCATCACGGGAGCCGGGGCGGGCGTTTCGGCGTTCACGTCGTCACCGTCTCCATCAGGCACAGCCGTCTTCCAAGGGTCGACCTTAGCAACCGGATGATCAACGCGGCCGCTCGGGCCCGCAGCGCCATCGCACCGCGTCGCACGCCCCGAACCCCACCCCATGCCCGCCGCCGCCCCCAGGCACAACTCCGGGGACGGCGGCGAGCGGACATGCACCCCTCACGACCAGCGGGGACGGCCAGGAGAGAAGAGCGCCCGCAGCACCCGCACGGGCCGCGCCCACCCGGCACAAGGCGACACACCACCGCCGCCCGTACCGGGTACGGAGCGGACGGCGCCGCCGTGCGGCACTGCGGTGAGATGCGCACTCCTCTTCCTGATCTCGCATGTAATTGACAATGTTAGCAACTGCTAAGGTCATCATCATGCGGCGGGACACCCGGAAGCGTGCTGCCGCACGGGGGCCGCCCTGGAACCGACGCCGGGGCGGCCCTTCCGACCACGAGGGCAGGCCTCCCGCGTCCTGTCGACCGCCACACCCCTGGCTCTCCGATGGACGCTGCCGCCGCCGGTCCGCCCCGCCGACCCCGCTTGACCTGCATCGCGGTCGATGTCAGGGCTGTCAGGCCCAAGCAGCAGTCCGACCACCGCTCCGGGCACGATGGTGATGAGCGGCGACCCGGCGCATCGAACGGATCGACCGCTCCCCCGACGGCCGCCCCGAAGCGACAGCCCGCCGACCGGGCATGAAACTGATCATGAGCACCGGACAGGAGCACCCGGCCCGATGACCTTCTTCGACAGACTCCACCCCCACCAGGAGAGCCACGCCGCCTCCCGGGCCGGCTGGCTTCGCGCCGCCGTCCTCGGCGCCAACGACGGCCTGGTCTCGGTCGCCAGCCTCATGGTCGGCCTGGCCGCCAGCGGCGCGAGCACCTCCACCGTCGTCACCGGCGGCCTGGCGGGCCTCTCGGCGGGCGCGATGGCGATGGCCGCCGGCGAGTACGTCTCGGTCAGCTCACAGGTCGACGTCGAGACCGCCGACCGGGCCAAGGAGGCGCGCGAGCTCGCGGAGGCACCGGAGGCCGAACTCGCCGAACTCACCGCCATCTACGAGGGCCGGGGCGTGCCGCGCGACCTCGCCCGACAGGTCGCCGAAGCCCTGCACGAGGCCGACCCGCTCCAGGCCCACCTGCGCGACGAACTCGGCCACAGCGAGCACACCGCCGCCAACCCCGTCCAGGCCGCCCTCGCCTCCGCCGCCAGCTTCCTCGGCGGCGGGCTCGTCCCCTTCCTCGGACTGCTCGCCGCCTCCACCACCGCACGGCTGTGGCTCATCGTCGCCGTCACCCTCTGCGGCCTCGCCCTGGCCGGCGTGCTCGCCGCCCGCGCCGCCGGCACCACGCTCCTGCGCCCGACCCTGCGCGTCCTCATCGGCGGCGGCCTCGCCATGGCCGTCACGGCCGCCGTCGGCCAACTCGCCCACGTCGCGGGGGTGTGACCCGGCCGGGACCGCCGGCACCCGATCCCACCGCGGCCGGGGACCGGCGCCGTCGGCGCCGCGTGCGGTAGTGGTCGCGCCAGACCAGGCGTTCACCCCGTGCCGATCCGGCGGCCGGTGACCTCGGCGGGGCGGATGCGTACCCACAGGGGCCGGGAGCCGCCGGCCCATGGTGTGGCACCGGGCAGGGTGGAGAGCCGCTGCTGCTCGGCCGGGTCGTCGATGTGGTGGGCCTCGCCGAGGATCAGGACGCTCCAGCCGAGGCTGCGGTGGTCGTCGATGCGGTCCACCTGGAAGGAGGCGGGCGAGCCCTCGGCCGGGGCCGCCGCGCCGTGGGGCGCCGTACGGTAGACGACCGTCCGGGCGTCCACCGCGTAGTTCACCGGGAGCACGACCGGTGCCGGCCCGACCGGCAGGCCGATCCGACCGACGCCGTGGGTGCCGAGCAGTTCCCAGCACTGCGGTTCGGTCAGGTGGAGCAGCAAGGGGCGGGAGGCGGCGGCGTCGGGCTGTCCTGGTGGGGCGTCGGGGTTGCGGCCGGTCAGCAGCTGCGGCCAGGTCGTACCGAGCGCGGTGGCGAGCCGGACGAAGGCGGGCGGGTCGAACTCCGGTCCGGTCCGCAGGAGTTGCCGCAGGTAGGCTGGTGCCATGTTGGCCCGGTAGGCCAGCATCCCTTCGCTCAGGCCGAGTTGGTCGCGGCGTTGGACGATCCGGCGGGCGATGGCGGCGGGGTCGGTGCGGTCGGTGCGATCGGTGCGATCGGTGCGATCGGTGATCATGGTTGCGGCTCCTCGGCACGCGCGGGTCACGTCCGGAAGAGCGCGACCTTGAGGGCCCCGGTGTCGGCCGCGTCGGCGAAGACGTCGTAGGCGTCCTGCATCTCGTCGAGGCCGAAGCGGTGGGTGACCAGCCCTTCGACGCCCAGCCGGCCGACGGCGAGCATGTCGAGCAGCATCGGGGTGGAGTTGGTGTCGACCAGGCCGGTGGTGATGGTGACGTCGCGGATCCAGAGGTCCTCCAGGTGGAGCACCGCCGGTCTGCCGTGCACGCCCACGTTGGCGACCCGGCCGCCGGGGCGCACCAGGCGGGTGCACAGTTCGAAGGATTCGGGAACGCCGACCGCCTCGATCGCGACGTCCACACCCAGTCCGTCCCGGCTCAGCTCACGGACGGCCTCCGGGGTCGCCTCGGCCACGGTCAGCGTCGTGTCGGCGCCGAAGCGCTCGGCGGCGTCGAGGCGGCTCTGCGCGAGGTCGATCGCGATGATGCGGGACGGGCTGTAGAGGCGGGCGGTGAGGACGGCGGCGAGGCCGATCGGTCCGGCGCCGACGATCGCGACGGTGTCGCCCGGCCCGAGGCGGCCATTGCGGACGCCGACCTCGTAGGAGGTGGGCAGGATGTCGGCGAGCAGCAGGGCGTCCTCGTCCCGGACGCGGTCGGGCAGCTTGTACAGGGAGGTGTCCGCGAAGGGGGTGCGGACGTACTCGGCCTGGCAGCCGTCGACCAGGTGGCCGAGGATCCAGCCGCCTCCGCCGGTGCACTGGCCGTAGCTCGCGGCCCGGCAGTAGGCGCAGCGGCCGCAGGCGGAGATGCAGGAGACCAGGACGCGGTCGCCGGCCGTGACGGTGCGCACGCCCGGTCCGGTCTCGGTGACGGTGCCGACGGCCTCGTGTCCGAGGACGCGGCCCTCGGTGACCTCGGGGACATCGCCCTTGAGGATGTGCAGGTCGGTGCCGCAGATGGTGACCGCGTCCACCCGGACGACGGCGTCCTCCGGGTCGTGGACGGCCGGGTCGGGGACATCGCCCCAGGTGCGGCGGCCGGGTCCGTGGTAGGTGAGCGCTTTCATGCTGCGGTCGCTCCTCTCGGAGGGCGGAGCCGGCGGTTCCGCTCGCACTTCCAGCGTCTCCCGGGCCGGTCCCGTCGCCAGGGGCCCGGTGGGGTGCTCCCACTGGGTCGATGGACCCCCTCGCGCCCGCCGGCCGGGGCGATCGCGCCTACCCTGGTCAGTGGGCATCGGGGGTCGGCCACGGAGGATCCCTTGGGCAACGCGTCGGAGACCAGCGCATCGGAATCGGGCACCCCCGTACCGAAGCTGCGGCTGGACGAGCTCCTGGAGGAACTTCAGGCCCGGCTGGACGCCGCCCGCGGCACCCGTGACCGGGTGCACAGCCTGCTGGAAGCGGTGCTCGCGGTCGGGCGCGACCTGGAACTGTCCCAGGCCCTGCACCACATCGTGGCGGCCGCGGTCACCCTGGTGGACGCCGAGTTCGGCGCGCTCGGCGTGATCGGCGAGGACCAGCGGCTGTCGCAGTTCATCCCGGTCGGGGTCACGGACGATCAGGTCAAGCTGATCGGCGACCTGCCGTCCGGACACGGCATCCTCGGCGAACTGATCCGTCACCCCGAGCCGCTGCGGCTCAGCCGGATCTCCGACCACCCGGCGTCCTACGGCTTCCCGGCCGACCATCCCGCGATGAGCAGCTTCCTGGGGGTGCCGATCCGGATCCGCGGCAAGGTGTTCGGCAACCTCTACCTGACCGAGAAGCGCGGCGGCGGCGACTTCGACGAGGAGGACGAGGCGGTGCTCGCCACCCTGGCGGTCGCCGCCGGGGTCGCCATCGACAACGCCCGGCTCTACGACCGGGCCCGGCGGCGGCAGCGCTGGCTGGAGGCCAGTGCGGAGGTGACCAGCGCCCTGTTGTCGGGCAGCATGGAGCAGGAGGTGCTGGACCTGCTGCTCGCCCGGGCGACGGAGATCGCCGGCGCGGACCTCGCCGTCGTCGCCGCGCCGCTGCCGAGGACCGGAGAGCTGGAGGTGCGGATCGCCATCGGCCTCGGCGAGCGGGAGCACCGCGGTCTGGTACTGCCGATCGAGGGCTCGTTCATGGGGGCGGCTTTCCGTACCGGCGGGCTCGTGGTGAGCCCCGACGTCCAGCACGACCCGAGGATCACCGCCGGTCCACCGCGCTGGCAGGGCCTGGGACCGGCCGTCGCCGTTCCGGTCGGGACCACCGAACGCGGGATCCGGGGCGTGCTGCTGCTGGCCCGGGCGGCTGGTGAGCCGCTGTTCGAGGAGAGCGAATCCGGGCCACTGCTGGGCTTCGCCGGCCAGGCGGCGGTGGCGATGGAACTCGCGGAGCGCCGCCGGGACTCCGAGCAGGTGGCGTTGCTGCAGGAACGCGACCGGATCGCCCGCGACCTGCACGACCTGGCCATCCAGCGGCTCTTCGCCACCGGAATGACCCTCCAGGGCGCCACCCGCTTCATCGAGCACCCCGAGGCCATCGACCGGGTCCTGCGCGCGATCGACGACCTGGACGAGACCGCGAAGACCATCCGCGCCACCATCTTCGGCCTGCGCCTTCGGGAGAAGGGCCCGGCGGCGAGCGGCCTGCGCACCCGCGTCGTCGAGGTGGTCGAACGCGCCGCCCGCGCCCTCGGCTTCGCCCCGGCCCTGCGGATGACCGGCCTGATCGACGCGACCGTGCCCACCGAGGTCGCCGACGCCGCCGTCGCCGTCCTGGAGGAGGTCCTGGCCAACGCCGCCCGCCACGCCAGGGCCGACGCCGTCGACGTCGAGGTGGCCGCCGGTACCGACCTGACCCTCACCGTCACCGACGACGGGGTCGGCCTCCCCGAGGGCGGCCGCCGCAGCGGACTCGCCAACCTCGCCGACCGCGCCGCCGCCCTGGGCGGCACCTTCACCGCACGCCCCCGCCCCGAGGGCGGCACCGAGCTGGTCTGGCGGGTCCCGATCCCCGGCGAGTGAACGCGGCGGCATCGTCGTCATCCCTGATCCACGACATCCTTGGCTCCGAGGCGGGGTGTGGGGGCGCCCTCGG
This sequence comes from Kitasatospora sp. NPDC096128, assembly GCF_040303105.1. Classification (NCBI taxonomy): domain Bacteria; kingdom Bacillati; phylum Actinomycetota; class Actinomycetes; order Kitasatosporales; family Streptomycetaceae; genus Kitasatospora; species Kitasatospora sp. NPDC096128. The sequence goes on along the minus strand of NZ_JBEOSP010000061.1, from coordinate 19,609 downwards.
GGCCGTAGCCCAGGCGGATCAGGATCTGGACGTAGCCGGGGCCCCGGTGCGGGTCGCGTGCCTCCCAGCGCAGGTAGGGCCACTCCATGGCCTGGTGCAGCAGGGAGGCCCGTACCCCGTGGACGGTCGCGGCGAGCAGGACGTGTTCCAGGGCAAGGCCGGCCCGCAGCCAGTCCCGGGGCGTGTCGTGCTCGGTGGTGAGGACGGCGATGCGGGGCTCGGCTTCGAAGGTGGCGGGGGCTTGGTGCTCGGCGGCGTGGAGGGCGGAGAAGTCGCGCATCGGCAGGTGGCCGGACCGGTCCTGCGGGCCGAGCGCGTCGACCGGGATGCCGTAAGGCGGTGCGTCGCCGGTGCGGATCCAGCTGCGGCTCTCGGTGCGCTGGGCTTCGTCGGTGGTGTTGCGGCGTTCGGCCTCGGCGGTGAGGTGGAGCAGTCGGGCGGTCTCGTCATGGCCGGGCAGGTGGAGCACGGCGTCCTCGGAGCGGGCGGCGGCGGCGAGTTCGTCGAGGACGGCCGGGGGCACGGGCTTCGCGGCGAACGGTGTGCGGATGGTGTGCCGGTGCCAGATCGCCTCGTACAGCTTGTCCGTGCCCGGGAGCGGCGCGGCAGCCGCCGTGTCGAGCCGGACGGCGGCGAACAGATCCGGTTCGGCCGGGTCGGGCAGCAGGCGCACGTCGGGTGCCCAGCCGAGGTGGCGGGCGGCGATCCGCAGGTTGAGGACGGCCGCGCCGACGGAGATGTGCAGCGCCCGGCCCTGCGGGTCGGCGGCCGGGACGGCGCGGCTGCGGTCGGCCCGGACCTCCAGGATCGAGATGTCCGGCTGGAGCCGGAAGCGCCAGGGCTGGCTGTTGTGGATCGAGGGTGCGGCGACCGCCGCGGAGACGAGCTTCTCCAGCGCGGGGGCGTCGAGGGTGAGGGTGGTGGTCATGACCGCCTCCATGACGTCAGGCGGGCGGGTCGCCGCCGCCGCGCAGGGTGTCCATCCGGGTGCAGTACTCGTCGGGGTCGATCTCAAGCCGTGACGGGAGCTCCGTCACCTCCACCGTGCGGCCGGGGCCATCCGCGCCGCTTGGGCCGTTCGGCTCTACCTCAGGGCCCACCCGGGCTCCCGTCCGGGCCCTGTCGGCTCAGTGCGGGCGCTGGTGGTGCTGCTCGGACTCCTCCGCGTGGGCGGCGAGGACGGCGGCCTGGAGGCGGCGCTCGACGCCCAGTTTGGCGAGCAGTCGCGAGACGTGGTTCTTCACGGTCTTCTCGGCGAGGTAGAGCTCCTGGCCGATCTGCCGGTTGGTCTTGCCCTCCCCCACCAGGGCGAGGATCTCCCGCTCGCGCGGGGTGAGTCCGGCGAGGGCCGCGTCGGATTCGCTCTCCTCGTGGTGGCGCAGGCTCTCCATCAGCTTGTGGGTGGTGGCCGGGTCGAGCATCGACTGGCCGGAGGCGACCGTGCGGACGGCGCTGACCAGGTCGGCGCCCTTGACCTGTTTGAGGACGTAGCCGGCCGCCCCGGCCATGATCGCGTCGAGCAGGGCGTCGTCGTCGTCGAAGGAGGTCAGCATCAGGCAGACCAACTCGGGCATCCGGTCGCGCAGTTCCCGGCAGACGGTCACCCCGTCGCCGTCCGGGAGCCGTACGTCGAGAACGGCGACGTCCGGGCGCAGTGCGGGCACCCGGGCGAGGGCCTGGGCGCAGCTGCCGGCCTCGCCGACGACCTCGATGTCCTCCTCGGCTTCCAGGAGGTCGCGGACGCCCCGGCGGACGACCTCGTGGTCGTCCAGCAGGAACACCCGTACGGGCTGGGGCGTGTCCATGGCCTGCTCCCTGGGGTGCGCGGTGACACCACCGATTCTGCGCGTCCGCGCCGTGGGACGCACCGGGTCAGCCGCGCGGGACGACGGCGACCGGGCACCAGGCGCGGTGGATCACCGCCCGAGCGCCCGGCCGCGCGCCTCGCTGACCCCGGGCAGTCCGGGCGCCGTGTGCTGCGGCCGGGGCCAGGCGGACACCAGCCGCAGCCGGGCACCGCCCCGCCCCCGTCAGGCCGGGGCGGCGAGCCGCAGCTCGACGTCCGCCACGCCGGGCACGGAGCGCACCAGGCGCTCCAGGACAGGCCCGGAGACCGTGTCCGGCAGGCCGCCGCTCAAGGTGATCCGGCCGTTCTCGGAGCGGACGTCGGCGTCCACCGCAGCGGCGGGACCGAGGGTGGCGACCAGCTCGAAGCGGACCCGGTCGGCGAGTTCCCGGTCGTCCCCGAGGTAGACCTTCAACAGGTCGCCCCGGCTGACGATGCCGACCAGGTAATCCTCCTCGTCCACGACCGGGAGCCGCTTGAGGTGGCCGCGGGCCATCGCCCTGGCGGCCTCGCCGAGCGGGTTGCCCGGGTGCACGGTGACCGCCGGAACGGACATCATCCGCCCGGCCGTCAGCGCGTCGGCGCGCTCGCCGTCGCGGTCCCGGGCGAGGAGCAGGTCGGCCTCGGAGACCACCCCGACCACCCGGCCGTCCCCGGTCAGTACGGGGAGCGCGCTGACCTGCCAGCGCTGCAGGGTCTCCGCGACCTCGCGGAAGTCCGCGTCGCGGCCGACCGCGACCACGGCGTGGGTCATGACGTCGGCGACCGTGCTCGGTGTGCGGGTCATCGTGGCCTCCTACGAAGCGGCGCGGTAGGCGCGGGGGTGTTCCACGGCCGGATCGGTGTCGTCCTCGGTCCAGTCGAGGGTGTGGTGGACGGCGACCACGCCGTCCACGGCGCGGCAGAGCTGTTCGGCGATCGGGATCAGGCTGCGGCGCGGAAGCCTGCCCTTGAGCGTGACCACACCGTCGTGCACCGCCACCTGGACGTCACCGGGGGCGAGCCAGAGGGTCTGGCCGAGGACATCGTGGGTGATCTCCTCCCGGATGGCCGCGTCGTGGCGCAGGAAGACCTGGAGCAGGTCGCGGCGGCTCACGATGCCGACCAGGCGGCCGATCTCGTCGACCACGGGCAGGCGCTTGACCTTGTGCTTGTCCATGGCCCGAGCGGCCTCCGGCACCGACCAGCCGGGGCGGGCGGTGACGGCGGGACTGGTCATCAGGCCGCCGGCGGTCTCGGCCTCGGCGCGGGCGCGGTCGCTCGCGTCCAGCCAGCGGCCCGGGAAGCGTCCCTCCGGGTCCGGCAGAACGGCCTCCTTGCGGAGCAGGTCGGCCTCCGAGACCATGCCGAGCGGTCGGCGCTGGTCGTCGATCACCGGGATCGCGGTGATGTCGTTGCGGTGGAACAGCGCCGCGACCTCCTTGAACGGCGTGTCGGGCCGGGCGGTGACGACCTCACGGGTCATCACGTCGTTGACGCTGCGGTGCTGCATCGTCCTCACTCCTCCTCGGGTGGTCCCGCCTTCACTCTCCGCCGCACCGACCGCCGCCGGACAGGGCCGTACGGTCCCCGCAGACAGGGCCGATCCGGCCCAGGACAGCGCGACCGGGCGGCGGGAGCATGGGAGGACCCGTACCGCTCTGGAGGCGGCCATGACCACGGAAGCCCGCACACCCCGGCCCGGCCTGCTCACCTTCCTCGGCGGCGTCGGCACCGTCACCGGCAGCAAGTTCCTGGTCGAGACCGACCACGCCCGGCTGATGATCGACTGCGGCCTGTTCCAGGGCCTGGCCGAGCTGCGCCGCCGCAACCGGCGCCCGCTGCCGCTCGACCCGGCCGACGTACGGGCCGTGGTGCTCACCCACGCCCACCTGGACCACTGCGGCTACCTGCCGCGCCTCGTCCGGGACGGCTTCCGCGGCCCGATCCTCACCACCCCCGACACCGCCCGGATCGCCGAGCTGATCCTGCGCGACAGCGCCCACCTCCAGCGGGAGGAGGCGGACCACGCCAACGAGCACGGCTGGTCCAAACACCGGCCTGCCCAGCCGCTCTACGACGACAAGGACGTCGAGAACGCCCTGCGGATGTTCGACCCCGTCCCGTTGGACACCGACATCGAGATCACCGCCGGCATCGTGCTCCGGCTGCACCGCGCCGGACACATCCTCGGCTCCGCCTGGGCCCACCTGGTGCTCGAGGACGGCCACACCATCGCCGCCAGCGGCGACCTCGGCCGCCCCGTCCACCCGCTGCTGCGCCCGCCCGAAGCGTTCACCGGCGCCGACGTCCTGCTCATGGAGTCCACCTACGGCCACCGCCACCACGAGGAGACGGCCGCCCGCGAATGGTTCGCCGCGGCCCTGGAGCGCACCCTGGCCCGCGGCGGGACCGTCGTCATCCCGTCCTTCGCCGTCGACCGCACCGAGGTCGTCCTGCACCAGCTGACCGAGCTGCGCAAGGCCGGCCGCCTTCCCGCCCACGTCCCGGTGTACGTGGACAGCCCGATGGCGCTGGCCACCCTGCAGATCTACCGGGAGGCCTTCGCGGCCGGCTCCGACCAGCTGCGCCCGGACGTCCTCGCCGAGGGCCCGACCGCGCTGGATCCCGAGCCGTTCACCCTGATCCACTCGCTCCAGGAGTCACTCGCCCTGGACCACTCCCACGGCCCGGCCGTCATCGTCTCCGCCTCCGGCATGGCCACCGGCGGCCGCGTCGTCCACCACCTCGCCCGCCTGCTGCCCGACGCCCGCAACACCGTCGTCGTGGTCGGCTACGCCGCCGAGGGCACCCGCGCCCGGGACCTGGTGGACGGCGCCCGCGCGCTCAAGATGTACGGCAGCTACGTCCCGGTGCGCGCCGAGGTCGTCAACGTCCCCGCCTTCTCCGCGCACGCCGACGCCGGCGAGATCATCGACTGGCTGCGGCACGCCCCACCGCCCAGCGCGGTCTACCTCGTGCACGGCGAACCGGAGGGCTCGCAGGCGCTGCGCGACCGGATCGACCGCGAACTCGGCTGGACGGCCGTGGTGCCCCGCTCGGGCGAACGGGTGCTCGTCCGGTGAGGTGCACCGGCCCCGTCAGCGACCACCCGGGGACACCGCGATCACCGCGCTGACCACTCCCGTGAGCACGAGGAAGGCGGCGGTCAGAACAGCCTGCACAGGCACGTGCCCGAGGGGGAGTCCCATCCGCATGCGCTGCTGGCGGATCCGCCATTGGGCGTAGCCGAGCACGGTGGTGGCGAGCGAGAGCGCGGCCAGCAGGCAGGACAGTGCCAGCCGCAGCGCCTCCGGCACACCGGTGACCAGCTGAAGGACCGCCAGTGAGCTCGCCAGAAGTGCCAGGGCCGTTCGGCTCCACGCCAGGAAGGTCCGTTCGTTGGCCAGTGTCGCGCGGTAGTCGGGTTCCTGCCCCTGCGCCCACCAGGCTCCGGTCCTCCTGTCGTCGAGTCCGTTCGACTCTTCGGCCACTGGTACCTCCGCCTTCGTCCGAGCGTCTTGTCCGCCGCCGCCAGTCTGGAGTGCGGCCCGCCTGTCGCGCGCTTGCCGCGCCGCCCGGGACGGCCGAAGGTGGTGGTCACTGCACCTGGCAAGCTGCACCTGACGATGCGAGAGGACGGGGACGCCGGTGGATACCCCGCCGATCGGACCGTTCGCCCCCCAGGGCGCGGCCGGGCACCTGGTACGGCCCCTGCGCCGTCTGCGTGCGGGCGGCGCCCAGGTACTGGCGCTGGCTGCCGGTGCCGGCCTGGGGGTGGGGCTTCCCGGGATCGACGGCGGTCCGCGGATCGTCTCCGCACGGGTCGTCGAGATCCTCGGGGTGGTCGGCGTAGCGGTGCTGGGCGTGATCTCGCTGGTCTACTCCGTGCTGTTCCTGGTGGTGCAGTGGGCCGCCGCCACCTTCACCCCTCGGCTTGCGCTGTTCCGGCGCGAACCGCTGGTGTGGCGGGTCCTGGCGTGCGCCATCGGGCTCCTCGCCTACTGCATCACCGCCCTCCTCGCCATCGGCACCCGCCCCGAGGTCTCCGTGACCGTCCCGGCCGCCGCCCTGGTGCTGACCACGCTGACCCTGCTCCTGGTGCGCCGTCTGCAGGTCAGCGCCTTCCGGTCGATCCAGCTCGCCCACGTGCTCGCCGACACCGTGGAGCAGGCCCATCGAGTCGTCGACTCCTTCTATCCGGACGCCGTCGCAGAACGGGCCCGGCGCGTGCCGACGCCCCTGCCTCCGGTACGCCGCAGCGTCACGTGGCCGGGAGCAGCGGTGACGTTGGAGCAGATCGACCTGCGGCGACTGGTCGAAGCCGCCCGGGCGGCCGACTCCACCGTGGTGCTGCGGGTCGCGGTCGGCGCGACGGTGTACCCCGGCGACCCGGTCGCCGACGTGCACGGCGGCGGCGACCTGCCATCGTGGGAGGTGACACGGACCCTCATCGGCGGGCGTGAGCGGAGCTTCCACCAGGACCCGGTCTACCCGCTGCGCGTGCTCTCCGACATCGGCCTGCGGGCGCTGTCGCCCGCGGTCAACGACCCCGCGACCGCCGTGCAGACGCTGGACGCCATCGGGAGCCTGCTGTTGCGGCTGGTGACCACCGAACTGGCGGCCGCGTCGGTGCCGGACGGGCGGGGCAGCGTCCGAGTGGTGCTGTGCCTGCCCGGTTGGACGGAGTTCCTGGGCACCGGCCTCGACGAGATGTGCCGTGCCGCGGTGAACTCGCCGATGGTCCTGTCCCGTGCTCGCGACCTGCTGCGCCGGCTCTCGGCCGACGCGCCCGACGAGCGCCGGGCGCCGGTCGTGCTCCGGCTGGCCTGGGTCGAGCAGCAGCTGGCCGACCGGCACCCCTCCTTCATGCACCGGCCGGCCGGCTGACCCGCCTTGGCCCAGCCGCTCGGCGAGTCGTCCCGGAACAGGCCGCCGAGGGCCCGGAAGAGCAGCATCAGCCACAGAGGGGGATCTGCGGTCAGGGGCGCGCAGCGGCCCCGGCGGGGGCGGGCCGATCGGTGTCGCCGTGCCAGGTGGGCCAGCCGATCAGGCGGGGGCGCTCGGTGACCCAGGCGCGTGTGTCGGGGCCGATCTCGGCGCTGATGAGGTCCTCCAGCCGGCCGCTGTAGCGGGCGACGAGGTCGCGGTGGGCCGGGTCGGCGGCGAGGTTGCGCATCTCGTCGGGGTCTTCCACGCGGTCGTAGAACACCACGTCGTTCTGCTCGTGGAGCGCTTCGACGCTGGCGGGGCGGTTGGGGTTGAGCGGCGAGAAGTAGCGGCCGAAGGTGTACCGCTGGTCCATGTAACCGCGCAGGAACCCGCGCTTGTTCCAGTCCGGGCGCAGCGCTCCCGACTGGATCCGCTCGGGGGCCTGCGGGTCGGCGAACTCGAACCAGAAGCCGGCGTCCAGCGTGGTGATGGACTCGACGGCGGTGAGCACTCCCTCGCGGACCGCCGTGCCCTCCAGGACCGGTGCGAGCGAGTGGCCGTGCAGGGCGGGGAACCGGGTGGCGGTCGCCGCCCGGTCCAGCCCGGCGAACTCCAGGAGGGTGGGCGCGAGGTCGACGGCGGAGGCGAGCGCCGCGGTGCGGCCTCCGCCGGCCACGTCGGGGTGGCAGAGCAGGAAGGGGACGTGGAAGTTCTCGTCGTAGACCAGGTTGCCCTTCTGGCGCAGGCCGTGGCTCCCCGCCATCTCGCCGTGGTCCGAGGTGAAGACGACCACGGTCCGGTCGGCCTGGCCGGAGGCCTCCAACGCGTCGAGGACGAGTTCGATGCTGCGGTCGACGTCCCGGATGGCGTTCAGGTAGAAGTTGAGGCCGTCGTACCAGTGCTGGTCGTCGGCGACGGGCCCGAACACGGTGTCGAGCATCCGGGCGTACTCGCCCACCGCCGGTGCCGCGCCGGACAGGTCGTCCCGCAGGCTGGCGGGAAGGTCGAACTCCCAGCGGCGTTGGTAGAGCGGGACGTCGGCGGCCGCGCGCGCCACCACGGCGTGCGCGAGCCCGAAGGGCAACTGGACCTGGGGGGAACCCCCGTAGTCGAAGCTCATCACGTCGTGCGGGTTGACGAAGTTGACGGCCATGAACCAGGGCTGGTCGGGCGCCACGACCGGCGCCCGGTTGCGCAGCCATTTCACGGCCTGGCCGGCGATCACCGGGTCGATCTTGAGCCCGGCCCAGGCGCCACCGTCGATGTCACCCCAGTCGTTGAACTCGCTGAACCCGTAGGGTTCCAGGGCGTCGGTGGTCGGTCCGGGGTTCTGCGGCGTGATGTACGCGTTGGAGAGGTGCCACTTCCCCTGGTAGGTGCAGTAGTAGCCGGCCTGGCGCAGCATCGTGCCGAGGGTGCCCAGCTCAGGATTCAGTGGGCGGATGTAGGGCATGTTGTCGTTGTCGTAGATCTCGGTCAGCGGCAGGTGCTGGCCGGTGTAGATCACGGACCGCGCGGAGCTGCACATGGCCGAGGCGGTGTAGTACTGCTCGAAGGTGTGACCGCGTTCGGCGAGCCGCTCCCTGGCGGGAAGTGTGAAGCCCTCCGGACGCGGGATCGCGGCCCGCTCCTCGTCGGTGACGATCAGCAGGATGTTCGGACGACGGGTCATGGCCACCTGCTCTGTGCGCGCGGAGTGATGCGGTTCGTCGAATCTAGGTCAGGCCCTCGAAGGCACATCGCCAGGACGTGGCCCACCGGGGCTGACCGGGTGAGGTATGACACCGGACGGCGGACTCACTCCCCCGGTGAGCCGCTCGGGTCGACCCGTCGGCGCCGGATCGCGGGCGGCCTGCGAGCGCTCTCCCGCAGTCCCGGGTCGCGCTCGGCGGCGCGCTCGTACCAGCGCCCGTAGCGGTCCGAGAGCACCACCGCGGACACCCCGTGCAGGATCACGCTGAGACCGACGGTGACCGCGACCACCCGGCCGATCAGTTCCACCCCCGGGACGTGCTGCTCCGCGACCAGCAGCCCGAGCACGACCGAGGCCAGACCGCGCGGCCCGAACCACCCGATGTAGGCGACGGTGGGCGCCTTCAGCCCGGTCCTGGCGAGGGAGAGGGCGACCGGGACCATTCTGACCACGGTGAGACTGAGCAGGGCATAGCCGACGATGCGCCAGCTGAGGTGCTCCAGTGCCGGGCCGAGCAGCACGGCGCCGAAGACCAGCAGGCTGAGCAGGGCCAGCAGGTTGCCCAGGTCCTCGGCGAAGTCGGCGGTGTCATCACGGGCCGGCGCCGCCGGCCCGCTGCCGCGCATCGCGTACGCGAAGGCGAAACCAGCCACCCAGGCCGCGATGAAACCGCTTCCGTGGGTGACCGCGGCCAAGCCGTAGGACGCCGCGGCCACCGCGAGGACGAGGATCTGACGCCATTCCCTGGTGATCCAGCCGCGTTCGCGCGACCACTGCAACAGCCGGCCGCCACCTCCGCCGACCGCCAGGCCGAGGACGGTGCTGAGCAGCAGCGCCCTCCAGAAGGTCCCGTCGGCCCCCTCCTCGGCGTACGGGGTGCCGGGGATGGCCGCCAGGAAGAGTACGAAGAACGGCAGCACCATGCCGTCGTTGAGCCCGCTCTCCACGTTCAGTGCCTGGCGCACCAGCCCCGGCACCCGGGGGTTGGCGATCGCACTGCGGCCGAGCGCCGCGTCGGTAGGGGCGAGGACGGTGCCCACCAGCGCGAGCTCCCACCCGGTGAGCCCGGGCAGCAGCGGCCACGCCAGCAGCCAGCCCAGCGCGATGGTGGGCACCAGGCCGATGCCGAGCAGTCGGCCCGGTAGGGCGGCGCCGGTGCGCAGGTCCCCGGGGCGCACGGCCATGGCGTCGGTGAACAGCACCAGGGTCAGGGCGGCTTCCAGGAGGGTGAGCAGCGGTCCGCGGTCGTGTTGCAGGCTGATCAGGTCGAGGCCGACCGGCCCCAGCAGGATGCCGGCCCCGACGAACACGATGGCCGCGGACACCGGTGTGCTTGCCAGCCGTCGGGAGCCGAGCGCGTAGGCGGCGGTGACACCGGCCACCGCCACCCCTGCCCACCCGACGTCACTCACCGGTCCCTCGACTTTCGCCCACGCGTCCGGACGCGGCGAGCAGCGCCAGGACGGCGAGCACCGCGAGGAGCACCAGGACGAGCAGCAGTACGGTCAGCACGGTCGGGTGGTTCCACAGGGCGAACACCAGGGCCACGACCAGCACGGCTGCGAGGACGAACCAGCGGCGGTGGGCCTCGGCCCAGGTGCCGGCCCGTCCGGTGCGCACGCCGTGGGCGTCGCCCCAGCGGGCCGCGGAGTCGGCGGCGGCGTCCGCCCGGCCGCGGACGGCACGGGGGAACCGTCCCGCCCCGGACAGGTACGCGCCCAGCGCCACCACCACGCCGAGCACGATCGCGGTGCGCAGGCTGATCCGCAGGAAGTGGAGCAGCCTGTCGAAGATCGCCGCAGCCGCAGCCGGGGACTGCACGGCCGGGGGCAGATGGTCGAGGTAGTAGTGCCGGGCGATCACCAGGGCGATGGCCACCACCAGGCAGGCGCCGGCCGCACCGAGGGCGGTGGTCACCAGGGCCCGGCGCTTGCGCCAGGCCAGCAGGACGCCGATCGCGCCGAGCAGCACGGTGAGGACGGGCATCCAGTTGCCGACCACGTCGAGCGCGTGCGCGGCACCGCGGACCTTGGCCAGCTTGTCGGACTGGAAGAGCACCATCTGCTTGTTCACGTCGGGGATCTTCGCGGCCGGGGACACCCCCGCGGCCACCAGCTCGTCCTTCAGCCGGTCGACGGCCGCCCCGACGTCGAGGGTGACCGTGCCGTCGGTGACGCCGACCGCGCCCCGGCCGTGACCGGTGAGGGCTTGGACCACGGCCGCGTGGGCGGAGCGGTTGGCCTGCGTCCACACCGTCGCGAACGCGTCGCTGCGCACGACCTGCGTCGCGGCCTTGGTGACCACCTGGTCGACGGCGTCGTCCAGTTTCGGCCCGAGTGCCTTGACGGCGGAGGCGGCCCTGGGGGGCAGGCCCTGCGACTGCAGCCAGGCGGCCAGGTCGGAGGTGACCGCCGGGCCGTCCACCTTCACGTCCACCGCTCGGGTGAGCCGGTTGACCGCGGCGTCCTGGACGGCGGGGTCGGTCGCCAGCGGCGCTACCGTGGCGACGTACCGGTCGGTGTCCAGCGCGATGTCGTGCACCCAGACGGTGAGCAGCGAGACCGGCACCAGGATGCAGGTCAGCGTGATCAGCACGGCCGAGACCGTACTCATGACGATCCGCCCGGCCTTGGCGGGACGCCCGACTCCGGAGGGCGAGCCGCCGTTGCCCGTCTCGCCCGTCCCCCGCGCGGACGGGGGCTCTGGCGGCTCGTTCATCGGATCTCCCAGCACTCCGGGCGGCCGTGGCACCGCTGACCACCATTGCCCCGTAGACCCGGGCCACCGGCACCCGGGGGTGGTCCGTCCGGAGGAGGTACGGCCGTATGGCCGCGCCCTCCCGGGGAGGCCTCGCCCGGGGTGCGCCCCGGGGACCGGACCCGCCCCCGGCAGGTGAGAGCCCGGGGCCGTTTCGCCGAACGGCGGGCCGCCCGACATGCCGAACACCAGCGCGCGGCCCAGTGTTGGACGGAACCCGGAGTGCGGGCGCCGGCGACGGACCGCAGCGGCGGCCGGAGGTGCCGCCGGCGATCGGAGGGATTGCGCAGTGGCGGAACAGCGTGGTCAGCCCGGGCGCGCTCGCTGGATCCGTGCCAGATCCGCCTGGTTGCGGGGGCGGACGGCCACCCTGCGCGACGCCCCGTTCCCGCGCCGGCTCGCGGGGCAGCTGATCCACGTCAACGTCCTGGACACCGCCACCCGTCTCGCGGCCCAGACGTTCCTGACCGCCATCCCGGTGCTGTTCGTGCTGGCCACTCTGATGCCGCAGGAGGTGCGCAGCAGCGTCTCGGACTCCCTGCGCACCGTCCTGGGGCTCCGGGGTGCCTCGCTCGACGAGGTGAAACAGGTGCTCCAGACCGGCCAGACCACCACCTCCGATGCCTTCGGCGCCGTCGGAATCGTGGTGACCCTGCTCTCGGCCACCAGTTGCAGCCGCATCCTGCAGCGTCTGTGTGAACGAAGCTGGCACCTGCCCCACCTGGCAGGGCGCCTGGCGGCATGGCGATGGCTGGCCTGGCTGCTGGTGTGGCTCACCGCCCTGACCCTCCAGGGGCGGCTACGGGCCGGATTCGGGGCGGGCGACGGCCTCGGGATGGTCCTCTACCTGATCACGGCCACGCTGCTCTGGTGGTGGACGCAGCATCTGCTGCTCGGTGGCCGGGTCCCCTGGCTCCCTCTGCTTCCGGGGGCCGTGCTGACCAGTGCCGCGCTGACGGCGCTGGCCTGGACATCGCGGCTCTACATCCCCCACTCGCTGAACCGCAGCGTGGCCCAGTTCGGCCCGCTCGGCATGGTCTTCACCCTGCTCAGCTGGCTCATCGTGATGTTCACGGCCATCACCCTGGGGATCGCCGGCGGGTACGTGGTGGCGTGCCAGGGCCGACTCGCCCGGCTGCTGGGGACCCCGAAGCCGGGCCCGGCGGACGAGGAATGACGGTCCCCGCACGGCCGCGGCCGTGCGGGGACCCGGAACGGTCGTCGTCCGGGGCCGTCAAGCCTCCTTTCTGGTCGTTCCGACGCACAGTGCCCAGATGACGAAGGCGTCGATCGCGATCAGGACGATCGCCCAGAAGGGGTAGTAGGGCAGCCACAGGAAGTTGGCGATCATTCCCAGTCCGGCGACGACGACACCGACGGCACGGGCCCAGGCGGCGCCGCTGAACAGCGCCACGCCCGCCAGGAGGACGACGACGCCGAGGATCAGATGGATCCATCCCCATCCTGTGGTGTTCATCGAGTACACGTAGTGCCGGGTGACGATGATCAGGCTGTCCTTGGTGATGCCGGCGATCCCCTGGAAGATCGCCATGATGCCGCCGGCGGTCAGCATGATCGCCGCGAAGATCGTCCACCCGGTCGCAAAGGGGCGCGGTTCGGGGACCCGGGTGGTGCGGGGCGCTTCGGTGGCGCTGCTGGTCATGACACGGACTCCTTCGGTAACGGCCGCCTGGCCCGGAACGGGAGACGGGAAGCGGGAGAGGGGAGAGAGGAAAGACCGGTTCGGAGAGGCTCCGGGGAGAGGGCGGCCGCCGGGCTCCGGACCGGCGCCGGTGGAGCCGACAGGAGATCGGCGACCCGGAGCAGGGCGAGGATGCGCTGGAACCCCGGCCGGATGCCGATGAGACGGAACTCCACGTGGTGGCCGCAGCAGACCCGGCGGGCCTGGAGGAGGGCTCGCACACCGGCGGCGTCGCAGAAGGTGAGGCCCTCGACGTCGAGGTCCAGCCGGTGCGGACGAGCCTCGAGGGCCCGGACGACGACATCGCCCACGAGCGCCGTCGTCGCGATGTCGAGTTCGCCTTCCAACGACACCGACACGGTGTCCCGGCACGTCCTGGCCCTCGTGCGGAGTAGGTCGTCGTCTCTCATCACGATCGCCCCGGAAGCTCGGCTGGCGGAAGGCCTCGGAACGGAGGCCCTACGTCCACCGTAGGCCCGGGCCTGTCATCCGGCCGTGGGCCGCCCGGACCACGTCGATGGTCCGAACGACCTTTACCCGTGAGGGATTTGACTCCGCTCGGGAGCGTCACCGTCACACACGGTCCCACTGCCGTCCAACCCACGATGTATGGGCCGAACGGCCCATGGCGCCCGGGCCGTCTTCTGTGAGCGTCGGAAGGGAGGGATCGTCCCACCACACCCACCGAAGGAGGCGAGACCAATGCCCGGCATCCACCACCGGAGATCACGTCTCACCGTCGCGCCCGGCTCCACCGAGCTCGGACGTGTCGACTGGCTCGTCCTCGGTTCCTCGGCGCTCGTCGCCGGCGCGGTCGCGCACGCGTTGTCGGGCGTCGTCGCGATCACCAAGGACATGGTGCGCGCCGCTCCCCGGCGTGCGTCCGTGTCGGACCGCACCGCGCCCCCTGCCGGCTCCGACGTCAACGAGCGGGACGGCTGGATCCTCATCAGCAGCCTGTTCGTCATCGTCGGCGCGATCGCGCACACCGTCGCGCGCGTCGTCGAGAGCACCAAGGCGGTCGTGCACCCGACCGGCCCGCAGCCGCGCCGGTGACGCCCACGACCGCCTCCCGCGTCCCGGGGCGCCGTGATCGACGGCATGCCCCGGTCCCTCCTGGAGCAGTACGCCGAGCTGCGCGGCCGCACCCTCGCCCGCGGCCTCACCGCACGGGCCGGGGCGTGAACGGGCCTCGCCACCACGAGTCGGCCGGGCAGCCACCGAAAGGCGCGGCCGGCCGGACCGGCGGCCGTCATCACGTCGATCCCCGAACCGACCGAGTTCCAGATCACCGGCTGAGCCCTTCGAGACCGCCGACCACGGACCTCCTTCAGTAACTCTCCGTTATCGTCGGCGCAGGGCGGTTGGCGAGGCCAACCGGATGTGCCACCTCCCAGTTCCGTGGAGATGATCACCTGGCTCACTGCCCGCCGCCTGCCGCCTGCCGGATCAAGGTAAGAATGCCGCCGAACGTCACCGCCCTGACCACAGCAACCGCTCCGACTGCACAGTCCCCCTCCCCCGCCAGGACCGTGAAGCTCGCGCCCCTGGTCGCACTCACCTTCGTGCTGCTCTACCTCCCGTTGGCCAGGCGCCGCCGCCTCGCGGGCACAAGAACTGACATTGCGTCAATTCTGTGACGAGAACTGCTGCATGCTGCCCCTGCCCGGCCGGCGGCGGGGCCGAGCGGCGGATCAGTCAGGCCGAACGCCGGTAGTAGGTGATGGAGAGTCTGACCGGGCCGTCGGTCGTGGCGGTGGCGAGCGTACGGACGACGGCGACGTCCTGGCCGCCCGAGGCGCGGACGCAGAAGCTGCGGTCGGCGCGCAGTGTGGTGAACGGCAGGGCGGAGGCGGGCTGCGTTTCGATGCCCTTGAGGCAGTCGACGAGGGTGAGGGGACCGGCCGGCGGGACGTACGCGTCGCCGTCCTCCTGGATGTAGAAGGCACCGGCCTGACGAGCCAGGTACCAGGCGCCACCAGGACATTGCCGGGCTTGAGGTCGCGGTGGACGACACCCGCCGCGTGGATCGCCTGCAGGGCCTCGGCAATGCCGGCGAACAGCAGCAGGACCGTGCGCTCCGGCAGCGGACCGTGGCGCCGGACGACCTGCTGGAGGGAGGGACCGGGCACGAACGTGGTGGCCAGCCAGGGGGAGGCGGCGTCGATGCCGGCGTCGACGACCTGGGCGGTGTAGAGACCGTGGATCCGCCGGGCACTGGCGACCTCCTGGGCGAACCGGTGCCGGAACCCGGCGTCCTCCGCGAGCTCGGGCCGCACCACCTTGAGCGCGACCGGACGCCCGCCGGGGGTGTACGCGAGGTAGACGCGGCCCATCCCGCCCGCACCGAGCCGCGCGCGGAGGCGGTAACCCCCGACCTCGCCGGGGTCATCGGGGGCGAGTGCCTCGAAGGCCGAAGGGGAGGCCCTGAAGGGCTGCGTGGTCATGAGGGCTCCAGCAGGTGGTGCGGTGGGGACGGGGACGCGGTGGCACGGGCGGCAAGCTGCGGAGCCCCGGGGGCACGCCGGCGGCCGGAACCGCACCGGATCGTGTGCGGCCGCGATCACTGCCATGAGGGCGCGTTCGGGCCGGCCGCAGGGTTACCGCCGGACGCCCCCGTCGGTGCGTTCGGGGGTACGCGCCGACGGGGGCTGCCGTCCCGCAGGCCGCAGGGCGACCGACGGGGTCCTGGTGGACGGCTCCCGGATTGTCCCCCGTCGCCCGCACGAGGGGAGAACGACCCGGGGTTCGGACAGGCGGCGGTGTCAGCCGGTGATCTCCTTGGCCGCGCGCAGGCCCGACCGGTAGGCGCCGTGGACGGTGGCGTAGTCCTTGCGGTCCGTCGCCTCTCCGGCGAAGTGCACCCGGCCGTCCACGGCCGCCGCGAGCTGGTTGCGCATGTCGGACGTGGCACCGAGCTTGGTGAACGAGTACGAGCCGCACGCGTACGGGTCGGAGGCCCAGCGCGTGATCTGGTAGTCCGTCGGCTGGGGAATGTTGCCGCCGTAGATCGTCTTCAGGGTGCTCATGGCACTGTCGACGATCTGGGCGTCGCTCCAGCCCTCGATGGTGCGGCCGACGTCGCCGGCGTTGAAGCCGAGCAGCACCGGCCGGCCGGTGGGCCGGGCGACGTTGATCCACTGCGCCCACTGCCCGTACTTGGCCATGTCCGGCACGTACTCCAGCCAGTCGGTGTCCGCCCAGAACACCTTGGGGAAGCGCAGGTAGCACTTGTCGAGGACACCCGAGCCGAGCTTGCCGATGGCGGTGGTCTTGTCCTTCGGCAGGCCGGGGCCGAACTTCACCGCCCCGCTCTGCAGGACGCCCAGCGGCAGCGTGACCACCACGTGGTCGGCCTGGAAGGCGCCCTTGTCGGTGGTGACCGTCACACCACCGGAGTTCCAGTCGATCTGCTGGACCACCTGCCCGGTCTGCACCGACAACCCCTTGGCGAGGTAGTCGGTGATCTGCCCGTAGCCGCCCGGGAACAGGACGTCCTTGCCCTTGATCTTCGCATCGTCGTCGAAGTACAGCGCCGACATCTGGTCGACGCTGCCCGAGTACTCGTGCTCGTAGTCGTTCAGCGCGAAGGACACCAGGGCCTTGTCGGAGTCCGAGAGCTTGGACCAGCCCACCGCGTCCTGCACGACGCTGCGGACCGAGGCATCATCGTCATCCTTCTTCTGGAAGGCGGACAGTGCGTTGGCGGCAGCCTTGCGCCAGCGTTCGAGCGCCTGGGCCTGGGCGCCCTCGATCTCAGGGCCGGTGGCGAGGTAGTCGGTGACGCTTTCGAGATCGGTCACCACCGTCTTCGCGCCGGCCTTCTTGGCCAGATCGGTGATCGGGTTGCCGTCGATGCCGTGGATCCAGGACGCGCCGAGGTCGAGCGGTGCGTCGGCCCACTTCTGGCTGGTCCAGATCCGCCCGCCGATCCGGTCGCGCGCTTCGAGCACCGACACCTCGTGCCCCCGGTCGGCCAGGTCACGCGCGGCGGCGAGACCACTGATCCCGGCGCCGACGACGATCACCTTCTTACGCCCGGACGGACCCGGCGTCCCGCTCCCCTCGCCGTCTCCCCCGTTGTCGCCGTTGTCGCCGCAGGCGGAGAGGGAAGCGAGGAGGGCGAGACTGGTCACGCCCAGGCCTGCGCTCCGCAGGAAGTGCCGTCGATGCATCGTCATAGCCGTCAACCGATCTGCGTTCTGACACGGGCCGGGACGAGGATGTCGCCGAACGCTCCGTCGCGTCCGTAGGTCCGCCCGCGGGTGAGGAAGCCTCGCAGGCTTCGAAGGGGCCCCTCCGGTCGGGGACGGCCTCCCGCCCTGTCGTCCTCCCAACCGGTGTAACGCCGGTGGGATGCCGACCTGCGGCAACCCGCCCCGCCAGCAAGTGGGGCCGATGCAGCAAAGGATACTTTGAAACATCAGTGTGTCAATAGAGGCATTGGAGGCTGCGGCAAGGCCGTGGCCGCCCACGAGCAGCCCGTTCTCATGGCCCTGGCCACCGGGAGCGTTGACCACGGCGAGGCGCAGCTCGTCCCGGGTGGCGTCCACGCCGACGCTCGCCCCGGCGCCCGAGGTGCACTTCTGGGCATGGGCGGGCCGAGGCGATCGCGGGGCTCTCAGTGGCCTACGTCGTACTGCGGGGCGCGCCGGTCGGGCCGGCGCCGCCGGTCACTCCTGCGGCCGAGGCGTGAGAGCCCGAAGCCGGCGCACCGGACGCCCGGTCAGGCGGCCGCGCCGCGGAGCAGGATCGCCGCGATGAAGTCCGGGGCCTGGCGGGTGCCCATGGAGCCTTCGAGGGTCAGCTCCCAGGCGGTCTCGGACAGGCCGCAGAAGGTCGAGGCCAGCCAGACCGCCGGCATGTCGTTGCGCAGCAGCCCGGCGTTCTGGCCGCGTTTGAAGAACTCCACCGTGCGCCCGAAGACCGAGTCGGCCCGCCTGCTGGCCTCGGGCACGCCCAGGACGTCGGGTTCGACGTAGACGAGGTTCCACAGCTGGGCGAACGGCGGGTACTCGGCGACCAGGGCGGCGAGCACGTCTTCCACGGGAGCGGTGTCGGCCTCGGCCCGGGACAGGGCCCGGTCGCAGTCGTCGAGGATCTTCCCGGCCATCGCCTGGACCAGGTCCTGGCGGGTGGGGAACAGCCGCACCAGGGTCGCCCGACTGATGCCCGCCCGCTTGGCGATGACCTGCATGGACGCCGCCCGGTCCTTGGCCAGGACGGGGATGGCCGAGTCCAGGACCTCTGTCGCGTCGGTACGCATCGCCGAGCCATCCCCCAATGCTTCTATTGATACATTGATGCCCCAATGTATTCTCTGTAGTATCAACTTCATTGTACTGAAGAGAGGGACGCGCCGGGGACCAGCATCAAGTCCCGTCACCCTGAAGGAACCCGCGCCGAGCCGAAACGCCCGGCCAACCGGGGCGTCCCCATCGAGCCCGAACCCGGCCCGATCACCATGCCGCACCCGACGGGTGAGGAACCGGGTTCGGATCACACGACGAAGCGGGCAGGCACCCTCTGTCGGAGCGTCAGTCCGCACCGAAGGCGCCCGCGCAATGGACCGTTCACGGGGTCGCGACGATGAGGACGCAGCCGCCTGCGCCGTCGGTCCCGTTCGTGCCGTCCTGTCCGTGCCGCTGTCCCAGCCTGCCGCCGTTGCCGCCGTTGCCGCCGCTTCCGCCGTTGCCGGTCCCTGCGGGGCAGGCCCCGGTGACGGCGGCGGGCAGAGCGATGGTCCCGCCGCCTCCGCCGGCCTGGCTACCTCCGTCGACGGGGCCGCCCGCGGTGCCGGTGTAGACGGTCGGGACGGCGTTCACGCCGGCGGCGGTGGCCGCGCAGACCGGTTCGGTGCCCTGCCCGCCGCCGGTGGCCTGGACGAAGCCTGCTACGCCGCCGGCCCCGCCGCCCTGACCGGCGGGGCTGCCCGCCGTGCCGTCACGGCCGAGGTTGTTGACGGAGCCGTGGCCACTGGCCCCGCCGCCTCCGCCGGGGGCGAGTACCTGCAGTCCGCCGGGCCCGGTGACGGCGGCGGCCTGCCCGCCGCTCCCCCGCTGACCGGCGCGGCCGGCGGTGCCGCCGCTGCCGCCCGATCCGCCCGCGGAGGCGCCGGGGACGGTGATGTCCAGGACCGTCCCCGCCTGGAGCCCGGTGAACGTGCAGGTGAGGGCGACTGCCGCGCCGCCGCCCGCGCCACCCTGCCCCGCAGGGCCGGCAAGGTAGATGCTGCTGTAGTCCTGGCCGCCGCCGCCACCGCCACCGCTGCCCGCCGCGCCGACGGCCGAGACGGTCAGCGTACCGGTCCCGGCGGGGACGGTGTACTGGGCCTCGCCGGGCGCGCAGACCGACGCCGTACCGTTGGTCGGACAGGACAGGACGGCCGTGATCAGGACGCATCCCGACTCACCGTCGCTCAGGAAAAATCCACCTAGGAGTTGGTCCGCAGCCCCTCCGGAGCCGGCTCCGCCGCACTGCGGGGCGAAGCCCGCGGGGGAGATCGTCCCACCGCTGCCACCGCTGAAAGCGGATCGCCCGGCGGTGCTGGTGGCAGCGGGCCCCGGGACCGCCGTCAGCCCATTGCCGGACGCGACACAGGTCGGCGAGGTGCCCGGCTGGCCGCCCTGCGCGTCCAGGCCGTTCGCGCCGCCGTTCGCGCCGCCGCCCGCGCTGCCGCGCGCGCGGCCGCCGGTGCCGG
>NZ_JBEOSP010000060.1:0-40299 GCF_040303105.1 Kitasatospora sp. NPDC096128 | reverse complement strand
GTTGGCGGTCTGAAAATCACCCGTCACGCCCCTCTCCGCACCCACCCCCTCCACCGCCCCCTCCCGCAGCGCGTCCCTCTCGCCTGGGGCGGGTGGGGGGAGGGGGGTGGTTGGGGTGGTGGGTTGGTGCAGGGTTTATTGGTGCGGGCGCGGGGGCTTGCTCTGTGCGCCCGCGGAGGGTGTGGGGGTATGGCGAAGCCGCCGGCACCCTTGGGTGGGGTGGCGGCGGCTTCGGGGGGTGGTTAGGCCTTGCGGAGTTGGAAGGCGAGGCCGAGGGATTCGTCGGTGAAGGTCTGGGAGGTCCAGTCGGCTGCGCCGGCGGCGAAGTCGGTGGCGAGGACCTCTTCGGCGACGAGGGGGCCGTGTTCGGCGATGGCTTCGGCGGTTTCCTCGGAGGTGGCGCGCCAGCGGAGGGTGATGCGGTCGGCGACGTCGAGGCCGGAGTTCTTGCGGGCCTCCTGGATCTGGCGGATGGCGTCGCGGGCGATGCCGAGGCGCTTGAGCTCGGGGGTGATGGCCAGGTCGAGGGCGACGGTGGCGCCGGACTCGTTGGCGACGGCCCAGCCCTCGCGGGGGGTTTCGGTGATGATCACCTCGTCGGGGGAGAGGGTGATCGTCTCGCCGTTCAGGGTGACGGAGGTTTCGCCGGTGGCGCGGAGTTCGGTGGCGAGGCGGGCGGCGTCGGTGGCGGTGACGGCCTTGGCGACGTCCTGGACGCCCTTGCCGAAGCGCTTGCCGAGGGCGCGGAAGTTGGCCTTGGCGGTGGTGTCGACGAGGGAGCCGCCGACCTCGGCGAGGGATTCCAGGGTGGCGACGTTGAGCTCCTCGGCGATCTGCGCGCGCAGGTCGGCCGGCAGCTCCTCCCAGCCCTGGGCGGCGATCAGCGCGCGGGAGAGCGGCTGGCGGGTCTTGACGCCGGACTCGGCGCGGGTGGCCCGGCCGAGTTCGACCAGGCGGCGGACCAGGGCCATGTGCCGGGAGAGCTCGGTGTCGATCAGGGCCTCGTCGGCCTCGGGCCAGGTGGCCAGGTGGACCGAGGCCGGGGCGTCCGGGGCGACCGGGACGATGAGGTCCTGCCAGACCCGTTCGGTGATGAACGGGGTGAGCGGGGCCATCAGGCGGGTGACGGTCTCCAGTGCCTCGTGCAGGGTGGCGAGCGCGGCGGCGTCGCCCTGCCAGAAGCGGCGGCGGCCGCGGCGGACGTACCAGTTGGAGAGGTCGTCGACGAAGCCGGAGAGCAGCTTGCCGGCGCGCTGGGTGTCGTACGCCTCGAAGGCCGCGTCGACCTCGCGGACCAGGGTGTTCAGCTCGGAGAGCACCCAGCGGTCCAGCTGCGGGCGGTCGGCCGGGGCCGGGTCGGTCGCGGAGGGCGCCCAGTTCGAGGTGCGGGCGTACAGGGCCTGGAAGGCGACGGTGTTCCAGTAGGTGAGGAGGGTCTTGCGGACCACCTCCTGGATGGTGCCGTGGCCGACCCGGCGGGCCGACCAGGGCGAGCCGCCGGCGGCCATGAACCAGCGGACGGCGTCGGCGCCGTGCTGGTCCATCAGCGGGATCGGCTGCAGGATGTTGCCCAGGTGCTTGGACATCTTGCGGCCGTCCTCGGCCAGGATGTGGCCCAGGCAGACGACGTTCTCGTAGCTGTTCTTGTCGAACACCAGGGTGCCGACCGCCATCAGCGTGTAGAACCAGCCGCGGGTCTGGTCGATCGCCTCGGAGATGAACTGCGCCGGGTAGCGCTTCTCGAACAGCTCCTTGTTCTGGTACGGGTAGCCGTACTGGGCGAACGGCATCGAGCCCGAGTCGTACCAGGCGTCGATGACCTCGGGCACGCGGGTGGCGGTGCCGCCGCAGTCGCGGCAGGCGAAGGTGACCGCGTCGATGTACGGGCGGTGCGGGTCGAGGGCGCTCTGGTCGGTGCCGGTGAGCTCGCTGAGTTCGGCCAGGGAGCCGACGCAGGTGAGGTGGTTCTCCTCACAGCGCCAGATCGGCAGCGGGGTGCCCCAGTAGCGGTTGCGGCTGAGCGCCCAGTCGATGTTGTTGTTCAGCCAGTCGCCGAAGCGGCCGTGCTTGACCGTCTCCGGGAACCAGTTGGTGGCCTCGTTCTCGCGGATCAGCGCGTCCTTGACGGCGGTGGTCCGGATGTACCAGGACGGCTGCGCGTAGTAGAGCAGCGCGGTGTGGCAGCGCCAGCAGTGCGGGTAGCTGTGCTCGTACGGCAGGTGGCGGAAGAGCAGGCCGCGCTCCTTGAGGTCCGCGACCAGGGCCTCGTCGGCCTTCTTGAAGAACTGGCCGCCGACCAGCGGGACCTCGGGGGCGAAGGTGCCGTCGGCGAGCACCGGGTTGACCACCGGCAGGCCGTACTTGCGGCAGGTCGCGAGGTCGTCCGCGCCGAAGGCGGGGGACTGGTGGACGATGCCGGTGCCGTCCTCGGTGGTGACGTAGTCGGCGTTGAGGACGTAGTGGGCGTTCTCGATCTCGACCAGGTCGAAGGGGCGGCGGTAGGCCCAGCGCTCCATCTCGGCACCGGTGAAGGACTCGCCGGTGGCCTCCCAGCCCTCGCCGAGGGCCTTGGCGAGCAGCGGCTCGGCGACGACCAGCTGCTCGGTCCCGTCGGTGGCCACCACGTAGGTGACCTCCGGGTGGACGGCGGCGGCGGTGTTGGAGACCAGGGTCCACGGGGTGGTGGTCCAGACCAGCAGGGCGGCGCGGCCGGCCAGCGGCCCGCTGGTCAGCGGGAAGCGGACGAACACCGAGGGGTCGACCACGGTCTCGTAGCCCTGGGCCAGCTCGTGGTCGGACAGGCCGGTGCCGCAGCGCGGGCACCAGGGGGCGACCCGGTGGTCCTGGACCAGCAGGCCCTTGTCGAAGATCTGCTGGAGCGACCACCAGACGGACTGGACGTACGACGGGTCCATCGTCCGGTAGGCCTCGTCGAGGTCGACCCAGTACCCCATGCGGGTGGTCAGCTCGGCGAAGGCGTCGGTGTGGCGGGTCACCGAGTCGCGGCACTTGGCGTTGAACTCGGCGATGCCGTACGCCTCGATGTCCTGCTTGCCGGAGAAGCCGAGCTCCTTCTCGACCGCCAGCTCGACCGGGAGGCCGTGGCAGTCCCAGCCGGCCTTGCGGGCGACGTGGTAGCCCTTCATGGTCCGGTAGCGGGGGAAGACGTCCTTGAAGACGCGGGCCTCGATGTGGTGGGCCCCGGGCATGCCGTTGGCGGTCGGCGGGCCCTCGTAGAACACCCACTCGGGGCGGCCCTCGGACTGCTCCAGGCTGCGCTGGAAGACCTTGTTGTCCTGCCAGAAGGAGAGGATCTGGTGCTCGAGGGCGGGGAGATCGACCTGTGCGGGGACGGGGCGATAAAGAGGAGCCGCGCGCAGCGCGTCGTCGGAAGGGTGGTGGTGGGTGACGGGTTGGGAGTTCATCGCGGGCGTCTACCTCCGGCGGATACTGGGACTGGATCCTCCGGAGGGACGAGACGGCCTTCGCCGACCCGCGGTACCACCCTCCTTGGCCGCGGTGCTGCGTTGCGGCCCTCTTGTTTGGGCTTGCTGCCGGGTCTAGTGGGCCGCCGTGGTGGCGTCCGTTCTTCCGGCGGCTCCGGGGTGATCTTCCCGTCGCGCACACCCCCGGGCTCGCACCGTCCCCGGGTCGCTGGTGGCTGCGTACGTCGGTACTCGTCCCATCTGCGCCTTGCAGGGCCAAGTGTATCGGCCGGGCGAGACGGTTTGTCCAAGGGGATTCGGGGGAGTGTGCCCCGGGAGTGCTGTTTGGGCAGGTCGGCGGGGGCGGTTAGGCGGGGGTGAGGTGGGCACAAGTCTGTCAGCGCGGGGCGTGGCGGCTGGGGCGGCTGCCTGGGTGGGATCATCCTGAGGCACCGGTATGTCATGTTGTGACCGGTTTTGATCGGGATTATCGTTCCGGCACTGGAAGCCGCCGGGAACCGGCGGCTCGGTTCGTTCGTAGATGGGGTCGAAGCCATGGCTGAGAAGGCAACCGGCGCGGGTACCGCCACGAAGCGGGCACGCAAGGCCGTGGCGGCCGATCCAGGGGAGGGGACCGTGACCACTACCGCACCTCAGAACACGAGTACCGACACCGTCACCGTGCCGCGCGGCGCGGAGTCGGTCGACCCGGCCACACTGCCGGTCCGGCCGGGTGAGGACCCCTGGACCACGGAGGAGGTCCACGAGCTGCACGACGAGCTGATCAGTGACCTGGAGCGGCTGCGCGGTGAGATCGAGGCCGCCGAGGCGGCCATCTCCGGCCTGATGCGCGACTCCAACGACGGAGCCGGCGACGACCAGGTGGACGCCGGTACGAAGAACATCTCGCGGGAGAGCGAGCTGGCGCTGGCCAACAACGCGCGGGACAGCCTCGCCCAGACCGAGCGGGCCCTGGAGCGGCTGGAGGGCGTCGGGTTCGGCACCTGCGAGTCCTGCGGACAGGCCATCGGGAAGGCCCGGATGCAGGCCTTCCCCCGGGCCACGCTGTGCGTGCAGTGCAAGGCGAAGCAGGAGCGACGCTGAGGGGAGACCCGAAGCGCGGCGTCGAGGGGCGCCGGTGGTAAGAGGCAGCGACGGCAAGAGGCGGTAACGGGGCGACGGGGTCGGGGGTCCGGGGCGACGCCAGGAGGCGGGCTTGCCGTACGCTCGACCCCGTAACCTCGCCTGACCCGTCGGTACGGACGCGGTCAGGCCCTCACCGGCTCACATCGGCAGCGGAGCGGATCATCAGTACGCAAGGTTCCCCCCAGACCCGGGACGACGCCGTCCCGAACCCCGCCGATGGCGTGGAGGTGACCGTGGCCGAGTCCACCGGGCCGGTGGAGCCGGCCCCCGCGGACGCGGACGGCGGGGTGGCTGCCGCGGGCGGTGCCACCGCGGTGGAGAAGCCCAAGGGCCCGCGCCGGGTCGGGGTGCTGCTGGTCGTCGCGGTCCTCGCGTTCCTGATCGACCTCGCCAGCAAGCTGCTGGTCGTCGCCAAGCTGGAGAACCACGCGGCGATCAAGGTGATCGGCGACATCGTCACCCTCCAGGTGATCCGCAACTCCGGCGCCGCCTTCGGCATGGGTCAGGCGCTGACCGTCGTCTTCACCATGATCGCCTCCGCCGTCATCGTGGTGATCTGGCGGATCGCCCGCCGGCTGTACAGCCTCCCGTGGGCGATCGCGCTCGGGCTGCTGCTCGGCGGAGCCCTCGGCAACCTCACCGACCGGCTGTTCCGGGCGCCGGGGGTCTTCCGCGGCCACGTCGTGGACTTCATCTCGGTCCAGCACTTCGCGGTCTTCAACCTCGCCGACTCGGCCATCGTCTGCGGCGGCATCCTCGTGGTGTTGCTCTCCTTCCGGGGCAGCAACCCGGACGGGACCGTCCACCAGCAGGCGGAGAAGAGCGGGAAGTAGGCCCTCGGCCGTAGACCTCGGGCGCCGGCCGGAGCAGCGAGGGGGAAGGGGCGCGGCGCCTTTCCGGCATACTCGTACGGGTGAGTACCGCAGCGCAGATCCGCAGCCTCCCCGTACCCGACGGCCTGGAGGGCGAGCGCCTCGACGCCGCCCTCGCCCGGATGTTCGGCTTCTCCCGGACGAAGGCCGCCGAGTTGGCCGCCGAGGGCAAGGTGACGCTCGACGGCGCCGTGGCCGGAAAATCGGACCGGGTGACCGCCGGCTCCTGGCTGGAGGTCGAGATCCCCGCCCCCGCCGCCCCGGTGCAGATCGTGGCCGAGCCGGTCGAGGGCATGCGGATCGTCCACGACGACGACGACATCGTGCTGATCGACAAGCCGGTCGGCGTCGCCGCGCACCCGAGCCCCGGCTGGACCGGCCCCACCGTCATCGGCGGGCTCGCCGCGGCCGGCTACCGGATCTCCACCTCCGGCGCCGCCGAGCGCCAGGGCATCGTGCACCGGCTGGACGTCGGCACCTCGGGCCTGATGGTCGTCGCCAAGTCCGAGCGGGCCTACACCGACCTCAAGCGGCAGTTCCACGACCGGATCACCGACAAGCGCTACCACACGCTGGTCCAGGGGCACCCGGACCCGCTGAGCGGCACCGTCGACGCCCCGATCGGGCGCCACCCCAGCGCGGACTGGAAGTGGGCGGTGACCCGCGACGGCAAGCCGTCCGTCACCCACTACGACCTGATCGAGGCGTACCGGGCGGCCTCCCTGATGGCGATCAAGCTGGAGACGGGCCGCACCCACCAGATCCGCGTCCACATGTCCGCGCTGCGCCACCCCTGCGTCGGCGACCTGACGTACGGCGCCGACCCGACGCTGGCCAAGCGGCTCGGGCTGACCCGGCAGTGGCTGCACGCCGTCTCGCTCGGCTTCGAGCACCCGGCGGACGGGCAGTGGGTCGAGTTCAGCAGCGAGTACCCGGCCGACCTGCAGAAGGCGCTGGACATCATCGCGGCGGAGAGCTGAGATGACGGTCCCCGTGCGGGTCGCCGAGGGCGAGGCGGACCTGGAGCTGGTGCGGGCGATCCGGCGCGAGGTGTTCGTCGTCGAGCAGAACGTGCCGGAGGAGCTGGAGTACGACGAGTACGACGCGACCTCGGTGCACGTGCTGGCCGTGGATGCGGACGGGACCGGGCTCGGGACCGGCCGGCTGATCTTCGGTGACCAGGCGCGGAAGCTGACCGGGGGCGTCGAGGGGAGGGTGCTGCTCGGGCGGCTCGCGGTGGTGGCGGCGGCCCGGGGGACGGGGCTCGGGGCGGACCTCGTCCGGGCGATCGAGGCGGCCGGGCGCGAGCGCGGGGCCGTCGAGGTCGAGCTGCACGCGCAGGTGCAGGCGCTGGGGTTCTACGAGCGGCTGGGGTACGTGGCGGAGGGGCCGGTGTACGACGATGCCGGGATTCCGCACCGGACGATGACGAAGGTGCTTTAGCGCGCGATTTCCCCGCGCCCCTTTCGGGGCGTGGGGATTTCTGTGTTCGGGGGCAGGGGGTCAGCCTTCGGTGGTGCGGAGGCGGGGGAGGGCGTGGGGGTGCTCGTCGCGGAGGTGGGCGATGAGGTGTTCGCGGATGTCGAAGCGGAGCTGGGCGGCGTCGTCGGGGGTTCGGGCGGTCATGGTGGCGCGGACGACGATGGTGCTGGGGGTGGTGTCGGTGACGTTGAGAGCCCATTCCTGGCCGTCCCACAGCGGGTGCTGTTGCAGGCGGGTGTGCAGGGCGGTGCGGAGTTCGTCCACGGGGGTGCTGTGGTCGAGGTGGAGCAGGACGGCGGCGAGCAGGCCGGGGTCGCGGCGGGTCCAGTTCTCGAAGGGCTTGTTGACGAAGTAGGAGACCGGGACGATCAGTCGGCGGTAGTCCCAGAGCCGGACCACCAGGTAGGAGAGGGTGATCTCCTCGACGGTGCCCTGCTGGCCGTCCACCACCACGGTGTCGCCGATCCGGACGGTGTCGCCGAAGGCGATCTGGAGGCCGGCGAAGAAGTTGCCCAGGGTGCTCTGGGCGGCGATGCCGGCCACGATGCCGATCAGGCCGGCCGAGGCGAGCAGGCTGGCGCCGATGGTGCGCATGGTGGAGAAGGTCAGCAGCATCACGGCGAGGGTGACCACGACGATCACCGCGCTGACCACCCGGCGCAGCATGCTGATCTGGGTGCGCACCCGCTGCACCCGGGACGGGTCGTCGGTGACCGCCTCGTAGCGGCGGAGCAGTGCCTCCAGCACGGCGGCCACCACGCGGACGGTGAGCCAGCCGAGGGAGGCGAGCAGGAGCAGCATGACCAGGTGGCGGGAGCCCTCGTCCTCGGTCAGGTGGAAGATCCGCTTGAGCGGGTTGATGGCGAGCAACAGGGCTGAGGCGACGGCGAGTTGGAGCGGGATCCGGCAGCGGCGGAGCAGAGCCCAGACCGGGGCCTCCGGGTGGCCGGCGCTGATCCGCTGGAGGGCCTGGTCGACGGTCCAGCCGACCGCGAGGGTGGCGGCGACGGTGGCGAGCAGGGTGATCAGCGGCCAGAGCACGGGACCTTCTCGGGGCGGGGGAGAGTCGGGTGAGCCGTACGATACCGGCGCTCAACGGGCTTAACCGGGTGAAATGGGGTGGCGGCTTTATCGGACGCCTACCCGTGCGGCGGATACGATCTGCCCCCATGGAGTTCGGTAGGGCATGGCGTCGGTGGCGCGGCCGGGGAACGTCGGTGCGGCGCAGGCTGCTGGCCGGGGCGGTGGCCCTGGTGGCGGTCGCCGGGGTCGGCACGGTGGCGGTGGCGTCCGGCGGTGAGCAGGCGGTCCATCAGGAGGATCGTTTCCTCAGCATGCCGGAGACGCCCGGCAGTGCTCAGCAGGTCCAGTTGGACACCTCCTTCTTCACCACCGGCACCAGTCCGCGACCCGCCGTCCTGCTCGCGCACGGCTTCGGCGGCTCCAAGGAGGGCGAGCGGGACCGCGCCCAGCAGCTGGCCCGGCAGGGCTACGCGGTGCTGACCTGGTCCGCGCGCGGCTTCGGGCACTCCGGCGGGAAGATCGGGCTGAACGCGCCCGACCGCGAGGTCGAGGACGTCAAGCACCTGGTGGACTGGCTCGCGCAGCGCCCCGAGGTGCAGCTGGACGCACCCGGTGACCCGCGGGTCGGGATCACCGGGGCCTCGTACGGCGGGGCGATCTCGCTGCTTGCCTCGGCCTACGATCACCGGATCGACGCGGTGGCCACCCAGATCACCTGGTGGAACCTGGCCGACGCGCTGTTCCCGCAGGGGGTGCAGGACTCGGGCGCGGCGGACGGCGTGTTCAAGAAGCTGTGGGCCGGGATCTTCTTCACCACCGGTTCGGCCGGGGACCTGGGGCCGTCCGGCGGTGCGCCGCGCAGTGGGGCCACGGCCGGGAGCGACGCCGAGCCGGCCGCGGCGGCCGCCGACGGGCAGGTGGGCTGCGGGCGGTTCCTGGACTCGCTCTGCCAGATGTACGACCGGGTGGCGACCGCCGGGCACGCCGACCCGGAGGCCGTCGCGCTGCTGGACAAGTCCAGCCCGTCCTCGGTGGCGGCGCAGCTCAAGGCCCCCACCCTGGTGGTGCAGGGGCAGCAGGACTCGCTGTTCCCGCTCGACCAGGGCGACCGGATCGCCCGGGCGGTCGCGGCCAACGGCGCGCCCGTCTCGGTGGACTGGTTCGCGGGCGGGCACGACGGCGGGACGGACACCAGCGCCCGGGTGGACGACCGGGTCACCGCCTGGTTCGACCACTACCTGAAGGGGCGCGGCAACGACACCGGGCCGCAGTTCCGGGTGACCAGGACCGGCGGGGTCGACTCGACCGGTTTCCAGGCCGTGCTGCGGGGCGCCGACGCTGACCGGTACCCGGGGCTGGGGGGCACCGGTTCACGCTCGATCGAGCTGACGGGCGGGGAGAAGCCCGTCGCCAATCCGCCCGGCGGGGCGCCGCCGGGGATCTCGACGCTGCCGGGGATCGGCGCGCTGAGCCAGGCGGCCTCGCTCGGGGCCGGGCTGTCCCTGGACTTCCCCGGGCAGAACGCCGCCTTCGAATCGGCGCCGCTGGAGAAGTCGCTGCACCTGACCGGGCAGCCGACCGTCCCGGTGCGGGTGAAGGCCGACCGGCCGGACGCGGTGCTGTTCGCCAAGCTGTACGACGTCGGGCCGGACGGCAAGGCGGTGCTGCCGCAGCAGCTGGCGGCCCCGCTGCGGGTGACCGGCGCGGACGCGGAGGCCGGGCAGACGGTGACGGTCCGGCTGCCCGTCGTGGACCACGACTTCCCGGCCGGGCACCGGCTGCGGCTGGTGCTGGCGTCCACCGACCTGGCGTACGCCTCGCCGGCCGAGCCGGCCGCCTACCGGGTGGCGGTGGCCGGGGCGCTCACCGCGCCGACCGTCGGGGAACTGGTCACCGAGGCGGCGCCGCTGCCCGCGCGGACCTGGATGCTGCCGGTGGGCGCCGTGGTGGTGGCCGCCGGGCTGGTGCTGGTGCCGCTGGTGCGGCGGCGGCGTGCGGCGGGCGGTGGGTTGTCCGGGCCGTCCGGGCTGTCCGGGCCGGAGTTCGATCCGGAGCTGGCCGGGGTGCCGCTGGTCATCAGTGGCCTGAGCAAGCGCTACAAGGGCTCCCAGGACCGGTACGCCGTACGGGAGTTGGGCTTCCGGGTGGAGCGGGGCCAGGTGCTCGGCCTGCTCGGCCCGAACGGGGCGGGCAAGACCACCACGCTGCGCATGCTGATGGGGCTGATCCGGCCCGATGCCGGGGAGATCCGGGTCTTCGGGCACCTGATCCGCCCCGGGGCGCCGGTGCTCTCACGGGTCGGGGCCTTCGTCGAGGGCGCGGGCTTCCTGCCGCACCTCACCGGGCGGGCCAACCTGCGGCTGTACTGGCAGGCCACCGGGCGGCCGGAGGCCGACGCCCGCTTCGACGAGGCGCTGGCGATCGCGGGGCTCGGTGAGGCGCTGGACCGCGCGGTGCGGACGTACTCCCAGGGCATGCGGCAGCGGCTGGCCATCGCGCAGGCGATGCTCGGGATGCCGGACCTGCTGATCCTGGACGAGCCGACCAACGGGCTGGACCCGCCGCAGATCCGCGAGATGCGCGAGGTGATGATCCGGTACGCGGCCGCCGGTCGGACCGTCATCGTGTCCAGCCACCTGCTGGCCGAGGTCGAGCAGAGCTGTACGGACCTGGTGGTGATGGACCGCGGGCGGCTGGTGACGGCCGGGCCGGTCGGCGAGATCGTCGGCGCCGGTGAGCTGCTGATGATCGGCGTGGCCGCGGGCTGCGACCCGGAGTCGGTGGTCGAGAAGGTCGGCGCGCTGGCCGGGGTCGGCTCGGCGGAGGCCGTCGAGGGCGGGCTGCTGGTCCGGCTGGACGGGCTCGCGGCGAGCGAGCTGTTGGCGGAGCTGGTGCGGCTGGGGGTGCCGGTGGAGAGCGCCGGACCGCAGCGGCGCCTGGAGGACGCGTTCCTGTCGTTGATCGGAGGTGCGGCGTGAGCGCCACTACCACGGACCATGCGCAGGGGTACCGGGCGAGCCGGACCCTGCCGCTGCGGGTCGAGGCGATGCGGCAGCTGCGCCGGCGGCGCACGCTGGTGATCGGCGGAGTACTGGCGGCGATGCCGTTCGTCATCCTGGCGGCGTTCCAGATCGGCGGCACTCCGAGCCGTCCGGACCGGACCACCTTCATCGACCTGGCCACCGCCTCGGGGGCCAACTTCGCCGTCACCATGCTGTTCGTCGGCACCGGCTTCATGCTGGTGATCCCCGTCGCGCTGTTCTGCGGGGACACCGTGGCCTCCGAGGCCAGCTGGTCATCGCTGCGCTACCTGCTGGCGGCGCCGGTGCCGCGGGCGCGGCTGCTGGCGCGCAAGTTCGCGATCGGGCTGGCGTTCTCGGCGGTCGCGATCGTCATGCTGCCCGCGATCGGGCTGGTCGTGGGCACGGTGGCGTACGGGTGGGGGGACTTGAAGCTGCCCGCCGGGGCCAGCCTGCCGGCCGGGGAGGCGCTGCCCCGGATCGCGATCGCGGTGGCGTTCGTGTTCCTGAGCGAGCTGGTGATCGCGGCGTTGGCGTTCTGGCTGTCGACGGCGACGGACGCGCCGCTGGGGGCGGTCGGCGGGGCGGTGTTCCTGTCGATCATCACCGGGGTGCTGGACGCCGTCACCGCGCTGGGCGACCTGCGGGAGTGGCTGCCGGCGCACTGGCAGTACGCCTGGGCGGACGCCCTGCAGCCGCAACTGGAGTGGGGCGGCATGGTGCAGGGGGTCTCGTTGTCGCTGTCGTACGCGGTGGTGCTGTTGGCGCTGGCGTTCCGCGGGTTCGCGCGCAAGGACGTGGTGTCGTAGCGGTGGGGCGGCCGGCCGGGGTGGGGCTTCGGGGAGTGGGGCTCAGGGCAGGGCGGGGGACCGGTTTCCGGACAGGGCGGTGAAGAGGAGTCGCCACAGCGGGTCCCCGCCGGGGGTGCGGGTGCCGTCGGTCTGGTCGGTGTCCTGGGTGCCCTTGCTGTCCTCGGTGTTTTCGGGGCGGGTGTTCAGCTGCCCGCGGATCACGATCAGCAGCAGCTCGGCGACCAGGGGCGGGCAGTGGTCGGGGAAGCCGCTGTCGCGCTGGGCCCGGCGGACCAGGTCGGTCAGGGCGACGTGCATCTCGGCGAGGACGTTGTGGGGGGACTGCGCCAGCTCGGGGCAGTCCACGGCGAGCCGGAGGGCCGCGCGCAGCCGGATGTCCGAGCGCAGCCGGTCGGCGAAGCCCACCACGATGCCTTCGAGTGCCCGGGCGGCGTCGGCGTCCGGGGCGTCGTGCTCGGCCCGCAGGCTCGTCCAGGTGGTCCGGGACTCCTGGATCAGGGCCCGCGCGAGTGACGCCTTCGACGGGAAGTGGCCGTAGAGCGCGCCCTTGGTCATGCCGATGCGGTCGGCCACGGTGTTCAGCGTGGTGCTCTCGTAGCCCTGGGCGGCGAAGATCTCGGCTGCCGCGGTCAGGACCTTCTCGCGTGTGCGGCGCGCCCGTTCCTGTTTTGCCATGCCCCTGCCCTCCGTCGTCGGCGACAGCTCATACATACCATCGGGATGGAATGTTGTTGCAAAGCTGTCCTTCTGAGGGAGGGCTGGTTCGGCGGGGCGTGCCGCGGCTTGTCGTGAGGGCGGCGGGAAACCTACCTATAGGAAGGAATCTTGCGAACGCCTGTGCGGTGTCGGGGTGGTCGGCGCGCCCTGGGGACGGACCGTCAGGACCGGTCGGTCGCCTCGCGCCCGGCGGTCAGGACCACCAGGCCGCCGAGGACGGCCAGGCCCAGCAGGACGGCGCCGAAGACCGTGGCGCCGGTGGTCAGGCCCACTGCGTCGCTGAGGTAGCCGGCCGAGACGGGCAGGAGGCCGGCCGGGAGGTAACCGCCCACGTTGAGCGCGGCGTTGGCCTCGGCGAGGCGCTGCGGCGGGACGCCGGCGTTGAGCAGTGACAGGCCGCCGAGCTGGCCCATGCCCTGGCCGGCGCCGGCCAGCAGGGCGGCGAGGACCAGTGCCGCCAGTGTCCCGGTGTGCACGGCGACGACCAGGGTGACCATGCTCAGCGCGGTGGCCGTCGCACCGGCCGTCAGAACGGCACGGCGGCGCAGCCGCTGGACGGCGAACTGCACCCCGGTCGCGGCCAGGAACATCCCGAAGGCCATCGCGCCGGCGAGGGTCCGGTCGGTGCTGCCGAGCAGGCCGGACAGCAGCGAGGGGCCGA
Organism: Kitasatospora sp. NPDC096128; assembly: GCF_040303105.1. Classification (NCBI taxonomy): domain Bacteria; kingdom Bacillati; phylum Actinomycetota; class Actinomycetes; order Kitasatosporales; family Streptomycetaceae; genus Kitasatospora; species Kitasatospora sp. NPDC096128. The sequence goes on along the minus strand of NZ_JBEOSP010000060.1, from coordinate 27,141 downwards.
GCGAGAGCATGAATGAGGTCGCGGTGATCCCGGGTGCGAACACTGCGATGCCGAGGGCGAGTTGACGGCCGTTGCCGCGTGGTACGCCGGGCACCCGGAGCCGGCCGCCCCGGCCGCGGGGCTCCGGGCGGCGCACCGGCATCCGCAGCACGACCAGCACCGCGCCGGCCAGCAGCACGGCCTCGACCGCGAAGACGGTACTGGTCGGCGCGGGCGCCAGCTCGGAGAGCAGTCCGGCGAGCAGCGGGCCGAGCCCGGCGCCGAAGACCATCGCGCAGGAGGCGAGCAGGGCGGCGAGCCGCTTGCGCTCGGGCCCGGCGACGTCGGTCACCGCGGCCATCCCGGCCGAGACGACGGCGCCGACCGCGATGCCGGTGAACAACCGCGCCGCGATCAGCGCGGCGACGCCGGTGGCCGTCCCGAAGATCAGGCAGGCGGCGAGCCCGAGCCCCAGGGCGGGCAGGAGGACGGGCTTGCGGCCGATCCGGTCGGAGAGCACGCCGGAGACCAGCAGCGAGCCGATCAGGCCGACGATGTAGAACGCGAACACCACGGTCAGGGTGCCCTTGGAGAAGCCGATGTCGTGCTGCCAGAGCACATAGAGCGGGGTGGCGGCGTTGGACAGCACGAAGACGGCGGTGACCGGCCAGGCGGCCAGCCAGATCCACCACAGGGGGGTGGCGGCGGGTGCTCGGGTGTCGGCCCCCATGGTCTCGGCGGTCCGGGTGGCGTCCGGGGTGGGGCTGGTCCTGGCGATGGGCATGACGGGTCCCTCCCGAGGTGTGCTGCGGGCTCCGCAGCTGTACGAGTTGAGTCGAACTTAGCATCCAGTACGATTGGAGTCGTACTTGATTCCGGGATTGCGGTCCGGGGTCGTGTCATCGGCGATCGACCTTGCCGAGCTGAGGAGTTGAGGAGTTGAGGACTGTGCCCAGGTCCATGCCCGGGTCCATCGGCGCCACCGGCGCACCCGCCGTCAGGGCGCTCCCCGAGCCGCCCGGCCTGCCCGAACCGCTGCCCGAGCCGGGCCGCGACCAGCTGCGGCTGGAGACCGTACTGGGCGCGCTCAGCGACCCGCTGCGGCTGACGATCGTCCGCAAGCTCCTGCTGGAGTCCGAGGACTACGACCACTCCTGCGGCTGGTTCGGCCTCGACCGGCCCAAGTCCTCGCTCACCCACCACTTCAAGGCGCTGCGCGAGGCGGGGGTCACCCGCCAGCGCCAGTACGGGCTGGAGCGCCGCAGCCAGGTGCGGGTCGAGGACCTCGACGCCCGCTTCCCCGGGCTGCTCGACCTGGTGGCGGCCTGGACTCCGCAGGGCTGACCGGGGCGGCCCGGGGCGGGGGTTCCGGTGTGGGGGCTTTGCGGCCGGGTGCGGGATCATGGGTGGGTACCCCCGCACCCGTTCGCCGAAGGACCCGAAACCGTGGCCCAGATCGTCCTCTTCCACTCCGCCAACGGCCTGAGCCCGGCCGTCCGGGCCGCCGCCGACCGGCTGCGCGCCGCCGGGCACACCGTGCACACGCCGGACCTGTTCGAAGGGCGCACCTTCGACGACGCCGAGGCCGCGCAGGCCTTCCAGGAGGAGATCGGCGGCGGGGACGAACTGCTGCGCCGCGCCGTCGCCGCCTCCGCTCCGCTCTCCGAGGGCGGGCTGGTGTACGCCGGGTTCTCGCTCGGCGGCGCGATCGCGCAGAACCTGGCGCTCGCGGACGAGAAGGCGCGCGGGCTGCTGCTCCTGCACGGCACCTCGGACCTGCGCGAGGACGCGGTGACCTCGATCCCCGTCCAGCTGCACATGGCGGAGCCGGACCCGTTCGAGCCGGAGGACTGGCTGAACGCCTGGTACCTGCGGATGCTGCGGGCGGGCGCGGAGGTCGAGGTGCACCGCTACCAGGGCGCCGGGCACCTGTTCACCGACCCGGACCTGGACGACTACGACGCGGAGGCCGCCGAGCGCGCCTGGGCGGCGGCGCTGGACTTCCTGGCGGACCTTGAGGCGTAGGGCGGCCTCTCCTCCGGCCCTGGCGCCCGCCCCGCCCGTGCCGTTCGCCGGCCGGCCGCGTGGGGTCGGGCGGCGAACGGGGTCAGGGGCGGGCCGGGCCGCGGCGGGGGAGGGTCTGGCTGTAGACGACGCTGGTGGTGGTGGAGCCGAAGCCGGCCAGTGAGTCGACCAGGCTCTCCAGGTGCTCCATGGAAGTCGCGGCCACCTTGAGGGTGTAGCAGTCCTCGCCGGTGGTGCGCACGCACTCCAGGATCTCGCGGCGTACCGAGAGCAGGTGGTGCAGCGGCTGGTGGCGGTTGCCCGGGTACTTGAGACGGACCACGGCGAGCACCGGGTAGCCGACCTTGGCCAGGTCGACGGTGGCGTGGTAGCCGGTGATCACGCCCAGCGACTCCAGGTTCCGCACCCGCTCGGTGGTGGCGGACGGGCTGAGGTTGACCCGGCGGCCCAGCTCGCTGAGCGAGATCCGGGCCTCCTGCTGGAGCTGGTCGATGATCGCCCAGTCGGTTTCGTCGAGGTTCACGGCCATTCTGCGAGATTACCGGGAGAATCACGGCTGAGAGCCGCTTCTGCCGTGATCATCGGGTTCCGGCCCGGATGCGGCCGGGAATAGCCTCGTGGCATGCAACTTGGCGTCAACGTACCGAACTTCGGACCCGGGACCGACCCGGGCGTGCTGCGCGACTGGGCGTGGGTGGTGGAAGGCCTCGGGTTCGACCTGCTGATGGTGTCGGACCACGTCGCCGTGACGGCGGACGTGGCCGCACGCTACCCGGAACCCTTCTACGACCCCTTCGCCACCCTGTCCTGGCTGGCGGGGGTGAGCGACGGGCGGCTGCGGCTGGGCACCACCGTGTTGGTGATGCCGTACCGGCACCCGCTGGTGGTGGCCCGGATGGCGAGCAGCCTGCACCGGCTCAGCGGCGGGCGCTTCGTGCTCGGGGTCGGGGTCGGCTGGGCGCGGCAGGAGTTCGAGGCGCTCGGAGTGCCGTTCGGCGCGCGGGGGCGGCTCACGGACGAGTACCTGCGGGCGGTGCGGGACGCCTGGGTGCAGCAGGGCAAGGGTGCCGCCGCTCCCGTGTGGGTCGGCGGCCACAGCGAGGCGGCGATGCGGCGGGTGGCCGAGTTCGGCGACGCCTGGCACCCGCTGCGGTTGTCGATGGCCCAGATGCGGTCGGTGCTGGAGCGCCACGAGTTGCCGGGCTTCGCCCCGCGGATCGCGCTGCGGCTGACCGAGGCGCCGCTGGGTGACCCGGACCGGCCCGCCGGGACCGGCGACCTGGAGCAGATCATCGGTGACCTGCGGGAACTGCGCGCACTCGGCGCGGAGGCCGTGGTGGTGGACCCGTACCATGCCGACCCGGAGGAGACCCGTCGGCCCGAGACCGCGTGGCGGGCCCTGACGGCCGTGGCCGAGGAGTGGAGGAGGACGTCGTGATCACGACTGCTGACGAGGCGCTGCTGCGGCGCGCGATCGGGATCGCGGCGCGGGCCGTGGAGTCGGGCGACGCGCCGTACGGGTCGCTGCTGGCCGGGTCGGACGGGACGGTGCTCGCCGAGGCGCACAACACCGTCCGGCGGGACGACGACATCACGGCGCACCCGGAGTTGAAGCTCGCCCGGTGGGCGGCCCGGGAGCTGGACGCGGAGACGGCCGCCCGCACCACCATGTACACCAGCTGCCAGCCGTGCGGCATGTGCGCGGGGGCGCTGGTCCGGTCGGGCATCGGGCGGGTCGTGTACGCGCTCGCGACCGAGCAGTTGGTCGGACTCAACCCGGCGTCGGGGGACTGGCCGGTGGTGGCGCAGGAGGGGCCGGCGCTGTTCGATGAGGCGCGGGTGCCGATCGAGCTGTACTACCAGGGGAGTTGAGGCGGGGGTCGAGCGGGCGGCCCCTCGGAGGTGGGAGGGGCCGCCGGGGTCGGTCAGTTGTCCTGGTTGTCCTGGTTGTCGCGGTTGGACGGGGAGCCGGTGCTCGTGGGCGTCCCGGAGCTGCTCGGGTCGGGCTTCGGCGGGACCGGGTCGGGGATGTCGGCCATCGGCAGGGACTGTGCGGGCGTGCCGCGCAGCGCGTCGTTCATGGCGTCCCGCCAGATCGGGCCGGGGCCGTCGGCGCCGAACACCTCGGTGTGGGGTGTCCCGTTGATGGTGATGTTGCGCATCTCGACGCCGCCGTCGGGGCCGCCGAGCCAGACCGCGGCCGCCAGCTGCGGGGTGTAGCCGCTGAACCAGGCGGCCTTCTTGTGGTCCGAGGTGCCGGTCTTGCCCGCGATCTGCCGGTAGTCGTCCAGGTGGAGCTTGGAGCCGGTGCCCGATTTCTCGGTCACCCCGTTCAGGATGGTGTTCATCGCCCGGGCCGTCGAGTCGGAGAACGCCTTCTCGCAGTGGCCGGCCGGGACGGGGACGTCCTTGCCCTCCACGGTGCTGATCCTGGTGATGGCGACGGGGTCGCAGTGGGTGCCCTGGGCGGCGAAGGTCGCGTAGACGTTCGCCATGGTCAGCGGGCTCATCTCCTCGACGCCCAGCGCCATCGCCGGGACCTCCTCCAGGGGCTTGCCGCTGGCCTTGCGGGTGATGCCGAACTTGTTGGCCATCTGCTTGACCGCGCAGAGGCCGATGTCCTGCTCCATCTGCACGAAGTAGGTGTTGACCGAGAGGGCCATCGCCATCTTGAGCTGGTACGGGCCCTTCTCGCTGGCGGACTCGTTGGGCACCGTCGTCCTGGGGCGGGCCTCGTTGCGCCACGTCCCCTCGCAGGTCTTCATCGTCGGGTACTCGATCTCGTGCGGCGCCTTGTACTCCTGGGTCGGCGGCAGGCCCGCCTCCAGGGCCGCTGCCGCGACGATCGGCTTGAAGGTGGAGCCGGGCTGGAAGCCGGTGCCGCCGCCCATCGCCAGGTCGACGTTGAGGTTGACCATGGTCTGGTTCTTCTCCTTCGCCAGACCGTACGGGCGGGTCTGGGCCATCGCCACGATCTTGCCGGTCCCGGGCTCGACCATGGTCGTGGCGGCGGAGACGGTGTCGGTGACCAGCACGTTGCCGTTCACCGCGCTCTGGGCGGCGGCCTGCTTGTCCGGGTCCAGGGTGGTGTAGATGTTCAGGCCGCCCTTGTCCCAGAACTTCTTCCGCTCCTCCGCGCTCTTGCCGAAGGCCGGGTCCTGCTTGACCACGTGGCGGACGTAGTCGCAGAAGAAGCCCATGCCGGCCTTGGCGGTGATGCAGCCGTTCTGCGGGTCCTTGTACTTGAGGCCCAGCGGGGCGGCCTTCGCCTCCTTCGCCTGGTCGGCGGTGATGTGCCTGTTCTCCAGCATCTTGTCGATGACGGTGTCCCGGCGCTTCTGTGCCGCCACCGGGTGCAGCTTCGGGTCGTACTGGGCCGGGTTCTGGACCAGGCCGGCGAGGGTGGCGGCCTCCGCGACGGTCAGGTCCTTGTTGCTCTTGCTGAAGTAGCGCTGGGAGGCGGCCTCCACGCCGTAGGCGCCGTTCCCGTAGAAGGTGATGTTGAGGTAGTTGGTGAGGATCTGGTCCTTCGGCAGCTCCTCGTCCAGCTTGATCGCGATCTTGAGCTCCTGGATCTTGCGGCCCAGGGTCTTGCGCTGCGCCTCCTTGACGGCGTCCTTGTCCTCGCCGGCGTTCTCCACGTTGACGTTCTTGACGTACTGCTGGGTGAGGGTGGAGGCGCCCTGGGATGTGGTGCCGCTCTCCGCGTTCTTGCCGAGCGCGCGCAGGACGCCTTTGAGGTCGACGGCGCCGTGCTCGTAGAAGCGGGCGTCCTCGATGTCGACCTGGGCGTGCCGCATGAAGGGCGACATCTGCTCGGCGGTGAGGACGGTGCGGTCGCGCTCGTAGACCTTGGCGATCAGGCCGCCCTTGGCGTCGAAGATCTGGGTGGCCTGGGTGAGCGGCGGGGTCTTGAAGTCGTCGGAAATGTCGTCGAAGCCCTCCGCGGTGCTCTTGGCGGTCAGCCCGACGCCGCCGGCGACCGGCAGCACGAGGCCCGCCAGCAGCACCCCGGAGACGACGCTCACACCCAGGAAGGTCGCACCGAAACGGGCCAGCCGGAGCGGCGAGTTGCGAGCCGGACGGGCATCCGTGTCATCGGAGGAATTCCGTATCGGCGAGAGTTTCGATTCCATTCCGGAATGCTAACCCTCGCTCCTTGCTGGTCGAACGACTTTTCGCGCGGGACTGTCACGGCTGTGCAACAGATGGGGGAGGTGTGCTCGAAAAGGAAAATCGCATACGAACTGAATGAATACGGGGGTAATTCGCTGGTGCGTACTCGATTCGACGCCCCGGCGGGCGCGGCCTCCCCCTCCCGTGTCCCCCTCCCACCACCTTGATGCGGTGGGAGGGGCGAAACGTTGCGCCCGCGCCGAGGGAGGGTCGTCCCCGTGTCCGGTTCAACGGGATTCGGGGGGCGGCGCGTTCACGACGGTGGGCCCGGCGTCGGTCAGGCGGTCTGCACGACGGTGTTCTGGCAGGCGTGCAGGAGCCAGCGGCCGTTCGGCTCGCGGGACATGACGTACAGCGGGGTGCCCTCGGAGTCGCCGTCGGCGTGGTGATAGGCCTGGCGGACCTTGACGGCGGCGACGTCCGGGCGGAGGAACCGGACGTGGGCGACTTCGTAGCCGACCTCGCCGTCCCAGTCGGCGCGGGGGAGGACTTCCCGGGTGAAGGCGGCGATCGCGTCGAGGCCGATCAGGACCTTGCCGTGGGCGGTGGTCCACAGGGCGTCGGGGTGGAAGAGGGCGAGGAAGCCGTCGGCGTCCTTGGTCCGTTGGGTGTGCTCGACGGTGGCGACGACCTCGTGGATGGCGCGGAGGTCCTGGTCGCGGGTGGTTTCGGTGGTCATGGGGCCACGTTCACACCTCAAGTCGGCTTGAGGTCAAGGCCGTTCGGGCCGTTCGGGCCCCGGCGGGTGGGGGCGGTGAGGGCCGCGGGACGATGGGGGTGTGGCAGAGCGGAGATACGAGTACGCACCGGCGGGGTCGCTGCCGGGGTTGTTGCAGCGCGGCCGGGGCCTGGGCGCGCTGATGGCGGAGGAGGACCCGGAGGCCGCCGCCGAGCTGGTGTACGGCTGCGTCCGGTGGGAGTGGCGCTGGGACCGGCGGATCGACGAGCGGCACCTGTACCTGGCACGGCTGATCCGGGACCTGGAGCTGCCGCTCGGCCCGGTCATCGAGGTGCTGGCCGGGGACGAGGACGCCTGTGAGCGGGCGACCCGGGTGCTGGGGCTGCTCGCGCTCAGTGGCTCGGTCGAGGCCAGGGAGGCACTGCGGGCGTACGTCCGGGACGGCGAGCACCGGCTGGGTGTCCTGGAGTCGGTGGCCGAGGCGCGGCCGCGGGAGTGCTGGGGGGACCTGGCCGAGCACGACGAGGAGCAGGACGTCCCGGCGCTGGTCGCCGAGTTGGAGCGGGACTGGGCGGCCCGCACCTGGTGCGGGCCGCTGCACCTGGCGCGCGGGCTGACGCGGTTCGGCCCGAAGGCGGGCGAGGCGGTCTCGCTGCTGCGCCGGTTCTGGCTGCACACCCCGCACTCGTACGAGCGGGCCGCGTACCTGGAGGCGCTGGCGGCGGCCGGGTCTGCGGGCATGCCCCAGGCGTACACCGAGTCGCTCTGGGACTGCGAGGCGGACGCCCGTCTCCTGGGTGTCCGGCACGCCCCCGACGCCCCCCACGTCAGGGCCCGCCTGGCCTACCTCCTGGACGACCCGATCGAGGTGCCGGAGGTCAGGAACGCCGCCGGGGAACGGCTCGCCGGTCTGACCTGAGGACCCCCGCCGGGGGCGGGCGGGCTAGAGTGGACGCGTGAACGCGTGAGTGATGGTCCGGACCCCGAGAGGCGTTCCGGGCCACCTCCATTTCCAGGGCTTCTCCCCCTGTGACGACCGTGTTCGCCGGCCCGCCAGATCAGCACCAGAGCCTCCGGAGGCCCCGCCTTGAGCGATCAGCCGTTCGCGCATCTGCACGTCCACACCGAGTACTCGATGCTGGACGGTGCCGCCCGGCTGAAGCAGATGTTCAAGGAGGTCGAGCGGCTGGGGCAGACCCACGTCGCGATGACCGACCACGGGAACATGTACGGCGCCGCCGAGTTCCACCGGCAGGCGACCGACGCCGGGATCACGCCGGTGATCGGCATCGAGGCGTACGTGGCCCCCGAGTCCCGCTCCAACACCAAGCGCATCCTGTGGGGCCAGCCGCACCAGAAGCGGGACGACGTCTCGGCGTCCGGTGCGTACACCCACAAGACCATCTGGGCCCGGAACAAGGAGGGCCTGCACAACCTCTTCAAGCTGACCTCGCGCTCCTACGCCGAGGGCTGGCTGGTGAAGTGGCCGCGGATGGACAAGGAGCTGATCTCCGAGCTGTCCGGCGGCCTGATGGCCACCACCGGCTGCCCCTCCGGCGAGGTGCAGACCAGGCTGCGGCTGGGCCAGTTCGACGAGGCGGTGAAGTCCGCGGCCGACTACCAGGACATCTTCGGCAAGGAGAACTACTTCCTGGAGCTGATGGACCACGGTCTCGACATCGAGAAGCGGGTCCGCGACGGGCTGCTGGAGATCAGCAAGAAGCTGAACATCCCGCCGGTGGTCACCAACGACTCGCACTACACCACCGAGGCCGACGCCGGCGCCCACGACCTGCTGCTCTGCGTACAGACCGGCAAGAACCTCTCGGACCCGGACCGCTTCCGCTTCGACGGCACCGGCTACTACATCAAGTCCGCCGCCGAGATGTACGCGCTGGACTCCTCGGACGCCTGGCAGGAGGGCTGCCGCAACAGCCAGCTGCTGGTCGCCTCCCGGGTCGACACCGAGGGCATGTTCAAGTTCAAGAACCTGATGCCCCGGTTCCCGATCCCGGAGGGCTTCGAGTCCGAGGCGGACTTCTTCAAGTCCAAGGTCTGGGAGGGCATGGACTGGCGCTTCCCGGACGGGTACGACGAGGAGCACAAGAAGCTCGCCGAGTACGAGATGGACACCATCATCCAGATGGGGTTCCCGGCGTACTTCCTCGTGGTCGCCGACTTCATCATGTGGGCGAAGAGCCAGGGCATCGCGGTGGGCCCGGGCCGCGGTTCGGCGGCCGGTTCGCTGGTCGCGTACGCGATGGGCATCACCGACCTCGACCCCATCCCGCACGGCCTGATCTTCGAGCGCTTCCTCAACCCCGAGCGCGTCTCCATGCCCGACGTCGACATCGACTTCGACGAGCGCCGGCGCGGTGACGTGATCCGGTACGTGACCGAGAAGTGGGGGTCCGACAAGGTCGCCATGATCGTCACCTACGGCACCATCAAGGCGAAGGCCGCCATCAAGGACTCCTCCCGGGTCCTCGGCTACCCGTACGCGATGGGCGACCGGATCACCAAGGCGATGCCGCCGGACGTCATGGGCAAGGGCATCCCGCTGTCCGGCATCACGGACAGCAGCCACCCCCGCTACAGCGAGGCGGGCGAGATCCGCGGGCTGTACGAGAACGACCCGGACGTCCGGAAGGTCATCGACACCGCGCGCGGCATCGAGGGCCTGATCCGCCAGCCCGGCGTGCACGCGGCCGGGGTCATCATGTCCGCCGAGCCGCTGACCGACCACATCCCGGTCTGGACCCGGCACACCGACGGCGTCACCATCACGCAGTTCGACTACCCCACTTGTGAGGGCCTCGGCCTCCTCAAGATGGACTTCCTCGGACTGCGCAACCTGACGATCATGGACGACGCCGTCAAGGCGATCGAGCGGAACAAGGGCGAGAAGATCGAGCTGCTCAAGCTGCCGCTCGACGACAAGCCGACCTACGAACTCCTCGCCCGCGGCGACACGCTCGGCGTCTTCCAGCTCGACGGCGGGCCGATGCGCTCGCTGCTGCGCCTGATGAAGCCCGACAACTTCGAGGACATCTCCGCCGTCCTCGCGCTGTACCGACCGGGCCCGATGGGCGTCAACTCCCACACCAACTACGCGCTGCGCAAGAACGGGCAGCAGGAGATCACCCCGATCCACCCGGAGCTGGAGAAGCCCCTGGAGGAGGTGCTCCGGCCCACCTACGGCCTGATCGTCTACCAGGAGCAGGTGCAGAAGGCCGCGCAGATCCTGGCCGGCTACTCGCTCGGCCAGGCCGACCTGCTGCGCCGCGCGATGGGCAAGAAGAAGAAGGAGATCCTGGAGGCGGAGTTCGTCCCCTTCCAGAAGGGCTGCCGCGAGCGCGGCTACTCCGACGCGGCCATCCAGGCGGTGTGGGACGTCCTCGTCCCCTTCTCCGGCTATGCGTTCAACAAAGCGCACACCGCCGGGTACGGGCTGGTCTCGTACTGGACGGCGTACCTCAAGGCCAACTACCCGGCCGAGTACATGTCCGGCCTGCTCACCTCCGTCAAGGACGACAAGGACAAGTCGGCGGTCTACCTCAACGAGTGCCGCAAGATGGGCATCCAGGTGCTGCCGCCGGACGTCAACGAGTCGGACTCGGACTTCACGCCGCACGGCAGCGACACCGTCCGGTTCGGCCTGACCGCCATTCGCAACGTCGGCGGGCCGGTGGTCGAGTCGATGATCCGCACCCGGAAGGCGAAGGGGAAGTTCACCTCCTTCCCGGACTTCCTGGAGAAGGTGGAGTCGGTGGTCTGCAACAAGCGGACCGTCGAATCGCTGATCAAGGCCGGGGCCTTCGACTCGCTCGGGCACACCCGCAAGGGCCTGAGCGCGCAGTTCGAGCCGATGATCGACAACGTCGTCGGGGTGAAGCGCAAGGAGGCCGAGGGGCAGTTCGACCTCTTCGGCGGCGACACCGCCTCGGACGAGCCGAGCTTCGGGCTGGACGTCGTCTTCTCCGAGGAGGAGTGGGAGAAGTCCTTCCTGCTCACCCAGGAGCGGGAGATGCTCGGCCTGTACGTCTCCTCGCACCCGCTGCACGGCATCGAGCACGTGCTCGCCGACAAGGCGGACTGCGCGGTCGCGGACCTCGCCGAGCGGCCGGACGGGACGATCGTCACCATCGGCGGCATCATCTCGGGCCTCCAGCGGAAGATGACCAAGCAGGGCAACGCCTGGGCGATCGCCACCGTCGAGGACCTGGCGGGCTCGATCGACTGCATGTTCTTCCCGGCCAGCTACCAGCTGGTCTCCTCCCAACTCGTCGAGGACGCCGTGGTGTTCGTGCGCGGCAAGCTGGACAAGCGGGAGGACGTGCCGCGGCTGATGGGCATGGAGCTGTCCGCCCCGGACCTCTCCAACGCCCACGCCGAGGCGCCGATCACCATCAACATCCCGACCGGGAAGGTCACCCCGCCGCTGGTCGCCCGGCTCAGTGAGGTGCTGACCCACCACAAGGGCACGACCGAGGTGCGGGTGCGGCTGGAGGGGCGCACCAGGACGACGGTGCTGCGGCTGGACCGGCACCGGGTGAAGTCCGACCCGGCGCTGTTCGGGGACTTGAAGCAGCTGCTCGGGCCGAGCTGCCTGTCGGTCTAGGGCAGGGGAGCGTGGGCAGCCGGGCCGTCGTCAGGCCCCGCTGCCCAGCCCCGGCGGCACGGCGGTGTGGAGCGCCGAGACGAAGGCCGAGATGGCCGGGTGGGAGCCCGCGCCGGCCCGGAACGCGGCGCGGGTGCGGCGGTACATCGGCAGCCGGGTGAGGACGACGCCGGGCGGCGGCTGGGCGGTGCCCAGGTGGGGGACGAGGGCCACCCCCTGGCCGGCGGCGACCAGCGAGAGCACCGTGGTGAAGTCGTCGATCTGGTGCCGGATCCGGGGGGCGAAGCCCGCCGCCTCGCAGGCGCGGACGGCCATGGTGTGGCAGAGCGTGCCCGGCGGGGACATGATCCACGGCGCGTCGTGCTGCTCGGCGAGCACCGTCGGGGTGCGGGCGGCCAGGTACATCGGCTCGGTGAAGACCGGGCGGGTCACGGCCAGGCCCGGCTCCGGGTCGGTCGGGACGAGGTCGTACTCGTGGACCAGTGCCACGTCCAGCTCGCCCGCGCGCAGCGCCGCGCCGACGGCCGCCGGGTCCACCTCGGTGACCATCGGCTCCAGCCCCGGGTGCCAGGCGGCCAGTCCGGCGAGCACCGCCGGGATGATCGCGCGGGCCGCCGAGGGGTAGGTGCCGATCCGCAGCGGACCGGCCAACCCCCGCTTGGCGTGGGCGAGTTCGGCGCCCGCCTGCTCCAGCAGGGCGAGCACGGACTCGGCGTGGCGGACCAGGCCCAGCCCGGCCGGGGTGAGGGTGACCCGCCGCCCGGTGCGCTCCAGCAGCGGGACGCCGGCCTCCTTCTCCAGGACGGACAGCTGCTGGGACACCGCGGAGGCGCTGAAGGACAGCGCCTCGGCGACGGCCGCGATGGTGCCGAGGTGGGCGAGTTCGCGCAGCAGGCGCAGACGTCGGACGTCGAGCATCGGCCCAGCTTACGAGAAGCGTCGGAAATGTGAACTGGACCTGGGCGATCACCGGACCGCAGGATCGTCGGCATGGAACTCAAGGGCATCCACGTCCCCCTGGTCACCCCCTTCGCCGCCGACGGTTCCGTCGCCCTCGACGCGCTGGAGAAGCTCGCGCACGAGGTGCTGGACGCGGGGGCGGCCGGCCTGGTCGCGCTCGGCACCACCGGCGAGCCCGCCGCGCTGACCGCCGAGGAGCGGGACGCGGTGGTGGACGTCGCCGCGGCCGCCTGCGCCGCGCGCGGGGCGCAGCTGACCGTCGGCGCCTCCGGCGGCGACACCCGGGCCGTCGGCGAGGTGCTGGCCCTGCTCGGCGCGCGGGTGCCGCAGGCGGCGGCGCTGGTCACCACGCCCGCCTTCGTCCGGGCCGGCGAGGCCGGGACGGTCGCCCACTTCCGGGCGCTGGCCGCGGGCAGCCCGCTGCCGTTGGTCGTCTACCACATCCCGTACCGCACCGGGCAGCAGCTCTCCACCGCCGCGCTGCGCGAACTGGCCGCGATCGAGGGCGTGGTGGGCGTCAAGTACGCGACCGGCGGGCTGGACCAGACGGCCGCCGAGCTGCTCGCCGACGCCCCCGCCGGGTTCGCCTTCCTGACCGGGGAGGACGCCTTCCTGTCGCCGATGCTGGCGCTGGGCGCGGCCGGCGGCATCCTGGCCTCCGCGCACCTGGCGACCGGCCGCTTCGTCGAGCTGTACGAGGCCTGGCGGGCCGGGGACGTCGAGCGTGCCCGGGAGCTGGGGCACCGGCTGACCGGGCTGGCGCTGTCCGCGTTCACGGCGCCGAACCCGACGGTGACCAAGGGCGTGCTGCACGCCCAGGGCCGGATCCCGACCCCGGACGTGCGGCTGCCGCTGCTGCCGGCCGGGGCGGCGGAGGTCGGGGCCGCGCTGGCCCTTGTCAATGGTCTGGACCACTGAGCGCTCTCATACCGTGGAATACCAGGACGTACGACGCCCGTGACAAGGCATGATGGGCAGAGTGCGGCTGTAGACAGCACCATCCAGAGGAGTAGTCGGAATGAAGATCGGCATTGTCGGGGCCACCGGCCAGGTCGGCGGCGTGGTCCGCGAGATCCTGGCGGAGCGGGCTGGACTTCCCGGTGGAATCGGCCCGGTGGAGCAGCTGCGGCTGTTCGCCTCGGCCCGTTCGGCCGGGCGCACGCTGCCCTGGCAGGGCACCGAGGTCACCGTCGAGGACGCGGCCACGGCCGACTACACCGGCCTGGACATCGTGATCTTCTCGGCCGGCGGCTCCACCTCCAAGGCCCTGGCCCCCAAGGTCGCCGCCTCCGGCGCCGTCGTCATCGACAACTCCTCCGCCTGGCGCCGTGACCCCGACGTCCCGCTGGTCGTCTCCGAGGTCAACCCGGAGGCCATCGCCGACCGGCCCAAGGGCATCATCGCCAACCCCAACTGCACCACCATGGCGGCCATGCCCGTGCTGCGCCCGCTGCACGAGGAGGCGGGGCTCGCCGCCCTCGTCGTCTCCACCTACCAGGCCGTCTCCGGCAGCGGCGTCGCCGGTGTCGCCGAACTCCAGGACCAGGCCGCCAAGGTCGTGGACGGCGCCTCCGCGCTCGCCCACGACGGCTCCGCCGTCGAGTTCCCCGAGCCCAAGGTCTACCGGCGGCCGATCGCCTTCAACGTGGTGCCGCTGGCCGGCTCCATCGTCGAGGACGGCTCCAACGAGACCGACGAGGAGCAGAAGCTCCGCCACGAGAGCCGCAAGATCCTCGGCATCCCCGAGCTCAAGGTCGCCGGCACCTGCGTGCGCGTCCCGGTCTTCTCCGGCCACTCGCTGCAGATCAACGCCCGCTTCGAGCGCCCGATCAGCCCCGAGCGGGCCGTCGAGCTGCTCGCGGCCGCCCCCGGCGTCGAGCTGTCCGAGATCCCCACCCCGCTGCAGGCCGCCGGTCAGGACCCGAGCTACGTGGGCCGCATCCGGGTCGACGAGACCGTGGCGAACGGCCTGTCGCTGTTCGTCTCGAACGACAACCTGCGCAAGGGCGCCGCGCTCAACGCCGTCCAGCTCGCCGAGCTGGTCGCCGCCGAGCTCAAGGGCTGACCCGGCTCGACCCCGCGTGACATTTGGCGGGCCCCGTCGTTGAACGGGGCCCGCCTTCGTGTTTCTTTGCGACTCATTGGGGCGGCTGTTGCGTGACCGGGACATCTGCCGAGGTTCGGGCCCCGAGCCAGGGGGAAAAGGTGACCCAACGATCGGGCGGTCAGGGGGCCCCTCACCCCGCACGTTCGGCCGACGGGCGGACCGCCCACCCAGACCGACCATCGAGGGCGAGCGGAAAGAAGGTGCGCGGATGGACCGCTGTGTCGTCCTGGTGGACGCCGGATACCTGTTGGGCGCCGCGGCCAGCCTGCTCGCCGGCGACCCCTCCCGGTCCAAGGTCACCGTCGACCACACCGCGCTGATCAGCGCCCTGCGCGAACGCGCCGAAGCCGAGACCGGGCTGCCGCTGCTACGGATCTACTGGTTCGACGCGGCCCCCGACCGCCGCCCGATGCCCGAGCACCGGCGGCTGCGCGTACTGCCCCGGGTCACCGTGCGGCTGGGCGCCCTCACCCGGGCCGAGGGGCGCTGGGTGCAGAAGGGCGTCGACGCGGCGATGCACGCCGAACTCTCCGAACTCGCCCGCAACCGGGCCTGCGCGGACGTCGTCCTGATCACCGGCGACGGGGACCTGCTGCCCGGGATGATGACCGCCAAGGAGCACGGCGTGGCCGTGCACCTGTGGGCGCTGCAGGCCGCCGACGGGGACTTCAACCAGTCCGAGGACCTGGTCGGCGAGGCCGACGAGCGGCGGGTCCTGGACCGCGAGTGGATCGAGGGGTCCTTCTCGCTGCGCGACCACTCCACCGTCTTCCCGGCGCCCGGGACCGGCGGCGCCCGGCAGGAGATCGCCAAGATCCTCGCCGCCCCGCCGGCCTCCCTGCCCAGCGTGGCGCCCCCGGTCGTCCGGCCGGCCGTCGCCGAAGGCGGTTCCGACGCGCCTGCCGCGAACGGGCGGCCCCAGCCGGCCGCCGCCCTGCGCGTGGTGCCCACCCCGAAGGACCTCGCCGGGCGGGTCTCGGCCGTCAGCCCGATCACCCCGGCCGTCAACGGGCACGCCAACGGACACGCCAACGGGCAGGCGGCGGCCGGGCAGGCCGCCAACGGGCACGCGGCCGCCGGGCCGGTGCTGCGCTGGTCCTCCGACCGGGGCTGGGTCGACCGGCCCGCCCCCGAGCCCTCCGTCACCGCCGGGGACGGCCTGCCCACCCTGGCCCAGCTCACCACCGCCGAACAGCGCTGGGCCGACCGCGAGGAGGACATCACCACCATCGGCGGCGACGCCCACGAAGTCGGGCAGGTCTTCGCCCGCCGCTGGAGCGACCGCCTCGGCGACCTCGAACGACTCACCCTGCTCTGGCCCGACTACCCGCGCATCCCGCACCGGGTCGACGGCGAGCTGCTGCGCTACGCGGCCCGCTTCGGACTGCTCGCCCACAAGGACGACCAGATCGACGAGCACGACCGCTACGCCATCCGGGCGGGGTTCTGGAAGGAGTTGGCGGCCCGGGTCCCGGGCGGGTCGATGGTGGTGGACGACTGACGCGTCCCGGCGGCCTCCGGGGACCGGCCCCCGTTGTCCGGTTCGCCCGTGTGAGCGCGTAAAGTCTCCGGTCGTGGAAGAGACGGCCGGGCGAGCACCCCAGGACACCCCCGCGCCGTGCGTCGCCGTACGCGATCTGGTCCGGACCTACCGCACCGGGCGCGGCCCCGCCGCCACCGCGATCCGGGCCAACGACGGGATCAGCCTCACCGTCCGGCGGGGCGAGATCTTCGGGCTGCTCGGGCCCAACGGCGCCGGGAAGTCCACGCTCGTCCGCCAGCTCACCGGCCTGCTGCGGCCGGACTCCGGCACCGTCGAACTGCTCGGGCACGACATCGTGCGGCACCCGGAGCGGGCCGCCCGGCTGCTCGGCTACCTCGGGCAGGAATCCACCGCCCTGGACGAGCTGACCGTCGCACTGGCCGCCGAGACCACCGGACGGCTGCGAGGGCTCTCGCGCGCGGCGGCCCGCGGCGCGGCCGCGGACGTCCTCACCGAGCTCGGGCTGGAGCCGATCGCCGGCCGCCCGCTGGCCAAGCTGTCCGGCGGGCAGCGGCGGCTCGCCTGCTTCGCGGCCGCCCTGGTGGGGGAGCGGCCGCTGCTCGTCCTCGACGAACCCACCACCGGCATGGACCCGGTCGCCCGGCGGGCCGTCTGGTCGGCCGTCGACCGGCGGCGGGCCGAACACGGGACGACGGTGCTGCTGGTCACCCACAACGTGATCGAGGCGGAGACGGTGCTCGACCGGGTCGCCGTGATCGACGAGGGCCGGGTGATCGCCTGCGACACGCCCGGCGGGCTGAAGGCCCTGGTGGACGGCGACGTCCGGCTCGACCTGGTCTGGCGGGACGAGGCCCCGATCGGCGTCCCCGCCGTCGCCGAACTGGCCGGCCGGGCCGAACGCACCGGGCGCCGCTGGACCGTCCGCACCACCCCCGAGCAGGCCCGCGAACTGGTCGCCGCCGTCACCACCGGCCCGGCCTTCGCCGCCCTCGACGACTTCACCCTCGCCACCCCCAGCCTTGAGGACGCCTACCTCAAGCTGGGCGGCCGCCACGGAGGACTGGCCAAGTGACGCTGCTCTCGGTGCCCCCGCAGACCCGCCGGTCCACGGCCGCCGCCCCGCTCGCCCCCGCCGCCCGGCTGCTCCCCGCCCTGGCCGCGGTCTACCGGGCGCAGCTGACCCGGGCGAAGGTCGCGCGGATCCCGCTGCTGTTCGTGGCCACCTTCCAGTCCGTCGGCATCCTGGTGATGATGCGGGGCGTCGTGGACGCCGGGCAGACCTCGGCGGCGCGGTCGGTGGTCGCCGGGTCGAGCGTGCTGGTGGTCGCCTTCGTCGCGCTGAACCTGCTGGCCCAGTACTTCGGGAAGCTCCGCGCCACCGGCGGACTCGACCACTACGCGACGCTGCCCGTCCCGGCGGCCTCGGTGGTGCTCGGCGCGGCCGCCGCGTACGCCTCGTTCACGCTGCCCGGGACGCTCGTTACGGCCGGCATCGGCGCGGTGATGTTCGGGCTGCCGCTCGGCCAGCTGTGGGTGCTGCTCGCCGTCGTGCCGCTCGCCGGGGCGGCCCTGTCCGGGCTCGGCGCGGCCTGCGGGCTGCTGGCGCCGCGGCAGGAGATCGCGACGATGCTCGGGCAGCTCGGCATGTCGGCGGCGCTGCTGCTCGGCGTGCTGCCGGTCGACCACCTGCCGCAGCCGGTGCTGTGGCTGCGCGACCTGCTGCCCTCCACGTACGGGGTCGAGGCCTTCGCGCGGACCTTCGCGCCGGACCCGGACTGGGGGATGGTGCTCGCCGACCTCGGGGTCTGCGCGGGGGTGGGCGTGGTGTCGCTGGCCCTGGCCACCTGGGCGTACCGGCGGGCCGTCGCGCGGTAGGCCGCTCCGGACGGGCGGTGTGGTGGGCGGGTGTGGTGGGCGGTGCGGTCGTTCGGACGGGCGTCGTGAAACGATGGGACCCGTGACCGTACCGAACACACCTCCGGAACCCGCCCGTGCCGACGCGCCGGCCGAGCCGGGAGCCGTACCCGACCCGTTCGCGCCGCCGCCGGTCTCCGACCAGGAGCCGCCCGCCGGGCTGCCCGCGGCGCCGCCCGAGGTCGAGCACCGGGTGCCGGCCGAGCTGCGGATCGGCGCCGGGGTCGTGCTCGTGTGCCTGCTGGTCGGACTGGCGATGGCCGGGCTGTGGGCCTGGCTGGCGCCCAAGGTGCCACTGGTCGTGGACGGGGACCGGATCCTCTACGTGGACCCCGAGGGCGAGCAGCGGGCCGGCGCCGACGCGGTGTTCGTACTGATCGGGCTGGGCGCCGGGATCCTCACCGCGCTCGGGGCCTTCCTGGTGACCCGCAAGCGCGGCGGCGGGATCTCGGTCGCGCTGGGGCTGGCGATCGGCGGACTGCTCGGCTCGTACGGGGCCTGGAAGCTCGGCCGCCGGCTCGGGCCGAGCGACAACCTGATCGGCGAGGCCCGGCGGGTCGGCAACGGCGGGCACTTCGACGCGAGCATCGACCTGGGGGCGCTGGGCGCGCTGCTGGTGTGGCCGATGGCGGCGATGGTGGTGCTGCTGGCGCTGTCGGCGGCGTTCGGGAAGCGGGAGGAGGACCCGCCGCCGTACTGGGGGGTGCCGGCGGGGACGTACGGGGACCCTGCGGGTCAGGCTCCGGCGGACGGGCCGGTCTCGGCGTCGGAGGACCGGAAGCAGGGCTGATCGACGTGAGCGGGGCGGGCGGCCGGCGGCCGGGCACAGGCCGCAGCCTTCCGCCCCGCGCAGTTCCCCGCGCCCCTTTTCGGGGCGCGGGGATTTCTGTCGGGAGGGGTGCCCGCCGACTCAGCGGGCGATCGGGGCGGTGCGGGCGCGGGTGAGGGCGATCAGGTCGGCGGGGGCCAGCTCCACCTCGAGGCCGCGGCGGCCCGCCGACACGTAGACGGTGGGGTGGGTCAGGGCGCTGGCGTCGACCACGGTGCGCAGCGGGCGGCGCTGGCCGAGCGGGGAGATGCCGCCGAGGACGTAGCCGCTGCTGCGTTCGGCGGCGGCCGGGTCGGCCATCGCGGCGCGCTTGCCGCCGACGGCCGTGGCCAGGGCCTTGAGGTCGAGCTGGCCGGCGACCGGGACGACGCCGACGGTGAGGGTGCCGTCCACGTCGGCGACCAGGGTCTTGAAGACGCGCTCGGCGGCCACGCCCAGGGCCTCGGCGGCCTCGCCGCCGTAGGAGGCGGCGGCCGGGTCGTGCTCGTAGGCGTGGACGGTGTACGGGACGGCGGCGGTCTCCAGGGCGACTGTGGCGGGGGTGCCCTGGCCGCCCTTCTTCGGCTTCTTGGCCATCTGGGGGGGTGCCTCGGGGTGGCTCGGTTGGGTCGGCTGGGTCGGCTGGGTCAGTTGGGTCAGTTGGGGCTGAAGGACTGGCGGGTCAGGTCGACCGCGGGCAGCGAGGGCAGCCAGCTGAGCACCGCGCTCTCGCGGCGCAGCAGGTCGAGTTCGGCGCGCAGCCGCTGGGCGGTGTCGGGGCAGGCGAGCAGCTGCTGCTTGACCGGGGTCTCGAACACCGAGGCGGCGGCGACCAGGTAGGAGAGCACCTGGGGGTCGTCGGGGAGTTCCTGGCGGCCGTGGGTGCTGGCCTCGCGGGCGCCGGCCAGGCGCTTCTGGTAGACCCGGAAGGCCCGCTCGACCTCGGCCGCGAGGGCGCCGGAGCCCTCGCCGGGAAGCTCCTCCACCGGCTCGATCTCACCGGTCAGGTACGGGCCGCCGACGTCGACCGAGCCGGGCCGGAGCTGGAACCGGGTGGTGCCGGTGACCAGCAGCTCGTAGCGGCCGTCGGGCTGGGGCTGGGCGGAGGAGATGTCGGCGACGCAGCCGAGGTGGTACATCGCCTCCAGCGGGTCCCCGGTGACGGTACCCAGACCGTCCAGCGGCCCGGCCGGGCCCTCCTCGGCGGGCCGGACCGGGGCGGTCTCGCGGCCGTCCTTGATGGCGAGCACGCCGAATCGGCGCGGCTCGTCCTCGGGCTGTTCGAGCAGATCGGCGACGAGCCGGCGGTATCGCTCCTCGAAGACGTTCAGGGGCAGCACCAGGCCCGGGTAGAGCACGGTGTTCAGCGGGAAGAGCGGCAGCCGTTCTGTCACGGCGGACAGCGTAGTTCCCCGGCGCCCCGCCTTGTCGCGCGGCTGTCGCAGCGCGGACCCTTGGACACGCACCGTGTTCACGCGGTGGCCAAGAGACCGTGCCCGCGCAGGGCTGCCCGGGCCCGGGCAGCGCCACCGGGCGTGGCGGCGGAGCCGATGCCGAGCGCGAGCGTTCTCGTCCCTCCGAGGCCCGCGCAAGGGCGGCAGATGCCGGGCCGGGGCACCGGGTCGTGGCACTCGGCGCACTCCGCGGGGGAGGGGTGCGGCGCTCGCTCGGGCGGCAGCTTGCGTTGCAGGCGGTCGCGGAGGACCGCCGCCGGGGAGTGCATCGGCTGGGGCAGCCCGGGGAGCAGCGCGAGAGCCAATCCGGCCTCGTCGCTGCCCCGCGCCAGCCACTCGCTGACGAGCGGCGCCAGCTGTGCCGCCTCGGCCTCGCCGAGGCGCAGCCGGGGCTCGGACCGGATCGCCCGGAACAGCGTGGCCACCGCCGTACGGGTCCGTTCATCCGGGAGGGTGGGTTTTTCCCCCGGGTCCTTTACCGGAGGGGTGACAGCGCGGCCGGTGCCCCGCTCACCGGAGGCCGGACGGGGGACAGCCGGTGCGTGTCGTGGGGTGTCGAAGACGTGGGCCTCGGAGCGGAGGGTCCCGTCGGGCAGCCGGACGGTGTCGACCCGGTAGTACCCGGCGTCCTTCAACTCCTTGAGCGCCCGCCGGACGGCCCCGCGCCCCTGCGGACTGGTGTCGGCCATCTGCCGACCGTCCTCGCGCCACCCGTTCGGGCGGGAGAGCAGATCGGCGAGGAGTCCTCGGGCGGTGTAGCTGAGCCGACGGTCCTGGAGGAGGCCGTTGGGAAGCACGGTGAACGAGCGCGCGTGGGCGCTACGATGAATCTGCATCTGGAGTTGCTGCTCCTGGTGCCGGACCCCGGGATGTTGCTGCATCGCCGGGGTCAACTGTGTTCTGTTGATGATGCGCAACGTAGCACGGCAATCACACTGAGTGCGAAGCGTTCGCGAAAAGCCGTGGCCCGGACCACGGTTGCCGCCATGGCCCGGCCTCTCGGGATGGTCGCTCAGGTGACGGCGGCGCCGTACCGGCTCGTCAGCCGCCGGACTTCGGCATCCTTGAACGCCTGCACTTCTTCCACGATTCCGCTCTTCGACAACTCGGCCACGGGGACGCAGAGGTCCATACGCTGAATGCAGACGCCGACCATGTACTCGCCCTGCTCGGTGAGATAGAGCCGGACGCCGTAGTAGCCCTCCTGACAGTCCGAGTCGTTGTTGAAGCGGCACGACGCGCAGGTGTCCGGGAGCCGTACCGGCAACAGGCGTTTCACGTAGACCGCCCGGCTGCCGAGTGCTCGGTAGAGGGTGCGTTCGTCGGAGGTGCCAGCGGTGAACGTTCGGAGCACGGGCTCCGCGCCGACTCGGTCGAGCACTTCGGAGATCGCCGCGATCGACTCAGCTCTGTGCTGGATGCTGGTGAGCATCCGAACATCCGCGAACTGACCGTACGATTCGACCAGGTTGACGACCCGGTCGACATGCGCTGTGCCGGGAACGACGATGTTCACGGAGGCCTTCACCCCGTTGGAGACGGCGGCCCGGATGGTCTGCTCGGCGGCACGAATCTTGCTCTCGGCCAGCCCCGAAGACTTGAAGCGCTCGGACTGAACGCTCTGGAGTTCTTCGGCGGTCGTGCCGAAGACGGAGACGTTGACCCGGTTCAGGCCGGAGGCCGAGCAGTCCGGCAGCACCTGCTGGCCGCGCTCACCGTTGCTGGTCATTCCGACGCTCAGGCCCATTCCGGTGAGCGCCGAGACCAGCGCGGAGACCTCCGTGTGGAGGGTGGGCTCTCCGCCGGTGAGGTGGACCTCGTTGGCATTGAACGCCCTCGTGACGGTCCGCACCGCACGGCGGAAGTGGATGTCCGGGATCATCTTCGAAGCGAGGAAGGCGACGCCGTTGGACTCGCTGTAGATCGAAACGCGCCCGGTCCTGCCCGGCCCCGCGACAAAGGGAAGCAGGGCGCGGCCCTTGTTGTCGGCGGTGACCGGTGTTCCCTCGTTGTGGCAGAACGTACAGGTCAACCCGCAGTCGTCGATCACCTTGATGCGGATGGTCCTGTCCCGGACGACCCGGATCGCCGGGTGTTGGGTTACTGGCAAGGGATGCTCCCGTTACTCGAAGGTGAGTCGGGGAATCGCTTCGATGTCGATTCCGTACCGGCGGTAGACCTTGGTCGTGTTCTCGCTCGTCAGCTCGGCGACGGGGAGCCCGAGCGCGAGCGCGGTCGCGTGGACGTGTTCGGCACTGTTGCCCTCGATCTCCACGTACGGGGGGATCAGCGGCCACTCGTCGATCTCGATGGCCGCGCCGCCCAGCGTCCAGGAGGAGCGACGGTTCTCCTGGTACGCCTTCGGCTGGTAGCCGAGTTTGCCGAGGAGCGTGTTCACAGCGTCGAAGTCGCCGACGGTCGTCTCCGTCTCGGTCACGCCGTCGATCGCGTCGGAGTGGATCTCCTTGACGCACAGCGTGATGTCGCTGCCGGTGTCTCGCAGACGCACCCACGTCCCGGGACGACCCGGGACGTCGTAGACGTAGCGACGCTGGAAGCGGTCGGCCACGTGATCGGCCCCAGCCTCGGCTAGCAGCGCGCGGATCTTCTCCGGCTCGACGTTGAGGATCTTTGCCTCGAACTCAATTGCGGTCATTGGCTGTTGCCTTCCTTGAAGCCGTACGGGACGCGGGAGCGAACGATATCGGCGATTGCGCGGGCGACCTGTTCCGGCGTGCGGTCGCTGCTGTCCACGCGAAGGAGGTTGAAGGCCCGGTACACGCGGGAGCTCTCGACCACGTTGGGTTCCTCCCGCTGGTGCCAGTAGCTCAGCGTTCCGCGCTCAGCCCGCCGACGGAGTCGCTCCTGGCGAATTCGCTCGTCCACCTCCAGCAGGATCGGCACATTCGGCACCAGGGCCCCGCTCGGGTACTCAGGGGGCCAGTCGTGCCCCATGGCCCTGTGCGTGGCGATGGTGCGCGGGAAGTAGGACTCGACCACTACAGACCGCCCGCTCTCCGTGAGTGCTCGGGCCGTCTCCGAGGTCATGTGGTTCGCCATAAGCCACCAGTGGAATCGCGCCGGCAGGTTGCCGGTGGCATCCATCTCCGCGCGCATGCGGGGGAACGTCGGCGAGGCGTCGTGCGTGAGGTGGACGCCGTTGACGAAGGCGGCGACCAGTGGGGCGACGGTGCTCTTCCCGCTCGCGCTGAGACCGTCGAGGGTGATGAAGGATCCTCGGGGCGCATCCATTCGAACTCCGTTCCTTGGTCGATCATTGGGTTGTTGGTTGTGACACCCCGCCCCGGCGGCCAGGGCCCAGGACGGGGTGCTCGAGTCACGCCGAACGCGTCGGACGGCTCGCGATCTGGTCGTTGGCGGCGCGTAGGAGGACGGCCATGCGTCGGCTGCCCGTGATCAGCTGGTCAGCCGCGCACTCGAACCACACGGTCTTCCCCGAGCTGGTCGGGTGCCAGCCCCAGGAGTGCGCGAGCTCCTCGACAAGGAGCAGCCCACGGCCACCCGTGATGGTGTCCTGTGCAGCCTCCCGATCCGGAAGGGCCAGGCTCGAATCGGTGACCGCTACGCGCAACCGTTCGCCCGTCCACCGAACCGAGACCCGACACCGTGCACGGGTGTGCTCGATGGCGTTGGCCAACAACTCGTCAGCGCAGAGCTCCACATCCCGCAGGGCGGCGTCCGACATAGGCACCTGCCAGGCTTCGGCAATCTTCCGGATCAGGCGACGAGAGGGCGGCACTGCCCTCGGCTCCGGTTCGACGTCCCATTCCTGCGGCGCGGGCAACGGGGCGGGGTCGGGCGGGCTCATCAACGTGGCCGCGGGGTCGTCGACGGGCATACGGCCTCCAGCCGTTGAGAGTTGCGAGGGGGAGGGCCCGGCCTGACCGAGGCCCGGGTACGACGCTGCAGTGACGTCGCCCGGGGGCCTTCCCGACAGCACCGGCGTAACCGGCCCATCACCCCGGGCGACTGAGAAACCATCAAACGCCTGCGGTGCGGGTAGGGGCAGGGCGATCCTGTAGGCAGAAGCTAGGCAGTTCACTAGGCTGTCTGGCCCTCACCAACGGCACCGCGTAGACGGGCCTCGGATGACCAACGACGCTCTACGAAGGCTTCGTCTTGGGCGAGAGTGGACCCAAGGCGAGGTCGCGAGCCGGGCGAACGCCCGGATCAAGGCCGCGACCGGCCGTGAGTCGGCGATTGACGCCAATGTGATCAGCCGATTAGAACGTGGCGTGATCCGCTGGCCCGATGCGGATGTCCGTGATGCTCTTCGCGGCGTCTTCGGCGTGGCCACGAACGCAGAGCTGGGACTGTTCCCGAAGCGGACCCGGCGGGACCGTGAGGAGGTGAGTGAGTCGAAGCGCCGTGACTTCTTGGCCGTCTCTCTGGCCTCGATCCTGCCGGACGTGGTGCCATCTCCATCTTTCGTGGGGATGAAGGACGTTGACGATATTGCAGAGCGGACCTTCGCTCTGGAGGAGTGGGACCGGCGAAGCGGAGGTATTGCCACTCGCCATCTGGCCTTCGGCGAACTGCGGAGCGCTGTCGATCTCACCAAGTCGTCGATGGGACCGCGTGTCCGCGACCGGCTGTGTGGCCAGATCGCCAATCTCGCCGACCTTGCAGCGTGGTCGGCGTTCGACGCGGGTCAGAACTCGCCGGCACGCAGCACATTCGGGCTCGGCATCAAGGCGGCCCAGGAGGCCGGCGACGACGGGCTCCTGTGTCACGTCGCGACCGGCCTCGCCCGCCAGGAGATCGCCGAGCGCAAGCCCGGAGATGCTGTCGCCCTGGCCGACATGGCCATGGGCAACGTGCCCTTGTCGGCGCTCGCAATGATCGCGGCGGTCAAGGCCCAGGCGTACGCCATCCAAGGTGACGAACCCGAGGTGGTGCGGCAGATCGCCCTTGCGGAGTCGATCTACAGCCGCGTTACCGACCTCCGCAGTGAACCGCGCTGGATGTGGTACTTCACTGAACACAAGCTGCACGGCGAGACCGGTCACGCCCTCTACCTGCTTGCGACGGTCAAGGGGAAACCTGTATCCGATCTGGTGTCCCGACTCCGCCGAGCCGTGGACTCCCAGACCTCCAACCGAGCCCGCTCGAAGGCGATCGACACCGCCCAACTGGCCACAGTGCTCTACCGCCAGGGCGCCCGCGAAGAAGCTGAGCACTACGCCTACACAGCCACCGACCTTTCCGCCGTCGTCCGCTCCGCGCGACTGGACGCCGCACTGGCCGAGATGAGGAGAGCCCAGGCATGACCATCGAAGACGTGATCAAGGAAGCTGCAGCTCGGGGCGTCACGGGTCTTCCCGAACCGTCCCGGCTCACCCACATCCGGGTATGGCCTGGGGCGTCGCAGTGGGTCGGCGAGGTCGGCGAGCCGCCCCACAACGAGACCGTGGGCGACGGCATGTTCGACACCAAGGACGAGGCGCAGGAAGCCGCGTTGAAGGCTGTCTCCAACGGCCGGGCCTTGCTGGTCGCCCTGCTTCCGGCGGATCTCGCAGCGCTGGCCGAGCAGTGGCCGGAGCCTACCGTGACCGCGTGGGACAACTGACCGCTCCTCGGCCGTTGCCGCTGTCCCGGTGAGTGTCTTTCGTGCGCCCCGGCCGTTCTCGGTCGGGGCGCACGGGTGATCTTGTGTGCCCATGGTTTCGGCGGCCCCGGCCATTCTGGCCGGGGCCGCCGTCGAATCGTAGGTTCCTGGATGGGGTGGACGGGCGGGACCTCGCCAAACGCCCAACCTCGCCCACGGCGACCTCTCCGGCGTGAAGTAGAAGCTCTCGAACTGCACTGACGAACCCTCCGGAGCTGCCCCAGTGAAGAGCAACACCGCACAGCAGGACGTTGCAGTCACTGACACTACGATCCTCGCGAACAGCGCCTATGCCGACGGGCACCACCTGGCCGCCCGCCAGTCCATCTACAGATGGCAGCGACCCCAGTACGACCTTCCCGGGATAGTCGTCGAAGAGTTGGCCGGTACGAGCGGGATCGTCTTCGACGTCGGCTGTGGCAACGGCACGTTCGTGAGCCGTCTGCGCAAGGACCGGCCGGACCTTCGGCTCGTCGGGATGGACATCTCGATGGGCATCCTCACGGATGTCGAGAAGCCGGTTCTGGTGGCGGACGCTCAGGCCCTGCCCTTCGCCGGCGACAGCGCAGACGCCGTACTCGCACTGCACATGCTGTACCACGTCACCGATATCGAGGCCACGATCAAAGAACTGGCCCGTGTCCTCCGGCCTGGCGGAGTGCTCATCGCGTCGACCAACAGTGACACCGACAAGCAGGAGCTGGACCGGCTCTGGGCCCGGGCCGCAGGCGAGGTCCTCGGAATTCCCGAGGGGCCGGCACGGGTCTCGCTCAGCTCCCGCTTCTCCCTGGAGAAGGCCCCCGGTTACCTCAAGACGGTATTCAAGGACATCCGGGTCCGGGAGTTGCCCGGCATCATCCAGGTCACTGATCCCGCGCCGATCGTCGCCCATCTGGCCTCCTACGAAGCATGGGCCGATCAAAGCGGTGTCCCGTTCCACGAAACCGTCAGCCAGGCAGCCGAGATCGTGACCGCCACGATCGAGACGGAGGGGTCATTCAAGATCACATGCCTCGGCGGCATCCTGATCTGCCGTGATCCTCTCTAGATCTGCGCAGGAAGTCGGTCCGGCCGACTTCCTGCGCGCCAGCCGTCGCCGATTCGGCGAGGCCGAAGCGGCGACGAGGGAAAGCCGGTGGTCGTTGGTCTCCCGTTACTCGAAGGTGAGGCGCGCCCATTGCCGGGGGGGGCCGCCGCGGTGGGGGGGGGGGCCGCGGCGTATGTGCATGAGCCGGAGGAGGACAAGTGGGGGCGGGCGGGGTGAAGCGCCCCGCCCAATCTAAAA
>NZ_JBEOSP010000059.1:0-40516 GCF_040303105.1 Kitasatospora sp. NPDC096128 | reverse complement strand
CGCAGCCAGGTGTAGCGGTAGTCCCAGTTGCGCTCGCCGCCGATGTCCTCGGGCAGCGAGGTGGTGGGGGCGGCGACGATGCCGCCGGTGGGGGCGTAGGTGAGGCCCTTGAGGGTGATCAGCGAGCGGACCACGGCCTCGCGGTAGGGGCCCTGGTAGGTGCACTGGTCGGCCCAGTCGTGCCAGAACTGCTCGGTGCGGGCGAGTTCTTGGTCGGTGTCGATGACGGCGGGGGCGCCGCGGTGGGACTCGCGGTAGGTGAGCGTGATCGCGACGCGCTCGCCCGCCTGGACGGCGAAATCGGCCGCGAGTACGCCGTTTGAGGCGGCGTGTTCGCGACCGGTGAGCCAGACCGCGTCCGGTCCGGCGACGGCGACCGTGTCGCCTTCGGCTGTGCCCGGCAGGCGGGGTCGGGAGAGCGTGGGTACGGTGCGGCCGTAGCCGAACCGAGGGCGCAGGGTGGAGCGCATCCGCACGGTGCCGGACACGCCTTCGATGATGCGGATGACACGGGGCACCGGGTCCGCGCCCACGCGCCGCCCGGCGGTAGGCATGAAGTCGATGACCCGCACGGTCCCGCCGGGGGTGTCCCACTCCTGCTCCAGGATCAGCGATTCGCCCCGGTAGCGGCGCCGGTCGGCGGGCGTGGGCCCGGCCTCTGTGCCGGTGGTGGGGGCCAGATGCCATGAGCCGTGCTCCTGGGTGCCGAGCAGGGCGGCGAACACGGCCGGTGAGTCGAAGCGGGGCAGGCAGAGCCAGGCCAGGGTGCCGGTTCGGTCGATCAGGGCCGCGGTGGCGCAGTTGCCGACGAGGCCGTGGTCCTCGATGGGGCGGGTCATGGGGGTCCTTGCCGTGGGTGGGATGGCGGGAGGGTGAAGGCGCGCCGGTCCGTCGGGACCTGCGGTCGGTGTGCCGGCCGGGTGGCGGGCGGGGCCGGGCTGGTGTGTTCACGGGCCGCTGGGGTGCGCGAGTGGTGCGGTGCGTGGGGTGTCGGCGGCGAGCAGGACCTCGGCGAGGGCCTGGCGGAGTTGCGGTGACAGGTCGTCCGGCACGCTCACCCAGTTCAGGGCAGCGTCCGGCCTGAACGGGTTGCCGGCCTCACACCGGGCGGTGGCCAGCGCGCGGCGTAGCCGGGGGTCCAGAGCGGCCAGGGCCCGTAGGACGGTGGCGGGCGCGGTGAGGTGGGCGTGGGCGGGGCGGCGGCCTGAGGCGATCTCGATGGGGCCCGTCAGCAGTTGCAGGTCGCGCGCCGGGTCGGCGAGCGCGGCTTCCAGTGCCGCGAGCGTGGTCCACGGCGTCCGGCCGGGGGCCAGGAGCAGCAACGCGTCCACGGCGGCGCCGGGCAACGGCTGGGTGGAGGCGACGATGGCGTGTGCTCCCCGTGTGAGCCGGGACAGCAGCCGGTGGCGGTCGAGGGGCGTCAGGTTCACGGCCGTGCGCACGCTAGGCGCGGAGGCCGTGTCATGGAGGAGTGAGCGGGCACGGGAGGCGACGCGCGCGGCTGTGCGGTCGTCGGGACACAACACCACGATCCGGCGCATGCCGGGCCGGGCCGCGGTGGCGATGGCCAGGCGTACAGCGTCGTCCAGCAGCGCCGGGCCGTCCATCGGCCGTGGCGGCCGACGCATCGGGATGTGCAGGCGGTAGCCGCGGGCGGTGATCGGGCCGAGCGTTCGCTCGTGGCCGTGCCGTAGGCCTGGACGGACGCTGCGCAGCCGGCCGTGCTCGTCGACCAGGTCGGCGGCGGTTGCCTGCAGCACGTATCGCTCGGCGGCTACGAGGGCGCTGGACAGCAGGTCGCCACCGGTTGCCCGGGCTGCCTCGAGCGCCAGGGTGTCCTCGACGAGCAGCAGCTCCAACGGCGGCAGCCGAGTGCCGCCGTAGGTGGCGGCAAGGACCGCGGCGCCCGAGAGGGTGGTGATAGCCAGCAGCGGTCCGGGACTCCTGATGTGGTGTGCCAGCGTGACGGGGTCGTCGACGATCGGACAGCCAGCGGGGATGTGGCCCAGGGGGATGACTTCGCGCGCCCCGCGGACGCCGACCATCCGGGTCCCGAGCCGACAGCGGGTACGCCAGTGGGCCAGAGCGTGCGGCAGGTCGTCGCTCTGCAGCACGAGCACGGTACGCCCGTGCCCGCCGACGGCGTGCTCGGCGTGCCGGGCGAGCGCGGAGCGGGATCCGGTCACCAGAAGCCGCCCCGGATCGCCGTCGCCGGTTGCCAGCGTGGCCGCTCCACCCCGGCTGGAGGGTCCGACGCAGGGGGCGGACGGGATCGGGGGTGTGCCGGAACGGGTCATCGCAGTCCTTCGGACGGGTGGGGACCGACACCGTGGCCGGTGCGGGAGAACATCCACTGCCACGCGGATCGCAGCCACGCGATGGACGCCGACGCGGACCCAGCCCGCAGAGCGAGGGTGTCGAGCGTCTTGGTGTCCTCGGCGGCGGCCGCCCCGGCGCCGTACAGCGCGCCGTCCTGCGTGACGTGAATGTCCAGGGGACCGGAGGGCTGGGAGGTGGGGTCGTGCCCGAGGTCGAGTAACTGGTCGACCGTCAGTCCGCTGTGGCGGGCAGGGTCGTTCCAAGTGGTCCCGGCCGCAGTGCGCCTGGCAGTCGGACGCAGGTGGACGACGGCCGGCCCGGCCGGGAGGGGCGGGTTGGTGGATGCGGTCCGCCTCGCGCTCACGTCTCATCCCGGGCGAGGTCCCGTGCGACGGCGTCCACGAGCTGGCGGTCGCCGGCGCTCAGGTGCGGGCCGGTCTCCAGCCATGGGGCCGGTGAGCCTGTCGGATGGTCGGCTACGAGCTGCGCCAAGGTCGGGTCCAGCAGCGTCGCTGCCCGGACGATGCCCGCGAACCGGCTCGCCTGCTCAGCTCCACCGTTGCCGGGGAGGTCGGTGAGCGGCGCGAGGACGACGAGTGGGCGTGCCGGGGGCGGGCTGAACGGGTCAAGCGCCCACTCGATGGCCTCGGCTGTCTCTTCCACCTGGTGGGAGTCCAGGACGATCAGCGCGTCGGCGCCGGGCGCCGCCAGCGGGGC
Source organism: Kitasatospora sp. NPDC096128 (assembly GCF_040303105.1). Lineage (NCBI taxonomy): Bacteria > Bacillati > Actinomycetota > Actinomycetes > Kitasatosporales > Streptomycetaceae > Kitasatospora > Kitasatospora sp. NPDC096128. The sequence goes on along the minus strand of NZ_JBEOSP010000059.1, from coordinate 37,480 downwards.
ACAGGAGGTCAGTACGAGCACGCTTTCGTGACTGCGGGCGAACTGTCGCAGGATGTGCTCACGCTCCTCGGCCGGCATAGTCGGGGTGAGTTCCCGGGCCCACAGGGACGAAGGGCGCCTGCGTTCGGGCAGGGCGTCGACCGCGAGTGCGAGGGCTCGGGTGAGCTTGCGGCACTGGTGCGCGCGCTGGCACACGACGTGGATGCGTCGCAGTCCGTGAAGCCGGGACGCCTCCAGGATCAGGACCGCCAAGTCCGCCAGCGTGCCGCGCCGGGAGGAGGGCGGCGGAGCGGTCGCGAGCAGCCAGTGGGCACGCGCCTGCCCCTGGGCCGCGGCCTCGGCGACGGTGCGGCGCACGGCCAGTGACCCGGCGGCTGCGGGCAGGCGATCCGGGGACGTCGACGTCAGGGACAGCCGTGCGGTGGCGGGCAGGACACGGTCGTCGTGGACGTCCTGGCCCGGTGAGCGTGCGTGACCGATCCGGTGGGCGTCACCGACCGCCAGCACGTCCCAGCGGACCGGCGGCGCCTCCCGCTGATGCAGGGCGACGATCAGGGGCAGTGCCTCGGGCGTGGCGACCACCGTCGCCGCCTGGCGGGTGCCGGCCAAGTCGAGCAGGCCCCGCGCGGAACAGGTCACCGGCCACCGCCTGGCCACATCGCCCGCGAGCCTGAGCTGTGCGGGTGTCTGCAGTCCGACGACGGTACCGAACCGCGCTCGGGCGGCGGTCCACGCGTGCATCGCCAGGTCCCAGGCGGGACCGTACGCAGTGACGAAGAGCACGCGTGCCCCGGAGCCGGTGTGGGCGTGGGTGGCCGCCGCTGCCACGGCCGCCTGCTCGCCGCGGGGGATCTGCGCGCACACGCGCGGCGAGCGGGTCCACGCGGTCGTGATCGCCTCGACCGCGTGGCGCAGCGGTTCGGCCACGGCCGGTGGGGTCAGCGGCAGTTCGGGGCGCACGTCCCACGGCCGGACCAGGTGCATGCGGGCGGCGTGCGCCGTTGCCTCGTGGAGGGTCATGCGGTCCAGTCGTGCCAGGAGCCGCTCCAGGCGCCGGGTCACCGTCACGGGCGACAGGGCGAGTTCGGTGGCGGTCTCGGCGACGGTCAGCCGGGCGAGCAGGCGAAGCAGGGCTTGGTCGGCCCAGTCGAGCTCGCGGGGGTCTGCCCAGAGGGCGGGCAAGTTGTGGCTGCGGATCAGGCCGGCCGCGGTGTAGGAGGCGGTGAGGTTGGCTCGGGTGGACGCCCCAGTGCGGTGCATCAGGCCGTTATGAGCACGCTCGACGTGGTCCTGGGCCAGGTTCTGCGCGGCGGCGATGTCCTTACTGCTGCCTGGGCCGCACAGGAGCGCGGCCCAGGCGAGGGAGTCGTCGTCGGTGGCGAGGACAGCGGTGAGAGCTGCGGTGTCGCTGTCGGGCGCGGGGGTGTAGAGCTCGGGGTGGTTCATGAGCGGAGTCCTGGGGTCTGTCGGGTCTGGCTGGACGCGGTTTGCTGGAGCGGATGGTCATGCGGCGTCGGCGCGCCGGTGGTCGCGCGGCGCCGCGAGCGTGCGCCAGTGCGTTGGCCGTGGCCGGTCGGTGCCTGGCCTGAGGCGGTGCGGGCAACGAGGTGCCGGAGCACAGCACCGTGGTGGCGTATGTCGGGTTCGGGCCCGGGCCCGGCCTGCGGGCTCGTTCCCCGCGCTGACCGCGTCGTGGCCTGCCTGGTCCGGGGTGTTGGCGGCAGCAGGGGCGGTGGTGTGCTCACGCATCGGGTGCCTGCCCTGTGATCCGCTCCAGGTGCGCGTGGATGCCCGCGAGGGCCTTGGGGTTGCTGCCCGCCGCGCGCGTGGCCTCGCGCAGAAGGTCCGCCACCCGGGCCGGGCCGTCCCCTGAGGCCTCGGCGGCCTGCGCGCGCAGTTCAAGGACGCGGGCCAGCCACAGGCGCGCTCCGATGCCCGCGAACTCGTCCTGAGCGGAGACCAGTTCGGCGTCGGCCTCTGCCGTGCGGCCGAGCGCGCGCAGGGCCCGGGCCCGGACCACGAGAGCCCGGGCCGCGTCGAGAACGTCACCGGCCTCCAGTAGGTCGCGGCGCGCCCGCTGCAGTTCGGGCAGGGACTCCTCGCTGCGGCCGAGCAGGTGCGCGACCTCGCCGAGGCGGATGCGCACCAGAGCTGTCCCACGTGGGTAGCCGGTCTGCGTCCACAGCCGCAGCGCCGCGCGCAGGTACCGCTCGGCCTCGCCGAGGCGGCCCACCCCGACCAGCGTCGCGCCGATCTCCTGCTCGTGCTGGCCCTGTCCACGCAGGTCGCCCTCACGCACGGCCGAGTCCCGGGCCTGCCGGAACAGCGGCAGGGCCTCGGCCAGGCGGTGCTGGTCACGAAGGGCGATCCCGAGGGCGTTGCGGCTCTCGCGCCGACCGAGTTCGTCCCCGTCCCGGTCCACGGCCTCGACCGCGATCCGCTGCGCCCACAGCCAGAGTTCGGTGCTGCGGTGGCGATGGAACAGCGGCCACAGGGCGTGCGTGCACTGCCAGACCAGGTCGTCCCAGCCCGCGGCTGTGGCGGCCTGCAGCGCCGGCCGGACCTGTTCCTCCTGTCCGGAAAGCCACTGCCAGGCCGCGTCCGCACTCGAGAAGGCGGGCAGCTCGACGGCCGGGTGGCGGTAGGTGCGAGTGGTGTGCCGGTGGTGGGGCGCGAGGAGGCGTTCGGCGCGGGTGAGGGCGGCCAGCCACCACTCCAGTGCCCGGCGCCGCCGTTGCCCGGTGAGGGCGGCGCCGTCGTGCTCCAAGGCCAGTGCGGCCGCGACCGCCCGCCCCTGCCCGGCGGGCACCAGGGTCCACAACCCGTCTGCGCGGTCCGCGAGGCCCGCACGTTCCAGCTCGCCCAGGCGGCGCCCGGCATCCTCGGCACTGGAATCGAGCGCCGCGGCGAGGGCAGACGCCTCGACGGCGGTGAACGGCAGCAGCCCGGCCGTCCGATAGGCGCTCGCGATGTCGTCGGGAAGCAGGTCCTGGGCGTGCCGCAGGTGCACGGTGATCACGTCCGGGGAGGAGCCCGACGCCGGTGAGTGGGCGTTGGGGTCGTTGACGTCGGCAAGGCGCAGGGCCGGGTCCAGCCGCAGCCGGGCGCCGGTGAGGACCAGCAGGAGAGGCCGGTGCCCGCACATGGCGGCGACCCTGCGGGCCGCATGGTCCTCGTGGCCGCCGATCCCGCCCGCCGTCAGGCCGAGCAGCTCCACGGCGTCATCCGGTGCGAGCGGGGCGACATGGTGGTGCTCGGCGCCCTCCAGGGCCAGCTCCGGCAGGGGCCGGCGGCTGGTCACGACGACCGTCGAGCCGTCCGCGGGCAGCAGGGGGACGACCTGCTCGGCGTCGGCCGCGTTGTCCAGCAGCAGGGCAACCGGCCGCTGGGTGGTGGCCGTGCGCCACATCGCAGCCGCTTCCTCCACATCGGCCCAGGGCCCCTCGTGGCCGAGCGCGCGCAGCATTCGCGACAGGACCTCCAGCACCCGTGCTGCTCCGCCGATCTCCCCGGCGCGCAGGCGGGCCATCACCTGTCCGCCGGGCGGCACCGGCATGGCGTCGAGGGCTTTCGTGGCCAGGGCGGTCTTGCCCACTCCGGCGTCCCCGTGGAGCACGGTGATCCGGCGGCGGCCGTCCTGGAGCTTGCCGATCGTGGCGCGGTGGTTGACGAAGTTGGCTGCCGTGCGGGGAAGTTGGCGCGGGACGGGCGGTGGGGCGGCGCTGTCGGCCCCGGTGTGGACGCTCAGATGCCCGATGGTGGACGCCTGGACGAGTGTGCGGGCGTGACTGTTCGTCACTGTGTTGCGGGTCGTGCCGGGTCCCGCACTCATCGGGCGCCTTCCGTGGTGCGTGCGGCCAGGGCGTCGGCGGCAGTGGACGGCGCGGTGGACGCGTGCGGGTCCCGCGCCCGGGCAGAGGGCTGCCTGGTCCTGGGAGCGGCGACGGTCCGGTGGGTCATGGGTCTCGGTTCCTGTACGTCGACGGAGTGCGGGTGCGGCCGCGAGGAAGCGTGGGGTCGTACGGGCTGTACGGTGGCCGGGGCCGGGGCCGGGGGGCGGCCCCGTCACCACACCCCGGCACGCCGCCGCCTGAGGGTGCCGCCGGCGGCGGCCAGCAGGCGGGCGCTGGTGCCCGGGTCGAGGGAGCGCGACAGCGCGAACCGCAGGTCGTGGCGTGGCCCGGTGCGGTAGCGCACACCTGAGCCTTCGAGGGTCGCGACCACGACTCGTCCGCCGAAGGAGAGTTCAGCTCTCTCGCCGCTGAGGACGGCCCCACTGTTAGAGGGCACCACCAGGACGTTCAGCCGGGTGCGGGCGTGGAGCTCGGCAAGGAGGCCCATCTGTTCGGCATGGGCCCGAGCGCTGCCGGCGCCCGGATGCAGCGCGGCCTCGTCCAGCAGCAGAACGGTGTCGGGTCCATCCGCGCGCCGTACACGGATGTCGAATGCGGCGCCCCGCATGCGAGCGATCACCTGGTGCCAGTCCTCGGCGCCGGCCGGGCCAGCCCCCAGGCCCTCGCGGTACGCCACACACAACGCGCAGCCCGTGAGCCGCGCCGCCGGCTCGGTGGTCGGCGCGGCCGCCGCAGCCGCCGGTCCGTGGGGCCTCTCCATCAGCATGGCCGCCTGCGTGCGGACGGTGCGCAACGGCGCGGGCAGTGTGGTCGAGGCCGCAAGCAGCAGGCGGTCGGCGTCGGCCTCGAGGATCAGGTGGCGCCACTGCGCGCCGTGGCCATCGTCCAGGAAGGCCGCGCCCGGCTGGTCATGCTGAATGCCCGCGATCAGCCGATGGAAGTCGTCGGCCGCAGCCGGGCCCGCGTCCACGGCCCGCAGGTATGCCGCGACGAGTCCCGTGTCGCCGCCGCTTCCGGTCTCCAGGGCGGTGATCGCCGTAGTGTCCGGGCGTCCCAGCCCGGGGATGAGGCGGGCGAGGCCCTCGGGGGTCAGGTGCTGGCACTCCCGCAGATGGCGCAGATGAGAGCCGACGACGAAGGCGCCAAGGTGGGTGTCTTGGGGGGTGCTGGTCATCGGGGCGGTTGTCCTGTCGGTCGAGCGGTGCACAGGTGGTCCGGGCGGTCCGGACTGGTGCCTTGGGAGATCGCGGGCGTCGGGGCAGCGCCGGGGGTGTGCGGGGGCCGGCGCGCGCCGTGGTTGGAAGGAGTGGTGTCGTGCCTGCGGGCGCCGGCGGGGCGGGCGGCGCCCGCACCGGGGCCCGGGTCGAGGCCCGCCCCGCAGACGGTGGTGGGTGCGAGGTGAGTCGGCGGTGTGCGCAGTTTCCGTACGGCGCGGGGTACGCCGTTGCCGACAGCGGCGGCGACGACGAACAGCACGAGCAGGCCGGCCTGCCAGACCCGCGGGCTTTCCAGGTCCGGCAGCCTGTGGACCTGCGCCACGACCGCAGCCCCCGCGACTGCCACCGGAACCAGGACCAGGGTGCAGCCGCCGGCGATGAGCGCGGTGGCGTGTGACCGGCTCACCCCGGTCCGGCGGCGGCGTCGGCGTTCGTGAACCCGGACGGGACGGCCTCCGGGGCAGACGAGCGGACGCCATCGCGGGTCCTCGCCATGTCGGAGCGTCACGTACAGGGATGGGGAACGGTCGGCGGGCAGCTGGCCCGGCATCACGCCACCCCGGCCGGCGTGGGCAGGGCGTGCAGTGGGACCACTGCGCGTCCGGCGCCCGCCCGTACTCGTATGGGCAGCTCAAGCCGTGGGAGGAGTGCGGCCAGCGAGGACAGACCGGCAGGCCGCGGTCCCGGGCGATGAAGGGGACCTGCCGTGCCGGACCTCCACGTCGTGGTCGCCCGGGCCAGGACCAGGGTGAGCCCGACGGCGTTCAGCTGGCCGGCGCGGTGGGCAGCGTTCTTGATCACCGTGTGGTGGTCGGGTCCCGCCTGCGGTGGGACCGGGACCACGAGCTCGGTCGCGATCCCGGCGTCGACGGCCGCCCGCACACCGCGCAGGGCCTGGGCGTACGCGGCCGCGCCGGGGCGCGCCTGACGGTCGTGGTCGGCCTCCGTAGGGGCCTCCAGGTGCACCCGCAACGCATCGACGTACCAGGCCAGCTGCGGAGCCAGCCACTCCAGGCCAGGCCGGTCGGTGGAGAGCGTCACCAGCAGGCCGCGTGCGCGGATGCGCCCGGTCAGGGCGACCAGGTCCGCGTCGAGCTCCCGGTACCGGCACGTGAGGTCCACCGCGACGACACCCGCTGCGGCCGCCCGTTCCAGAACCGGGCCGGACAGGAGCTCGGGGACAGCGCGCACCGACAGAGCGGCCCGTTCCTCCGGCCACCGCGTCACCTGCTGTGAGTCCATCAGCGCCCGCCCGGTGGGCAGCGGCTGCCAGTTGCGGTGAGCGGCACCGGTGGCCGGATCGAACACGAGGACGGCGTCGTCGCACGGGACGATGGCGAACGGTCGGATCACGGTGCCCCCACAACAGGCCTGGCACCCCGCCCAACCGGAACGGAACGGTCGAGGGCCCGGTACGCGGCGATGGCGCCACCGGGCAGGTCCGGCGCGAGAACCGCCGCCGCACGCTCCGGTGGGGTGGGGGTGGCGTTCACGCCGCGCTCCTGGCGTACAAGGGCCCGGCGACCTGGCCGGACGCGGAGAGGGCGCCGCCGTCGTCGAACAAGACGGCACCGTTGCATAGGAGCGACCAGCCCTGCTCGGGGTGGGCGTGCACGGCCTCGGCAGCGGGAAAGTCCGCGACCTCCGCCCGGGGGCAGGGCGGCTTGTGCTGGCAGTGCGGAGCGGGCATGAGTTTCTCCTCTCGGTGGGTTCGAAGATGGTCAGCGACGGTCGCGTCGCGGCGGCGCGCGGTGCCGGGCAGGGCCGCCGTGCGCGAAGTGGCCGGCCAGTGCGGTCGTCACGGCGGACAGGTCTGTGGCTCCGGTGCCCGGCGGAACCAGCCAGTGGATGCCCTCGTGGGGCGAAGCCGTCAGCGGCGGAACGTCGACGCGGGTCTCGTTCGGCATCGGGCGCACCCCGGGTGCCCGCGGTACATGCTGGCGCAGGAACTCGCCGGGAGGCAGAAGGAAGTCGTGGTAGCCGAGTCGGGTGGCGATCACCGGACCGCAGGCCGGGCCGATCGCCTCCAGCACCGCCGCGGCTGGCTGGTCGTCGACCCGCAGCACCTCGAAGGCCCGGCCGCAGAGCAGGGCAACGACGTGGGCCGGCAGCCACACCGGCTGGACCGGAAACGAGGGGCCCGCACTCACCTTTGGCATGGGGCCCTACCGCTTCCGCGCGACGGCGCCGTAGGCACCCGCCGCCCGGGTCAGCCGGCGCTTGCCCGGGGCGCGCGCGGCGGACCACCGCTCGGCGGGGACGACACCGGGACCGAGCAGCTCCCAGCCGTCGAAGAGCGCGGTGAACTCCTCCCGGGAGCGCGGGTGGAACGGCAGCCCCGTCGAACCTCGGCCCGCCGCGTACCGGCAGTCCTGGACGTCATCCAGGCTCCGGTGACTGACCGCCAGCAGGCTCCCCGGTGCGGCCGCCTCCTTGTACGCGGCGACCACCGCGTGCGCGTCCTCGACCTCATGGAGGCTGTCGAACAGGGCCAGCACGAACGGCTCACCCTCGCAGACCTCCGTTGCGGCCAGCACCGTCTCTACGTCGGCGAGGTCGGCATGGAGGTGACGGACCGCGCAGGCCCCGTTGCCAGCCAGCCGCGCCCGGGCGTGCGACATCACGACCGGGTCCTGGTCGACGTAGAGCACCCTCGATCCGGGCGCGGCCAGCTCGCACACCTCTCCCACCAGCCAGCGCTGGACCGAGTGCGAGCGTGCGGCCTTCCACCAGTGCGGCAGCGGCAGCCCGCACCCGAGATCCAGGATCCGCATCGGGCCGCAGCCCGCGATGAACGACATCGCGGCCCGCCGGAACGCCTTGCGCTGCAGCGCGGACCGCACGGCCGTGGGGTCCAAAGCCATTAGCTGGCCCGCCGTTTCGCGGTCCGCGCCGAAGCCGTCGATCCCACCCAGCAGGCAGGACTCGACCCGGGAGGACTGCGCCCGGTGCAGTCCCAGCTCGATCCCGTCGAAGCCCTCCTCCAGCTCCGGTTGCCCGACGGCACACGTGGCCGTCACGCGGCGCACCTCATCGCAGTCAGCCGGGCACAGGACACGGTCACGGCGGTCTCCTTCACGTGGCAGGCCGGCGAGTGGCAACGCCGGCGGGCTTCTTCGGGTCGGGCGGGGTGATGCGATGTGTCAGGGGCGGCGGAGCAGGGTGGCAGGCGCCTGAGGGGGAACGAGGAGGCCGGCAGGCACCTGGAGGGTGGCGACGGTCTGCTCGGGTTCGCGCGCCAGCGCGACTCTCAGGCCCAGGTGGCGGGCAGCCAGAGCGACCAGGCGGATGCCTTGTCCGGGCCAGCTCTCCCCGGTCGGTACGCGGCCGCCGGCATCCAGCACCCGCCGCAGCAGGGAGAGGGTCCGGCCGGGCATTCCCGGTCCGTTGTCCGTGACGGTCACCCACGCGCCCGCGGACTGCGGATCGGCGCTCAGCCCCAGGACGACGCTGGCGTGGGCTCCGCCGTGGCGCAGCGCATTGTCGAGGAGCTCGGTGACGGCGGCCATGAGCGGTTCGATAGCCTGCGGCCGAACCGTGAGGTCGGGGGTGCCGTGGATCTTGATCCGTTGGTAGTCGGCGACCCGGCTCTGAGCGGCCCGGCCGATGTCGACGAGATGGGCCGCCTGCTTGCGGGGCGTGGGCCAGGCTCCGGTGGCCAGAGCGGACATCCGGACGGCCAAGCGCAGGGCCAGGGCGTTGGCGTGGTCGGCCTCGTAAAGGCTCGCCATCGACTCGTGGTCGGTGATGCGCTGCTGGGCTGCGCTGATGGCCATCGCCTGGCGGCCCAGCTCGGCGAGCAGTGACTGGGTTGCCGCCACTGTGTCCGCAGCAGCCTGTCGGTGGACACGGCGGGTGAACGCGTGCAGCAACTCACGGGCGTGGCGCACACTCGGGGAGACCTCGGTGGGTTCCGCCGCTGGCAGGCCCAGTTCGGCGGCCTGCAGCATGCGGGGCAACCAGGTTTCCACGAACTCGGCCTCGACACGCTCCCGCACTTCATGGCCGACCGTGACCACGGCACGGGCCGTGCCTGCGCGGTGGCGCCCGCCCCGCAGGAAGGCCGCCATCAGCGTCCGCCGTTCGGCAACGAGGACCCTGCCGGGCAACGGCGTCCGGGCGACGAGACGTTGCCGCCGGCCGTGCCAGGCTGCGCCCGCTGGGTGGTCCCGGTCCCCCGTGGGGCCAGGCCCGGGCCCCGCAGCCGTGTCCGTGCCGGAAGGCTTGTCATCGTCCGTCCTCGCAGTGTCGTGGCAGATGGAAGGACCGCCCGGGGCGCCGGCTCGCGGCCTCGGCCAGCCGGAGGACGGCCTCCCACCCGGTGTCGCGGTGGTTGACGAAACCCCCTCCAGCCTTGGCCGTTGAGGGCTATCGTCACGATCAGCAAACCGCCCGCCACCGCCTGTGGGTACCCCAGCGCCGCGGTGAGCACCGTTAAGTCCGTTAAGATCGTTTTCAAGGGCAGGGAGCGCGCCGTGGCGCCGCAGCGCAACACCCGGCTGGAGTCCGTCATCAAGGAACTGGGCTGGTCCCAGGACCGGACCGCCATGCGTCTTCGCCAGGTGGCGGCGCAGGCCGGAGCCGACGAGCTGGCAACCGTGACCCGCTCTCACATCGCGCAGTGGCTCAGGGGGTACCGACCCCGGGGCCGCGGCCCGGCTATGTTGTGCGAGGCGCTCTCGCGAGGCCTGGGCCGTGCGGTCACCCTTTCGGAGATCGGGCTCGCCCCGGACCACGAGGCCGACACCGCCTTGGACAAGTGGGACGTCGACACCGTGTCCGCACTCGTAGACCTCGGGGACCCCGACATGATCAGCCGACGCCAGTTGCTCGGGTACTCCGCACTCGGCGCAGCCCTGCCGCCCACCGGCTGGTGGCACGGCCGAGTCGAACAGGCCCACCGCAGAGCGGCCCTTTCGCCCCTCACCATCACCGAGGCCCACGTCGAGAGCCTGCGCGAGGCCATGTCGTTCTTCAGCGGCCGCGACCAGCGCCTGGGCGGCGGCGCCGGCCGCGCCGCGCTCCGCGCCTACCTGCGCACCGACGTCGCCACCTACCTGAGCAGCCGCCTCCCGAACAACCGGCTCCGCCAGGACCTGGCGACCGCAGCCAGCGAACTCGTCTACCTGGACGGCTGGATGAGCTTCGACTACGGATCCCACGCCGCCGCACAGAAGTCGTTCCGCATCGCACTTGCCCTGGCCGCCGAGGCCGACAACGCCCCGCTGGCCGGACACATCCTGCGCGCCGCAGCCCACCAGGCCGTTGACCTGGGCCACCCGGCCCAGGCCCTGCAGTTCGCCGACGCCGCCGTCGACGGACACCGCTACAACCAGGCCAGCTCCAGAGAGAAAGCCCTGGTGGGCGTCGTACACGCCCGCGCCCTCGCAGCCGCAGGCCACAGGAACGAAGCCCTGATCGCGCTGCGCCGCGCCGAAGACGACCTCGGCAGCGCGGGCACCCCCGGAGGCGGGGAGGAACCGGGGCGGGTGTCGTTCTTCTCCGAAGCCAGCCTCGCCCACGAAACCGCCTGCACCCTGCGCGATCTCGGAGACCTGGAAGGAGCCCAGGCCGAGTTCGAGCGGAGCGTGCGGACTCGGCCCCTGTCCTACGCCCGCACCCGCGCTGTGACGCTCGGCTACCTCGGCGACGTCCAGGCACGCCAAGGCCACATCGACGCGGCGTGCGCCACGTGGAGCCAGGCACTGGACGGCATGCAGGGCATCCAGTCCGGCCGGGTGCGGGACACCGTGCTCAGCATGCGAAGCTCTCTGTCCCCGCTGCGTGGCCGCGGCGGCAGCCGGGCGGCCGAACTCGACCAGCGCGCCCACGACTTCCTGCGCACCATAGGCTGACCCGCGCGCGGGAACTCGCGCCCGCCATGAGGTACCGCTGGCCGTCCGCCGGCGTGAACGAGGAGGAAGACAGCCATGAGCGAACCGGTTCTGGTCAGGCCCATCGGAGTCGTCGTCGGAGGCCACCTGACCGTGGCCGATGACTACCAAGGCGGGGTCGAGTCCATCATCCGGATCCACGAGCAGTACCCCCTCGAGACCTTGCAGGGCCTCGAGGAGTTCTCGCACCTCTTGGTGACCTGGCAGTTCAACCGGGCCTCGCCAGGTGACGTCCACCTGCACACGCGCAGTCCCCGCAACGATCCCCGCTGGGCACCCACCGGCACGTTTGCGCACAGGAACCACCGTCGGCCCAACCAGTTGGCGACCTCGTTCCCGCGCCTGCTGAGGGTGGACGGACGAGACCTGCACGTCACCGACCTGGACGCCGTCGATGGGACACCCGTCATCGACCTGGGGCCCTACTTTCCGCAGATGGGTCCCCGGGGCGAGATCAGGCAGCCCGACTGGCCGGCGGAATTGCTCACCCACTACTGGGCCGACGCCGCAGACCGCGCGCCCGAGTAGCCCGTCGGAGTGCTGCGCGGCGACGGCGCTCCTCAGGATCTCTCCCCAGAGGCGACAGCAACGGGATGCAGCGCGCGCCGGAGAGCTGATCGGGTTCCTACGACCACGCAGTGGCCTGGGCCACCTGCTAAAGGATCCGAACATCAAAGAGCTCCTCAGGAGAACGTCGCGGCGAATGTGGGTACAGCTGGTCAAGCTGCGGTGCCCTGATCACCGATGGCCATCGCCGCCCGCGGGTGATCGATCAACGCGAAGGCGTCCTTGCCACCTCTGGGACTGGAGGCAAAGCTGAACTGGGTCGCGATTCCACGGACCAGTTCCAACCCGCGGCTACCGGCGGCGTAGGGATTGGCCGAACCCGGTTCGGGGATGGTCGGGATGTGCGGGTGGTCGTCATGCACGACGACCACCACCGCCCCGAATGCCACCTGCAACAGCAGCTCGACCGAGGTCGCCGGCGTCTGGCCTTTGCGCGTTTGGTCCAGCGCGTTGGCCAGCAGCTCGCCAACAACCACCGCGGCATCGCCCACGACCAGTTCGGGCACCCGCCAGAGCCGCAGACAGCTGACCGCAACGGCCCGAGCGTGATGGATCACGAAGCCGGTCAGTTCCAGGTCCATCGACAGCTGGCCTGCCCCCAGCCGGACCTGACCACGCAGGAGTCCGGTGGGTGCGGCGTCCTCAAGGCCCATAGCGAATCCAGTCGTTGGCCGGTTTCCCCCTCGCAGGGACCGGTGGCGGTGTGTACTGGCGTCCGTACTGATCGAAACTCATTCAAGAGGGCGCGCACGGCTTCCGGGAGGGGCTGATGCGGATACCTCAAGAATCCGCATCAGGAGGGATCTGGCCATGCCGCAGCCTGAGAAGCCGCTCGACCCGAGCGCCTCGCCCGCCGCCTGGTTCGGCGCCGAGGTACGCCACCGACGCAAGGCCGCCGGCTACGTGAGTGCTGCGAGATTCGCCGCAGATCTGCAGGTCAGCGTGGATCTGCTGCTCAAACTCGAGAAAGGCGTATACCGGTGCCCGGCAGACCTTCCACCGCGGTTGGACGACCTGCTCGAGACCGGCGGGCTCTTCCGACGTTCATGGCCTATGGCCTTCGATGCGGATAAATCCGGGGCTGATGCGGATACTTCCCGTCAGCGTGGCGCCCAACGACCAGGACTGATGCTCGAGGGATCCATCCTGGGGGGAAGCACACCACTGTCTGGGAGTGACCCCATGCACCGTCGCGCCATTCTCGCCATCGGCGGTCTCGCCGCCCTCGCCCCTCTGGACCTGCTCGGCATCCTCACCCCCTCAGCGGAGCTCCCCGTCCCAGAACGCATCAGCACCCGGGAGATCAACCTTCTGGTCGAGTACGCCACTACTCTGCAGCGCTGGGATACCTCCTTCGGAGGCGGCGGCTTTGTGGGCCTGCAGGCCCACAGCGCCATGCGATGGGCCGTTGCACTGCTGTCCGTCAGCTGCCCGGACAAACTGCGGACCGACTTCCTCGCCGCCGTTGCCAGGCTCGGGTTGGTCGCCGGCGCCTGCCAGTTCGACAGCCTCCAGCACGAGAAGGCCACGACCGCGTTCAAGATCGCGGTGGAATGCGCGGAGGAGGTCCGGCAGTGGGACTTGCGCGCCAAGGGCTATTCCTTCCTTGCCCGACAGGCGGTCTGGACCGGAGACGCCGATGACGCTCTGACCTATGCCGAGAAAGGCTTGGTCCGATCCGACCGGTTGACCGCCACAGAGCAAGCGATGCTGCACACCGCAAGGGCCCGTGCCTGGGGGAAGCTCGGCAGCGTCCAGGAAACCCTGGCCGCCGTAGGGGCGGCGGACGACGCCTTCTCTCGTCGCCAGCCCCAGAATGATCCCGCGTGGATGCGGTACTACGACGAGGCCCAGCACAACGGCGACACGGCGTACGCGTTGTACGACCTTTCGGTCGGGACCCGCGGCCACAATCCGGCCCTGGCACTCCAGCGCTTCGCCGACGCAGTCCGCGGCCACGGCGACCACTACCCCCGCTCGCGGGCGATGTCATCGATCAAGCTGGCCTCGCTCGTGCTCGCGACTGGGGATCCCGCCGAAGGAATCGCTCTTGGGCTCAGCGCGGCCGCCTACAGCGACAGCCTCACCTCCAAGCGCGCAAGCACTGAACTGGTGGAACTCGGCAGGGTCGCCGGGTCGGCAGGAGGCACCGCGGGGTCGGCGGAGCTGCGGCACAAGATCCGGGCTACGGTCAGGGGGTGACGGATCAAGCACCCACAGGCGGCTCACTGACTCTCCTGCGCAAGGCCTGCTCAGCCGCAGGCCTCGAGTCGACTGGCGCCACGCCATACCGTCTCGCCGAGAATGAGACATGGCGACTGCCCACGAACATCATCGCCCGCATCGGTCCTCCCGGACAGGGCACAGTCGCTGCCCGGGAGGTCCGGCTCGCACGCTGGCTCGCGGCACACAGGATCCGCACGGTGGTCCCGATCGAGGTGGAGCAGCCGGTCGTTGTCGATGGGCGTCCGGTCACCTTCTGGAAGGAGGTGCCACAGCACGAGCCTGGCAGCGCGCTCGACGCGGCAAACGTCCTTCGGGCCCTCCACTGTCTCCCGCGCCCTGTGAACCTCGACCTCGGGCGCCTGGATCCGTTCGTCCGCCTGAGGGACCGGATCGACGCTGCTGTCTCCCTTCCGATCGAGGATCGCCGATGGCTTCGTGACTACCAAGACGACCTCTCCCGGCAATGGGCCGCAGGCCTCCACACCGCACACGCTGAATGCATCGTGCACGGCGACGCCTGGTCGGGGAACATCGTCACGACACCAGCCGGCCCCCTCGTAATGGACCTGGAGCGGGCCTCCATCGGCCCGCTCGAATGGGACCTGGTGTCAATAGCCGTGCGCAATCGAACTACCGGCACGATCTCATTCGCAGAGTACGAACTGTTCTGCGAGGCCTACGGCTACGACGTCACCACATGGAGCGGGTACGGCCTGCTAGCTGCCATCCGCGAGCTGCGCATCGTGTCCTATGCGGCCCAGCATTCCGCCAGGAATCCGGCATGGCAGGCCGAAGCCGTCCACCGGGTCAACTGCCTTCGCGGCCGGTCCGGTCCACGTCCCTGGACCTGGAAGGGCATCCTGTAGCGCGCAGTCAACCCTCAGCGGCGGGTCGCCCGACAGACTTCACATTCACCGCGACGACCTGTCAGTCTGGTTGAAGCGTTTCATGGTCGCAGCGCGACGGCTCCGTAGCAGGACGCCTGGGTGTCACTGACGTTGGCGAGGTCAGCATCGGTGTCCGGTCGCCAGCGGGGGGTGGAGACGATGCCGGGGTCCAGCAGGTCCCAGCCGGCGAAGAACCGGGCGAACTCCGCGCGGGTACGGGCCTGGACGTTGGTGCCGGCCTGCCGGTAGACGCGGGCGCCTCGTTCCGCGTCCGCGGGCGCGTAGTCGGGGGTGAAGTGCGACATGACCAGCGCGCTGCCAGGCGCGGTGATGCGTGCCTTGAACGCTTCTACGATCTCGTACGCGTCGTCGCCGTCCGGCACGAAGTGGAGGAGGGCGTTCATGCTGAGTGCGACCGGCTGGTCCAGGTCGAGCACGTCCTGGCTCTCCAGGGCGTTCAGCACGTACTCGGGGTCTCGTACGTCGGCCTGGATGTAGGCCGTGCGGCCCTCAGGAGCGCTGCGCAGCAGTGCTTGGGCGTGGGTGAGGACGATCGGGTCGTTGTCGGCGTAGACCACGCGGCACGTCGGGTCTGCCTCTTGGGCGACCTCGTGGAGGTTGGGGGATGTCGGGATGCCGGTACCCACGTCGAGGAACTGTCGGATACCGCGGCGGGCCAGGGTCCTGGTCGTGCGGTGCATGAAGGCGCGGTTGGCGCGGGCGGCGATGCGGGCGTTGGGGAACACCGCGAGGGTCTGCGCCGCAGCGACGCGGTCCGGCTCGAAGTTGGTCGTTCCCCCGAGGAAGAAGTCGTACATCCGGGCGGAGTGGGGACGGTGGATGTCGAGGGTCACCTCGACGCCTTGTCGGTGCACGTTGTCGCTCGTGTCCTCTGCCATGAACCCCCCCAGTCGCGTCTGTCGGCGGCGCCGCGGGCGGATCGTTCCTGGCCTCGCGTGATGGCGAGGCCTGGCGGGCCCTGGCGCGGCCTTCCCCCACTATGCCCACAGCTGTCCGCGGGCAATCAAGGCCGGAAATCGACAGAGTCCCAGCCAGGAGGCGAAGTACCTACCTCAGAACCTTTCCAAAGTGATCACAAGCGTTCTTTTTGGCGGTTAATCATGTGATGAACTAACGGACCTTGTGGCCTGCAATGTCATTATTTGATCGCCTTAACGCTAGGCGCTCAGATGCGCTTCGATGTGCGCATGGGGAGCAACCGTTCTCCGAGGAAGCCGGCCTGCGGGACCCAGGGTGGGGGGGTCTCGACCACGGTCGGACCGGGCGGTCGGCGCAGCCGGCCACTGGGGAGGAACAACGCTGTGACCGAGCACGAGACGGCGCCCGCAGGCCGTGCGGAGAGTACCCTTCGCCTGTCGTATGACGCCTTCTGCCAGACCCACTCGCCCGCGTGGGTCGGCCTGGCACGCGCCCGGCTCCACGACGACGTCCGTGTCCTGCACACGGTCGAGCGGATGAAGGAGCAGCTGTGGCGTCAGTGGCCGCTGGCCCTGCGCCACCGCGTGCCTGCCGCGTTCGCCTGGACGCTGATCAAGAGCGCGGTCGAGGACGCCGTCGCCGAGGTCATCACGCAGACCGGAAGGCCGCCCGGCAGCCCGCTGGCCGACCGGGCCGAGGCCATCCGCCACTTCGCCGCGCAGGCCCGCGTCTCGCTGGAGGAGCTCAGTGAGCACGAGGACCTCTACCAGGCGATTCTGCGCCTGGCCGAGCGCCAGTACGACATCGTGGTGCTGCGCTACCTCCTCGGACTGAGAGACTCGCTGATTGCCGAGCACCTGGACATCTCCGAGAGCAACGTGAGGACCACCGCCCACCAGGCGGTGCGCAAGCTGCGCCGACTGCTGGGCGCGAAGGACGGGGAGAGTACGGAGTGACGATGGGACGCGACCACCTGGAACCCGCCGAGCAGCGGCCTGACCCGGCCGACCTGCCGCCTCCGGACCAGGTGGCCGCGTCACGTGAGGCGGCCAACGCGTGGCGGCGGCTGTTCGCCGCACCGCCACCACTGGGCGCCGAGCATGTGCAGGCGACCCACGAACTGGACCTGGCGGTCACCCTGATCCTCGCGCAGCCCGAGGCCGCGCCGTCACTGGAACTGCTGACGGATAGCCGGCGCATCCACCCCGAGGGCGCCCTGGTCCTGGGTGCGCTGCTCCAGGTCACCGGTCACCGGGACGCCGCCCAGTTCTGGTGGGAGTTCGCGGCCGGCGGCGGCAGCTACACCGCGGCCAGCTGCCTCAACCTCATGCACCGCAGCCGGGGCGAGATCCGCGACGCCGACTGGTGGCGCGACCAGGCGGAGACCATGGCCGACCACCCACGCCCCTCGGTCACGCCCACCGTTACGGGACGCAGCCTCCTTCCAGCTCACGTGCGCGACGACATCGTCACCCGGTCCGCGGAAGGCCTTGATGTCCGCCTCCCAGCGCGGATCGCCGCTGTCATCCACCAGCTCCCGGTCGCAGGTGAGGACGAGGACTACGGGGAGATCCCTCAGCCGCCGGGGCCGCAACTGCTGTGGAGCCTGGCTGCCGCCGGCGCGGCGTACCCCGCACCGCCCACGACCCGGCCGGCACCGTCCGTCCTCTGGTACGCAGGACAGCACCAGCCATCGCAGGATCCCGCATGAACTGCTCCCGAGGCGGTAGCCAACTCGGGTCCGTCGGCCTCAGTACCTGTGACCGCACTCCGGCAGGGTGGGCAGGACGGGTCTGGCGTGGATGCGGAGGCCGCTTGCTCGGCTGCGCGGAGCGCTCGTCTGGGCTCGGGAGCTTACGGCCTGGGCGCGGAGCCAGCGGTGTCCCCGTCGTTGTCCGATTCGGCGGGGTGAACTGGATCGCCGCCGGTTCCGTGACGATCAGGGGTGCGTGCGTAGGCCCGAGGTGAGACGACAGCAGGACGACTGGCGGCAGGGGAGAGGGGCGTGCGGGCGTCGGATGTTCCGTGGCCGACTCCCGCGTACGTGGCCTCTGCCCCGAGCCTGAACGGTCCCGATGCTCGGCGGGATCGGCCTGGGTGGATGACTGCCTGCGGACCGGACTGCCGCACGACCGCCTATGAGACAGGCACGAGCACCGTGATGTGTCCCTGGACGGTGGTGCGGGCGATCAGCGGGCGGCCCCAGAGCTGCGGCCCCGAGGGGACGCGGACATCGAGGAGAAGCTGAAGTGACTCGGTGCGGCGACCGAGCCCCGGCTGCGGGTGCAGCGGTTCCGCTCCCGCGGGAGTTCGGGCCCGAGGTGCTCCGCTACCAGCTGCCTGCGGACTAGGCCGTGTCTCATAACAATTGATCTTGTGGCGGGTCATTGCTCCTCGGCTCGCAGCCACAGGATCAGCGAGGCGAGGACGACGCCGGCCCGATAGCGGTTGGCCAGCTTGTCGAATCTGGTGGCCACCGCCCGGAATTGCTTCAGCTTGGCGAAGCAGCGTTCGACGACGTTCCGCCCCTTGTAGGCGGCCTTGTCGAAGGCCGGCGGACCTGAACTCGATGCACCATTGGCCGGCCCGCCTCGTCGAGAGAACGAACAGTCTACGAACTATGGGTTTCGGCAGCACCTCGGGCGGGCTCATGCCGGAGAGGGGGACCGGCTCCGACGAGGTGGCCTCGCGGGGGCTGCGGGCAGCCCTACCGCATCGAGCCAGAGTCGCCTGATGCCGCGCCTGCGGTCGCTGGCGATCCTCGGTCAGGACCTACCTGCCTCGGGCAGCCCAGAGGCATCGGCCGCCCCGCTCTCGGGAAGTGGTGGTCCGACATCCACGATCGCCTCCGCGTAGGCCTTGTCGCGGGTGAAGGACATCCGGGACCGGGGCTCGTGGAAGCCGTTGACGCAACCGCCCAGCCAGTTCCTGTTGATCCGCTCCACGGCCCTGGCCAACGCGTCCTGCCACAGATACGGAGATGCCCCGACATCCTCCTCCGAGGCGTAGGCGGACGCATGGGAGGTCCACAGCGCGGTCAGCTCCTCCACCACCCCGGCGTGCTGCCACCAGCACTGCCGCGGGAGCTGTTCGGTCGTCAGTTCGTAAGCGTCGGCCAGCCACACCACCCACGCGACGAACTCCGGCCACAGCACCCCGGACTGCTCCGCGGTCAGGGCCCGCCACAGGACCGGGACGCCGGGGCCGCGGTCGGACGGCCCGCCTACGGCCCCATTGCCGGCGCCGGGGCCCGCCGCCGAGGGTACTGGACGCTGCTCGAGGTCAAGCATCCGCTGGGTCAGCGCGGCCATTTCGGAGTTGATCGAGGCCAGTTCCTCGAAGATCGGATCGAATGCGTCAGGCACGGTTCACCATCGCCAGGGCCTCCTTGGTCGCTGCGGCGATCTCAGCCGCCCTCGGTCCCTCGTGGGCACGGACGAACCGCACCCGGGTGGCGGGGGTGCGGCGGTGGACCAGCAGCCCCGTCCGCTCCTCCAGCATGCGGATGTCGCTCGGCTCAAGCGCGGCGCGGCGCCTGACCGACAGCGACGAGGACACCCTGTCGCCGTCATCCGACACCGACTCAGTGTCCTCGTCGAACTCCCCGACGAGCGCGGAGTAGGCCTTGAGCTCCTGCTCATCACTGACACCGCCAAGAATGATCTTCGCCGTCGCTGCGCCGAACATTTTGCGCACCCCGGTCTGGCCCCAACGCTCCTCCGCCTGCGCCAGGTTCTGCAGCACCGCGGCCACGAAGATGTTCTGGCTCCCGCTGACGCTCATGAAGCTCGGGATCTGCGGAAGTGGCGCCACGTTGGCAAGCTCGTCCAGGAAGCAGCCCAGTGGTGGGTCCAGGCGTCCGTTCGGCATCCGCGCAGCGATCCGTTTCGCGGTGTCCAGGATCGCCTGGGTGAAAGTCGCCAGAATCGGCGCGAGCGCCGACCCCTCCTCCTCGTCGCCGATGAGGAACAGGGTCCCGCCGCCGCGAAGCCACGCTTCGATGTCGAAGTTCGGCTGCGACGGGGCGAAGATCGACGCGACGCGGTCGTCGTAGAGCGCCAGGAACGACTGCTCGGCGGTACGCCACGATGCGGACCGTTCCTCGGGCGCGGCCGCGTGCTGCGCCGCGAGGGCCCGGGAGAGCTCCACGCGGCCGTGCCGGGCCAGGATGTCCACGGCCTCGCGCTCGGCCGGTGCGGTGGCCCACTTGAGGATGTCGAGAGCACTGCGCTTGTCCAGCGCCGCCGCGTGGAGCCAGCAGGTGATCAGCATCTTGGCGTTCATGACGAAGTAGCCGCCGTTCTTGGTGCCTTCGTCGGACTTCGTGGAGGCGGTGAGGGTCTCGGCGCGCCGGCGCGCGGTCTGGAAGTCCTCACATCCGTCGGTCAGCGGCCATGCCAGCTGGTGGGGCCAGCCCGACAGGCCAGTCGCGTCGAGGGTCCACACCTTGCCGTGGACCTCCCGCAGCTTGGCCGAGGAGAAGAGCACGTCCGTCTTGCTGGAGGT
The DNA here is from genome assembly GCF_040303105.1 of Kitasatospora sp. NPDC096128. Taxonomy (NCBI): domain Bacteria; kingdom Bacillati; phylum Actinomycetota; class Actinomycetes; order Kitasatosporales; family Streptomycetaceae; genus Kitasatospora; species Kitasatospora sp. NPDC096128. Next base: position 17,390 of record NZ_JBEOSP010000059.1, on the reverse strand, counting down.
GGCCAGCACTGTCCCCTGGAAGCTCAGGATGGCGGGGAGGATGAACTGGCTGGTCTTTCCTTCGCGAGGGGGCGCGACCAGGAGAAGGCTCTCTTCGATGGTCAGCCACAGGGGGATGTCCGAGGGATCCGCGTTGCCGCAGAAGACCGCGACCTGGGTCACGTCCACGGGGGCGGCCGTGGCGAGCGTGGGCCGCAGGGCCGGGATCCGGCTCAGCGCCTTGGCCTCGCCCATCGCGGCCTCCAGCTGCTTGCGGGTGGCCAGGCCGTCGGCGCCGTCGGAGCGGCGGCGCTGCCAGCGCTGCCACCCGGTTTTCACCAGGAAGTACAGGCCCGCGCACTCCGCAAGGAACACCGTCCAGAACGGAACGGGGCCCCCGACTCCCGACCCCTTCTTGAAGGCGGCGGAGGGTTCGAGGAAGTGGATGAAGACTTTGGCGGAGCCGGCGCCAGCCTCGCCCCAGCCGACATGGGCGGGACGCTGATGGGCCGCCAGCCCGGACAGCACCGCGGCCAGCCACACCAGCGCCGTGAGGATGACCAGCCCCACCAGCGGCCCGATCCACCAGGAGTCCCGGCCAAGCCGCAGCCGTGTGGCCGATATGGGGGAGGCGACCTTGGGTATGCTCATGCCGCGCCGCCCTTCGTGAGGGCTATCAGCGGGGCCTGGGACGGGGCGCTGCGAGCCTCGCCGCCGCTCCGGGTCTCCGTCATCCTGCTGTTGGTGTTCGTCAGGCGGACCTCGACAGCCGAACGGATGTGCTGAACCAGGGAGATGCGGCCCCCGACCTGCCAGACGGCGCGCCCCGGCGCGCACACGTTGGTGCCGTCGGCGATCGCCTCGCGCGCCCACTGCGGCAGCTGCAGGTAGTCCGCGGTGGCGTCCGCGTCCGCTTTGTCCATGTGGTAGAGGACCCGGGTGGCGGTGAGCTTGAGGATGGCCATGGCCTCGGGGGACTCGTTGACGTCGACATCGGTCAGGTGGTGGACCACGGCCATGAAGGAGAGCCCCAGGCGGCGCCCGTAGCGCACAAACTCCTCGAACAGGCGTGCCACCGGGCGGTGGCTGAGGATGTGCCAGGCCTCCTCGACGATCAGCGTGCGCTTGATGCGGTCACCGGGCCGGATCCACCCGAACCTCAGCCACGGCCCGATCACCGACATGAGCAGCGGCATGGCCGTGCCCTCACGCGGGAGACGGGTGAGATCGAAGACGATCAGGCGCGCGTCCAGGTCGATGCCGACGGTCGTTGGCCCGTCGAACATCCCAGCCAGCTCGCGCGTCGGTGAGCAGAGCTCGTCCATGGCCAGTGACGCGGGCCGGCCCCACCGCCCGAGCTCACTGGCGCTCACGGTCCGCTGCCCGAGCTCCGCCGGCTCGGGCGCGGTCAGCGCGTTCAGCACGTCGGACAGGACCGGCACTCGGCGGGCGGCACCCGCGGCGGCCACGGCGGCCTGGTGGGCGACGGACAGCGCGAACCGGGTCTCGGCGGACATGTCCCCGCCGATGATCTCGATCATGGAGCAGAGGATCTTGAACTGGTGCTCGGCCGGGATCCGCGGGTCGAGCGGATTGATCCGAACGGCGCCCTCCTCGTCGCGGCCACCGTAGATCAGCCGGACCGGTTTGATCCCCAGCGCCCGGGCGATGCCGTCCCATTCGCCGACGCCGTCCTCGCCCTGGGCGTCCAGGACGGCGAACGCCCGGTCGCGAAAGCGCAGTTGGCGCAGCACATAGGACTTCTCCAACGCGCTCTTGCCGTACCCGCTCTTGCCGAGGATGAGGATGTGTCCGCTGGGAAGGCGCTCGCGCGCCGAGGGGTCGTAGAGGATGAACGGGTCGTAGATGTAGGCCTTCCCGCTGTACATCTCACGCCCGATGATGACCCCCCGCGGGTCACCTCCCGGCGCTCCGACGGCGGGATAGAGCCCGCACGCCTGGGCTGTCGTGGTCCGCATCGCCCGCCGGCGGGTCTGCTTCTGAGCCCGGAGCATCTCCAGCACGGCGCTCAGTCCTTCAGCAGGCCGCCGGCCAGCGGCAGCGTGTTGGCGTGGGCCCGGAAGTGCTCGTGATCGCACCACTCCAGACGCAGGTGGGCCAGGGTGGCACCGGACGCCAGAGCGTCCTTGTGCCGGCGCAGCAACTCGGGGTCCGGCGAGGTCACGGTGACCCAGCCGGTCAGCCGGATACCCGCCGCGCCGTTGGCGATGTCGTGCATGGCGGCGGTCGCGGTACGCCGTTCCTTGGCCTCCCGCGGGTCGGCGACCCTGCCCGCCTTCGTGTCGGCCTGCCCGACCTCGTTGGTGACGTCCGCCATCGCCTCGCGCAGGGCGTCGTCGCTGCTGACCAGATCCATCGTCACCCCGACGGTGAAGATGACGTCCTGCACGTACAGCATGAGCGGCGCGAGGAAGTTGATGCCCACGGGCAGGACCGGCAACTGCTTCCACCAAGCCGTGACGCTGTGCCAGGGATCGGCCCCCTCCCAGCTCCGGGAGAGCATCACGCCCGGGTCACGGGCGTCGACCTCGGCAGGCCACGCGGTCGCCCGGTCCATGCCCTCCGTGTCGTTGATCCAGTGGCTCGGGTCGTAGCTGTGATGGATCCAGCTGGCCAGTGTCGGCTCGTCCAGGTTGCGCACCCACCGCAGCTGAGCCATCCCGAGGCGGCGGATGAACTCCTCCACCTCCCGCCCGAGGACGATCCCGAACCCCTCGTGCAGCGTCCGGTACCGGCGGGCCTCGGCGACCAGCCGCGCGTCGTAGGGCATGCCCACCACCAGGACCAGACGCCGGTCCTCCGCCGAGATCGCGACGGTCCGCAGCAGACTGTCGTAGGAGTCGAGGAGCCACTTCGGCGCGCCGGGGTCACGACGCTGCGCTGCGTCCCGCGCATGGGCGTTGGGGTCGGTGGGCACCACGCGACTGAGCCACTGGATGCGGCGGATGCGCCCGCCCGAGTCGGCCAGCGCCTTCAGGAAGCTGTCCCACGCGCCGACGAGCCGCTCCTTGTCCTCGGTGTCCAGGCCGCCGAAGTTCTGCTGTCCTTCGATCTCGATGGCGGCCGTGAACATCGCCTCGTCGGGCTGCAGCAGGATGGCCAGGTCGCCGAAGGCGGTACGGGCGTTGATCCACTCGAGCTGGGGGACCCCGGGGGGCGGCTGGACGGGCCGGGGGGAGCCGTCCCAGTTGCGGCCGACCTTCGGAGCGAGGGACTTGTAGAGCAGCCGGCCGTCGCGCAGCAGTCGACGGTGGGTGCGCCGGATCTCGTACCACTTGAGGAAGGTCCGGCCCTGCCAGGGGGCCAGCGTCGCCCAGGTGGTGCTGCCCACGGCGACCACGAAGGCGAGGAGTTTGAGCGGGATGCCGGGGCCCACCCACAGTGCGAGCAGGCCTGCGAGCACGCCGCCGCCGAGAACCCACTGTTCATCCGCCTCAAGGCGCCGCCCCAGCAGGCCCCGCGGGCGCGGGCGGGGAAAGACGAAGCTGCGGCTCATCGGGGCTCCATATCGTGCTCTCGGGACGGGGTCGGGTCAGTTCTCGTCGGCATCGGGGGGTTCCTCCAGCGGACTCCCGTCGGACCACGTGGCGTTCTCCGGCGCCGGAGGAGCGGGCGCGGCAGGCATGGGTGGAGCAGAGGGTCGCGTGGGCGGCGGAGCCGGAACGCCGCCAGCAGGAGGCGGGCCGCCTGTGCCCGGGCCGCCGCCGCCCGCCGGTACGGGCGGGGGAGTGGACACGTCCGGAGCTGACGGAGAAGCGGGGTCCGGCGCGGCGCTCACCGCATCCGGCAGCTCGCCGCTCGCGGGCACCTGCGGCAGTGAGGCAGCGCCGGGGTCGGACTGCCCGTCTCCGGCGCCAGCCGCCGGGCTCGGAGGTCCTGCCTCCTGACCGCCTCGCGGCTCGTCCGGGGCCGAAGCAGCAGTGGCAGCGTCCACGCCGCGCATCGCGCTTTGCTCGACCTTGTCCGCCGCCTTGCCCATCGCGACGCCACCGGCCGCGCTGGCGGCACCGACTCCCCCGGCAGCGTCGGCCCCGGCCTCCGGAGCCTGCGGGTCCGCCGCATCACCGGCGCCTTCTTCGCCGTCCGTCTTCTCCGGCTTCTTCGGGCCGAGACGCGACTTGAGCTCGCCGTATGTCGACTGCGCAGAATCGGCGCCGCCGGAGACGCCGCCCTGCATCTGCTTGCGCGAGCTGAAGACTTCCTGGAGCTGGTCACCGAGAACCGGTACGAACTTGGCTACCTGGAAGGGCAGGAACAGGGCCAGCCAGAAGAGGGCGAGCGCCGTGAGGATGGTTCCGAACGCCTGCAGGATGCCGGCCTTGTGGCTCTTGTCCCCCACCAGGAGTCCCGATGCCAGGGCGAGGGCGGTGAAGGTGACGTACCTCGAGGCGATGATGCCGAGGATGACCCCGACCCAGCGCCTGCTGTGACCCCACAGGTCTCGGTCGACCAGGCCCGCGAAGACCGTGGGCCCGAAGACGAGGCCGGCGTAGATGAGGGCGTTGCGGACGATGATCTCAAGCCACACACCGAGAATGGCCATCAGCAGGAACGCGCCGACCATCATGATGATGGCCATGCCGGCCGGCCCGAAGGCCAGCAGGGCCAGCAGCGCGCCGAGGATGAGGGGGGCCGCTCGACCGATGTCGTGGGCGACCGGTGTGAGCATGGCGTCGGCTGCGCCGTCGAAGAGCTCCGTGGTGTAGGCGACGACGAGTGGTGCGAACGCCGAGGCCATGACGGACATCAGCAGGAATCCGATGGACTCGCCGAGCGCCTGCAGGGGCGGAACGCCTTGGATGGCGCGTTTGGCGACCGCGATCAGCCACAGGATGACAGTCAGGATGACGGAAGCGCCGAACGCCATCGTGTAGGTCCGAACGAAACCCTCGTTCGACCAGTCGACCTGGGTGACGTCCAAGTCCTCGGCCAGGGAGGTCAGGACGCTCGCGACGGCATTCGCGATCGCACGCGCGATGTAGCCGAACGGGTCGGAGACGAAGTCAGCGGTCTTGCCGACCGTGACGGCGCTGTCGCAGATCTGGTCCATCAGGGGGAGGCTGCACACCTGCTTAGCGACGTCGCCGGTGTCGGAGCGGGCCGGAGTGGCGAAGACGACCGAGAGGAACACGACCAGGGCGCTTGCGATGGGTGCCGCTGCTCGGCGCGGCAGGCTGCGGTCAGCCCACATACGGGGGCGCATCGAATTCCTTGTTCGTCGAGGCGAAGGCATCCACCGGCGTCGGCTTCTGCCCGGTGGTCTGCAGAGGTGTGGGACCCGCCGAGCCGGAGATCGAGGCGACCTTCCAGTCCCCGTCCTGCCAGACCATGGAGAGGGTGTAGGTAGTCCACGACGCCGACACCGGGAGCGGGGCGTTGGGCGTGGCCAGGCCCACGACACCGCACATCCACACGCTGACCGTGGCGACCTGGGGCGAGAAGCTCGTCAGCTTGGAGCCCAGCGGCGAGGCCCGGGCGATCAGCTGGTCCGCGGTGTCAGCCGTCAGTCCCAGGACGGAGCCGAACTTCTCCGAGGCGGCGTCATCGGCCTTGATCTGGGCAGGTGCGGAATCCGCGGTCATGATCGCCTTCAGGATGCGCTCCCTGACCTTGGGGTCGGTGAGGTAGGCGGCGCTCGATCGCGCGAGTTCGGCGTTGACGGCGGCGGCGACGGCGCCCTCACGGGTGTCGGTGTAGCCGGCCGGGACCCCGCCGACGAGGCGCAGCCCCGCGGGCTGGCCGTTGGCGCCGGAGCCGGCCAGGCTCTCCCCTCCGGCGCCGGACGCGGAAGCGGCCGCCGCCCGCGGGGCTCCGGGGGTGCTGCTGGTGCCGTCCCCGCCGCGCGAGGCGAGAGCGAAGCCGAGGACCAGGACGACCGCGATGGCGGCGAGAGTGATGGCCGGGCCACGCCGGAAACTGGCGTTCTGTTTCGTTTCCCTGTCCTCGCTGATGACCTTCGTGCCGGCGCCGGAATACCTGGAGCGGCGCACTAGATCCCCATCCCGTAGACGATGGTGAACAGCGTTCCGAGAGACGCGACGACGAATGCGGCGACTAGGCTTCCCGCCAGCTCCTTCTGGCCCTGCTTGACCTGGACCGTGTCGTGCTGCGAATTTCCGACACGCAGGTGGACGAGGCCCAGCAGGGCGCGGCCGAGCAGTACGAGAATCACCGCAGCCATGATCGCCTGAATGACGGTGCGCGCGGTGCCGCCGATCTGTGCGAACGGCCCCCAGTCCGGTGCAAGGCCCTTGACCAGGCCGTCGACGGTACCCCCGGCGGTTTTGCCGGAATCAGGATCCTTGGCCAAGAAAACTTCCCGCGCAAGATGCAACATATCCCGCCCGCCCCTTTGTTGAAGACTTTCATTGAAAGGTCCGCCCCTTCTCGGCTGAAAGTCGGGAAGGCAATTGCAGATCGCGGAACTATCGGCTACTCTCCGATTCCCGGAGGATTCGGTGGATGTTGGCCACGAATCCGAGAGTCGGAGCTTCCTTCCTCTCCTTGAACCGCAGCAAGTTCGCTGGCCCATTACATGCGACGGGTGGTCGCGGCCGCATTAGACACGTGACGTTCACAGCCCAGGAGTCCGCAGGACGGGAAACCCCGGAGGCGGCATCCCGGCCCACGGAATCTGAGCCCGCTGGCGGCCGCCCCGAGCGCGTTCAAGGAAAGGGATGGTGAGGTGCGGAAGATCGCGCTGGGCTTTCTCGCACTACTCCTCGCGATGGCGGGCGGCCTGTCCGTCATCGTCCTCATGGCGGCAGGTCACGCAAGCGCAGCCAACACGACGACGTGCACGGGCGGTATCACCCCGGTAGGTGATGGCGCCCAGGGGCCCGGCTCCGCCGCAGCCGCCTCCGGAGCGGACTCCCCCTCCACCCAGGGCAACCAGGCCATCGTCGTACCGATGAACCCCCAGGGCCCCCAGGAGGGCCCGAAGTGGTCCGACCAGCAGACCCGCAATGCGGCCACCATCACCAACGTCGCACGGACCAGAAACCTCAGTCCCCGCGCCGCGGTCATCGCCGTCGCCACCGCGATGCAGGAATCGACCCTGGAGAACCTGAACCACGGCGACCGCGACAGCCTGGGGCTGTTCCAGCAAAGGCCCAGCCAGGGATGGGGTACGGCCGCACAGATCACCGACCCGGTCTACGCCTCCAACCAGTACTACGACGCACTCGTGAAAGTCCGCGACTGGCAGACCCGCCCGCTGACCGACGTCGCCGCGGACGTCCAGGCACCCGACGCGCGCTACCGCACGGCCTACGCCAAGTGGGAGCAGAGTGCCGGCGGGCTCGTCAGCACCTCCTGGGGCACGGCCGCCGTCACCTCCGTCTACACCGGCTGCGACACCGCCACGGCGACCAACACGGGCACCGCGGTGGGCGGCGCCATCGGTGCCGCCGCCGCGGACGCCGTCGGCACCTTCACCGCCCACAACCCCCGCACCCCGACCCAGGCGATCGCCGCCGCCCGCGCCGCCTCCACCAGCGGACGCTCGGACTTCAGCCGCATGTGCGACAACTTCGTCGCCCAGTCCTACGGCTGGGGATCATCCGGCTCCGAGACCGCCAACGTCCACTGGCAGCGCCTCGTCGCCAGCGGCGACGCCCACCCCGGAGACAACACACCCCCCGCAGGGGCGCTCCTGTTCTACGACACCGGCAGCAACGCCGGACACGTCGCCCTCTACCTGGGCAACGACATGGTCGCCAGCAACGACATCGCCGGCGACGGACTCATCGGCATCCGGCCCCGAACCGACTTCACCAACGGCACGTGGCACCTGCGCTACCGCGGCTGGGCCCAGGCCGCCTTCCCGTCCGCAGCAGGAGCCAGCACCCTTCCCATCCCCCAGGGAGTGGCGTGAACGACACCCGAGTCCACATCACCGCCGACGGAACAGCATCGATCAACGACGATTCCGTGACCGCCCCCGCCGACATCGACCCCACCCACGCGGTCCTCCACCACCTCACCCTCGAAGCCGCCGGCCTGGGCGAGCCCCTCGCCGCAGCCATCACGGACGACCGCACCGGCCAACACCTCAGACTGCAGGTCAACCCCGACGGATCCACCGACCTACTCGCCCCCGGCGAGCCCCTACACCACCAGCCCCCCGCCGCCGCCCCGCCACAACCGCACACACCGGACCCCGACCCCTTCCCCGCCGAACACCGCCAGGCCCTCGAAGCTGTGCACGCCGCCGGACGCGCCCACGACTTCCCCACCGCCACCCGCCACGCCGACAAACTCCTGCAGGACATCACCCACACCCACGGCCACCACCACCCGGCCACCCTCACCACCGCCCAGGTCCGAGCCGACCTCGCCTGGATGTCCGCAGACTTCCGCTACGCCGCCGAGCTGTGGACGTTTATCGCCGACACCTGGGCCCAAACCCTCGGACCCACCAGCCGCCAGGCCCGCTTCAGCATCCGCCAGGCCACCGCATCCTGGCGCTACACACCCGACACCCACGCGCGCGAAACCGGCCCCGCCCTCCTGGCCGCCCTGGAGAGCATCGCCCCCACCCCCCAGGCCGACCGCGCCCTCGCAGCCGTCCGAACCCGCCTCGCCGGCCTCAGTGCCACCGCACCTGAGGTAGCGTAAGCAACCACAATCAAGGGGGAGTTCATGCAGATGATTGCGATGGCACGGCTGATCCTGCGCAACCTCCCGTACGTGCTGGTCATCGTCGGATTCCTCACGATTACGAAGCTCCACGCCTTCCCCGAGATCCTCGCTCCACTCGGCGTCATAGCCGCCGGCATCGTGCTCGGCCGCATCCGCAACGCGCGTACCCGGCGCTGACACCGCCCGACGGGCCGGCGTATCCATGGCAGGCACATCGTCGAAACCGGGCCCGTTCACCGCCCCAACGCCCCGAGTCGGCCGCCCGCCGGCTCAGCGAGGGGACGGCGGGCGGGACACAGTCGGGAACAGACAGGAACGAACGAACATGTCCCACATCAAGCAGGAGGTTCGTGTCTTCGGAAACCGTGGCATGACGCCGGAGTTGCCAATGCCGGCCTCGTTACCCTGGACGACCCCTCGGCTGTGACCCGCGCCGGGAGCAAGAGGGGATACAACCTGTGAGCACGCACGAGCACGCAGCCGACCTGGCCACCGTCAAGGCGCGGATCCCCTCCGCTGACCAGCTGTTCTCCAACTGGCCTGCCTGCCTGCCCACGCACGCGGCCCACGTCGAGCTCGACCTGTTCGAGATCGGCGAGTTTCAGGACCCGCGGCTGGTCCTCTACACCGGCGTCAGCCAGAAAATGCCGGCGACAGTGGCCTGGGCCCTCTTCGGGACTGCCCGTAACATCCAGCCCGGTCGCACCGCACTGCCAGCCGCCCGGGAGACCCTCACCGATCGGGACGCAGTGCGCGCCCTCCAGCTCCTCGCCGTGGACAACCCGGAGGCCGACGAGGCCGCGATCGAGACCCTCGCGCTACCCGGGGTGACCCGCCAAATCGCCGAACTGGCCACCAGCTCCCATCGTCACCACGAGCAGCACACCATTCCGGCCCGCCGCGAGGTCGGCACGTACATCTACGCCTACCACGGCGGCCCCATCCGATTCGGCGCAGTCACCGCCGACATCGTCGTGATCCGCAGCCCGATCTGGATCGGCACCGCCGACGAACCCGCCGACATCCCAGCCGACCAAGAAGAGACACCGAAGCCGTAGGCGACGACCCGCCACAACCTGGCCCGCCTTCGCACCTGAACAACTCCGACGCGCCGGTTGGGCGAGGCGCTGGGCGTTCAACTCGACGATCACCGCTCCACACCCCGAACCACCAGCCGGCACCGCACCACCTGCGAGTGAACCGTACGCGTCCCGCAGTCGCGCAACCTTGTCCAACTCCTCCCGGACAGCGTTTCAGGCCCCACTTCACGTCGCCTCCCAATCGCGCGCCCGGGCCGGCACTCCTGGCGGAGATCCCGCGGTGCGGGAACCCAGCCGCGAGATACCACCATCCGGGAACCCCCACGACACCGCGCTCGCCCGCAGTCTCTCGCCAGCACATCATCGAGAGGGCGGACCACCGCCGCCACTCGAACCCCGGGGGGACAAGAGCCGATGGACGACGGGCGCTCCACCGAGCTGATGGGCACCGCAACCGTCGGCGACACCACCTACGAATGGCTGGCAACCGCCATCGGCCCCGCGCTGTGCGCCACCCGGGCATCCGGAACCCGCGAAACCCTCCTCACAGGCGACGGCGTCCCCCAGGCCTTCGCCCGCCTCGCCGCCACCACCGCCAACGAACCGCTCCACCTGCTGAGCCGCGAGGAGCGCATCGTCGAGGAGGCCGCCGCCCGGGCGCTGGCCCACCAGCAGCTTCTCCAGGAGGTGGCCGAGCGCCGCGAACTCAACGACCTCCTCGACCACGGCACCATCGACCTGGAGGAGTACCTGACCCGCCTCGAGCCCCAGCTCACCCGGCAGGCGGCCGAACAGGACAGCATCGCAGCACGGCTCGGGCAGCTGCGAACCTTCAAGGACCTCTGGCGCCAGCTCGGGGGACACCACCTCCGAAGCACACCCGGCGACCCCAACGCCACCGAGCCGCCCGGCCCGACAGACAACGAGCGCACACCCGGAACCGACGAGACCGCACGGCTGCGACTCGAAGACCTCTGGCACCACGGTCGGCCGGCCGCCCACGACACGGGAACACCCCCGTGGCACTCGCGCCCCCACGGATCGTTGCCGGACGCGCACCTGGCCCAGGAGATCGCCTGGCTGGGGCGGGCAACGGCCCGCACCCGTGAACGCGCCCGCGGATCCAAGGAGCGCGCCAAAGCCCTTCCCGCCCAGGCTGCCATCGGGGAAGGCCCGAACGCGGTCCGGCTGCGCAGCAGGTTCGAGACAGTGGGCAGGGCCTGGGAATGCCACAGGCGCGCCGACGAACTGTTCGCGCAGCAGCGAGAGCAAACCGAGAAGGCCCGCGCACTGCGGCAGTTGGCTGCGCGCGCGCAGCGGCGCGCGCGCAGCCATCCGGTACGGCTCCTCCTGAACGCGACCACCCCAGGGCACCAGCAGACAGCCGCGGAGCGGCTGCGCGAGGCGGCCGACCGGGCAGCCGGCGCGGCATCGCGTGCCGGCACCGACGCAGCCGCCCTTCTGGCCGAGGCACGGAACCTGTGGCCCGGTGACCCTCGCAGCGACCTCGCCTACCTGCGCTCCCAATTTCCGGATCTCCACAACGGGGCGGTCCAAGGCGACATCGCGTCAGCCGCGCGTGAGGCCACATGGCTTCTGGCCGAGGCCGCACGACTGCAGGACGTGGCGGCCGACTACGACAGCACACTCGGCGCCCTGCTGGAGGAGCGGCACACGAGGGCCGTCCTGAGCCCACAGCAGCAGGCTCAGGAGGAACGCCAGCGGGCCGCCGTCCACCCGCGCACGCGACAGGGTGCGGGCAGCCTCCTGAACCTGGCACACCGCCCCCAGACCAGTCAGCCGGGACGGTCCGCCGGGCCGCCCACCGTGTAGTTGCCCCCTCAGTGCGCGGGCTCGCGGCACACCCCGCCCATCGCGGCGTGCGTCCGGCACCCCGCCCCGGCAGTGCCGAATCACGCATGCGCGTGCCGGCCGTCCCTGGGGCATGACAGGGGACCGCCGGGCCCGGGCGCGCGCTCTCCGGAGCCCGAGCGAGTTGTGCGGCCCGGGCCCGGCAGGAGCCAAAGCCGACGACCGCCACCACACGGCGCAGGGGACCGGAACCCAGGACCGCGGACCACCGGCGGACAAGCTGGCAAGGCCCGCGCGGCGTTCGGACGGTCAGACCTGCGGCGCTCGCCCGGCTTCCATCGGACCAGGACTTGACTCGTCGTCTCGCCATGCCATTGTGCGGCCCCGAAGCGGACCCACCGGTCCGGTTCCCCCGCCCGGCCACACGGTCCCGGGCCCGCCGCCAAGGGACTAACTGCCATGCCCGCGACGTCTTCCACGCCGACCGACCTCTACCCCGTCCTGTCCGACACCGCCGAACTGTTCGCCGACGACCCCGAGTTCGCGCGGCTCATCCGCAAAGCCGAACTGCTCTGCCACGCCCGATCCCTGAAGCGCTGGCTCAAGGGCAACCCCATCGACATCGTGTTCGTCCTGCAGAACGGCAAGGACCTCGGTCTCACCACCTACGAGTCCCTCAACGCCTTCTACCCCGACGAGACAGAAGAGTCCGGCCTGGGACTCCACGCCTCCGCCAAACGCGCGCTGATGCACCGCGCTGGATGGGGCTGGCGGATCGTCGAGACCACACCCGAGCGCTGTACCGTCGCCCTGACCGACCCGGACAAGCCCGACCACGGCGAGCTCACCGAGACCTACACCATCCAGGACGCCCGCCTCGCAGAGCTCCTCGACGGACCCAACGCGAGCTACTGGCGCCGCTACCCCCGCCAGATGCTGTACGCCCGCGTTACCTCCCTGGCATTCGAAGCCCACGTCCGCCACACCCTCTGGGCAGGCCCGCGCATCCTCGGGACCCCCCTCGCGGCCGATCCCGCCCCGATGACCGGGACCACCGTCCCCAACCCCACCCCCGAACACACCGCCAGCCACAGGCCCCCCGCCCCCGCACCCTTCCACGACCCCGCCCCCGCACCCGACCTCGGCGACGAACCGCCCATGTCGGAACCCGACACACCCAACTCACCCCTCCAGCCCGGGCGTGCCCACCCTCACCCCATTCCCACCACACCCCCCGCCCCAGCGGCCCAGGTCCCACGCCCCGCCGCCGAGCCCACCCCCGCTCCGGTTCCCCCGAAGAACACCACCAACACGGAGCCTGGCCAGGCAGCAGACCCCGCACCCGCCACACCTGCACCGGAACCCGCCGACACAAGCCCCCCGCCGGCAACCACCCCGCCCGCCACCGCAGAACCCGAAGGCGCGCTCCCGAACACCGAGCCCGACCAACCCGACCAGGACGACAGGCAACACGCCTGGGCGCAGCTACGCCGGCACTCCCAAGGACTCAAAGAGATTGCGATCTACCGAATCCTCGACGGCGACGAGAAGCGGACGGCTAAGGAAATAGCCGCAGGCAGCATCACCACTGACGGCGTAGCGGCCCTACGCGCCGCGCACAAGGCCGTCGGCCTCACCCCGGACACCGTCTACCGGACGCTGCTCAAGCACAAGGTCCCTCCCGTCACCGAGCCGGGCCCTGTCTCATCGACGCCCCTGCAGACCGCACCGCGTCCCGAGATGCCCGTCATCGAGGCCGACCGCCCGGCCGGCGAAGGGACGGCATCCCCGTGAACCGCAAACTCCTCGAGCAGCACCGGCGGGACCTTGAGGGCGCCGTGGCCGGGGTTTTTTCCGACGCCACGGCCGGGGACCACCACGACCCCGGCGAACTCACCCTCTCCGGCCTCGGCGGCTGCACCCGCCGGGCCGCCCTCCAACTCGCCGGGCACGACCCCAGCGACGACGACTCCCACCGGGAGCAACGAGCCTCCCACCTCGGCCGGGCCATCCACGACTGGTTCCTGCCCCGCCTCGCCGCCAAGCTGGGCCGTGAACTGACCCTCGTCGAACAGGACGTCATCCTGCCGATACGCGGGCTGTACATCCGCGGACGCTTCGATCTCGCCACACTCGCCATCGGGGGAGGGCTGCTCCTGGACCTCAAGACCTACGGGTACGACCAGAGCGACCCCGCCCATCTGCCTTCTCGCGCACGCCTCATGCAGATCTGGGGCTACGCCCTGGGCCTGCGGGTCCAGGGGCACCCGATCGAGATGGTCGCGATCCTGCCGATGTCCCGGATCCACGGCGCGACCGACGGGCTGTGGCTCGCAGAGTTCGGCCCCAGAGAGGAGGCACTCGTCGACGCCCGCGTCCGCGATCTCCTTCACCATGCCCGAGCCCCGTTCTTCGCCCCCAGGGACGGACACCGAGGCCCCGGACTGGACAGGGAATGCGACAACTGCCCGTTCCGGTCCGAGTGCTGGCCCGGGGCCCAGCCGGCGCAGGCCGCCCCCGTGCGCAGTGACGCCGACATCGTCAACCACGGCCTGCGCCACGCCGAGGCTGCCGCGCAGGAAGGCCGCTGGAAGGAAGAGAAGGCCTACCACGCCGCCGCCCTGGCCAAGACCACTCCCGCCACCTACGAGGCCGACGGCTACACGGTGGAGATCGTGGCCACCGGCGGAGGCAGACGCCTCAACCAAGGCGAGGCCAAGGCCCTCCTAGCCGGCAACGGCCTGCCGATACCCATGACAACGGACCGCGAGTCCCGGCGGGCGATCGTCAAACGCCGCCCGCTCGGGTAACCCACACCCGCAAGCGCCGTCAGCGCCTGCGGGATCCACGCACGGCCAAGCGCTGCCTCCCCGCACACTCCAGGTGCCGCGCGCCGCCAGCCATGCGGCCGCAGTTGACTCGTGCCGCGGCCCACCTACATTCCCCTCCACCGCCACCACCCGGCATGCCAGCAAGAGAAGGGGAACGGCATGGCAGATCCAGCGCATAGGCGCATCGTGCAATTCAGCGGGGGAAGAGCTCATTCGCGTCAGGGCCGGAAAGGTGTAATGGCTGCACACCCTACGCACCTTCCCCGATCGCTACGCCATGGCCGAGACCCAGGAGGAATCCTTCCGAGCGAAGCATGGCGACTACACGATCCTCAGAGAGCAGAGAAGCAAGATCGTCTACGGGGTGACCCTGAAAGAGCTTCGACTGAGAGAAGAGTCGCCAGGAGGGCGGTGGGGCTGACTCAGGCCCTCTGTTCGGGGCGACAGAATTCTGTCGGCCGGGCCGCTGGGCTGAACAAAGATATCGACCATACCGCAAGCCGCCCCCTCTCCTCTTCGAGAGGGGGCGGCTTAGGTGATCTCTGGGAGAGTTTGCGCGGCACGTGAGTCAACCCGGACCAGCGTGAATAAGGGGGCGAAACCCTCCGGAGTGCCGCTTGACTCGCACTCTCGAAGCCGTATCTTCTCACTCATCGAAAGCGGCACGAAAGGAATGCCGCACATCGTGGAGAGGGAATCCATGAATGCCCAACAGAAGTACCGAAACCTCAGCGATGGAAAGGTCGTTCCATTCCCCATCTCTCCGGAGTATGTAAAGGCCTGGAGCACGCCGAGGGCAATCGTCGAGCTGATCGCCAACGCGCTTGACGAGGACCGCAAAGCGACGGTCCACTGGGCGGACGGCGTCCTCACCATCGAGGACGGTGGACCCGGCATCGCCCAGGACGCCTTCCTCCTCGGGGCGTCCAAGAAGACCGCCAGCCAGATCGGCCAGTTCGGCGAGGGGAAGAAGCTGGCCTCGCTAGTCCTGGCGCGCGATCCCGACATCGGCGAGATCTGGTTCGAGACCGTCGGCTACGCGTTCAGCCCGACCATCGAGCACCACAGCCCGCTGGACGGCATCGTCCCCAGCCGCGACGGCAGCTCAGCGGCAACCCTGGTCTACACGTTCTACCCCTTCGACCGCGCTGTCGGAACCAAGATCACGATCCAGTGCGCTCAGGAGATCGCCGACGACGCGATCGCCCGCGTTCTGTACCTGACGCAACCCGGCTACACCCCGCCCGACCGGACCGCCTCCATCATGCTGGACGGAGATCCCGGGCGGATCTACATCGGCGGAATCCTCGTCACCCGCGACCCACGTCTGTCCGCCAGCTACGACCTCCCCCTGACCCGAGCCAAGGCGGACCAGAACCGAGACCGGACCTTCATCGACGGCCGGGCACTGGACCAGCACCTGCGAGAGGCCCTCGCCAACAGCAGCGACCCCGCCGTGATCGAGCACTTCGTCAGCAGGGCCCTCGCCAAGCAGCCCCTCGCCGCCCAGGAACAGTACTTTCACGCCGTCAACGCCTACTCCGTCGAACTGGCCTTCCGGCAGATCGCCGGAAAGCTCCTTCCGGCCGGACAGCGGGTGTACTACCGGGACAAGGGCTCAGGTGCCGACGGACTCGAAGCGGAAGCCTGGCTCCGGGAGAGCGGCGTCCAGCTCATCGACACCGAACTGCCCAGCCGCGAGCACTCAGCACTGATGAAGCTCCTCGGAGTCGCGCGCAAGCACACGGCGGAGCGCACCGAGGTCGACCGACAGGAACGCACAACCCAGTGGGTCGACTACAAGGTCCTCTCCGAGGAACAGCGCCACAATCTCGAGCACGCGCTAGCCCTGATCCGCTCAGTCCTCGGAGACGACAGCATCGGCAGGGTCCGGGCCTACAGCGAGGCCCACCAGATCGGCTACTCAACCTCCGGCCTGTACGACCAAAAGTCCGACACCATCGGCCTCCACATCGACGCTCTCGCCCAGCGAGAGGAAACCATCAGCACCGTCATCCAGATGACGGCCAGCCGCAGGGCCTACCTCCAGAAGCTCACCCACCACGCAGGAAGCTACGGACTCACCCGGACGCTCACTGAGATAGCAGCCACCTTCCTACGGGCAGCCACGGGCACACAGTCAACCGCCGCAGGGCCAGCCAACCCCACGCCCCCCGTCCAGTACAGCAAGCCCAACCGGGCCGCGATCGCCCGGACGAGGATCCTCAAGGACGCACCGCCAATCCGACGCCGCCTCGCCGAGCTGCTCCACCAGCGAATGGTGAAGCTCCTCGCCGCACACCAAACCAAGAGCGTCACCCAGGTCCTCAGGACCATCGCCATGGACAAGGTCTACTGGGACCTACTCGACAGTCCCAATCCCGTGGGATGGCGCAGGAGCCAGGGCGTGAGCTGCCTGACCGACTACGACAAGATCACCGGGATAGCTAACCTCGTCGGAGTCAACCCCGCCGTGGTCTTCCTCGGACACATGGCGGAGGAAGCACCCACCTACAACCGGCGCGCCGACGACCACAGCCAGCGGCCGTGGTCCGGCCGACTCCAAGGATCGGTGGCCCGAGCCATCGCCGACCTCGAAGCCGCCGGAGGCATTCACGCCGAACAGATCCCGAGCATCCGCGCCATGGCCAACGGGGATACCCCCTACGATGAAGACAGCAAGTGGCTGAGGCCAATTCACATCTTGCTCGAAGCCGAAGAAGAACGGCGCAGCTAGAACGACCGGTGCCGCCCGGCCCACCCAGGGCTGGGCGGCACTGCCGCTTTCTGCGCGCCTCGTTCCAGCGGGCTGAGGGGCCCGCCCCTCGACACAGCAAGTCGAGAGCCTGGCCTGGGCTTGCCCTCCCGTTGCGAGGAGACCCTTCAGGCCCACAGGAGGCGCACGGCGGACGGCCAAGCAGCAGGCGCACCCCGGGCCCCTGACGAGACCGCCAAATCCGCAAAGCTCAAGACCAGTTGACCGGCAGTGCCGCACGGCTACCTTCCCTCCCGTCGCGCCCGTACCGGTGAACCCGCCCGGTGCACCACCCACACCTCCCGCCCG
>NZ_JBEOSP010000058.1:0-41059 GCF_040303105.1 Kitasatospora sp. NPDC096128 | reverse complement strand
GCTGGCCGACGCGATCGGCGCCTTCCCCACCAGCCTCCCGGGCCTGGTCGGCTCACACGTGCTCGACGGCTGCGGCCACTGGATCCAGCAGGAGCCGGAACGGATGGCGGCCGGGCCTCCCCCACACGCCGGTGGGCCGGGGGGGTACGGCCCGGAGGCGGTCGGCCCTTCGGGCCGGCCGGGGCGCCGCGGGCGTCGGCTCAGCGACAGCCGGACGAGCCCAGCAGGCCGAAGTCGACGATGCGACGGCTGGTCAGCGACGGCATCGGCGCGGGGGACAGGCACGGGCAGGCGAGCAGAGCCGCCGCGTCCCGGCCGCCTCGCTTCGTACTCGCGTTCCCCACCATGGAGACGAGCATGCAGCGTCCGGAGGTCGCCCGTCCACACCCGATCTGCGATCGGAACCGAACGCGATCGCTTATCGAACGGCGAACCCGCAGCCCTCGTCCCCTGTCACCCCCGGCTCCGACCACCGCTGCGCGGACTCTTGTCGTGACATATAACCTGTGACATTGTTCTGACCCTGAATCCGGTGACAGGTAACACGTCAATCCCCCTCCGCCTCATGACTGACGCCACATCACCTCCCCCACCTCAGGACAAGGACACCGCAGTGCGTCTGCGCCAATCCCTTCCGCTCCTGGTGGCCGCCGCCCTCGCCGGCCCGGCCGCCCTCCTGCCCACCCCCGCCCTCGCCGCCGCCACGGCGGCCGTCGCGGCCCCCGCCCCGGCCGCGGCGGCCCCCACCACCAAGGCCCCGGCCGCGCCGAAGCCGTTCGGCGCCGAGATCGCCGCCCCCGACTCCTCCGAGGAGCTGGGCCGCACGGCCGCGCCGCTCCCGGCGGAGCTGCTCGGCCAGGCGCTCCAGCCGACCGGGACGGCCGTCCAGACCACCCCGCACCCGAAGTCCCCCGCCGCGTCCAAGCAAGCGCCGACCGCCCAGGCGCCCGCCGCGGCCGGCTGCGCGCCCTCCGACTTCGGCAGCCGCAGCGGCGCCGACCTGGCCTCCTTCGTCCAGGCCTCGACCACGGACTGCGTCAAGACGCTGTACAACGTCACCGGCACCGACGCGGCCGACGTCTTCAAGCAGTCCCAGATGCTCGCCGTGGCCAAGGCCTTCCAGGCCCAGGCCGGCAGCTACGGCGGCGACAACTCCGCCAACCTGCTGCAGCTGGTGCTCTTCCTGCGCGCCGGCTATTACGTGCAGTCCAACAACGCAAGCACCGTGGGCCCGTACGACGCCACGCTCACCGCCGCCGTCAAGTCCGGCCTCGACGCCTTCTTCGCCACCGCGCACCGGACGGACGTCAGCGACGCCAACGGCGCCGTGCTCAGCGAGGTGCTGATCCTCACCGACAGCGCCGAACTCCAGGCGCAGTACCTGAACGTCTACCAGCAGGTCCTGAAGAGCTACGGCAACGGCTACAACGCCTTCCCGAAGATGGTCAACGCCGTCAACTCCGTGCTCTGGGCGCCGCTGTGGCGGGCGAACTGGAACCCGGCCTTCGTCAGCGCCGTCACCGCCGACCCGAGCGTGGTCACCACGCTGGCGAACTTCGCGCAGGGCCACAAGGACCTGCTCGCCACCCCCAACGCCTTCCTCACCGTCAACGCGGGCAACGCCCTGGCCCGCACCGCCGGCGACGGCGCCGCCGTCGAGGCCGTCGCCAAGCCGCTGATCAAGCAGGTGCTCGACAGCACCCCGATCTCCGGCGCCGTCGGCAAGCTCTACGTGTACACCGCGTACAACGCCAACCGGTTCGACAACGCCCAGTGCTCCTACTACGGCACCTGCGACCTGCCCGGCAAGCTCACCGCCGCCGTGCTGCCCAACACCCTGGTCTGCGACAACCGCACCATACGCACCGAGGACCTCACCGCCGCGGAGCTGGCCACCGTCTGCGCGAGCCTGCGCGGCGAGGACACCTTCTTCCACAACATGGTCAAGGACCCCGGCGCGATCCCCGGCCAGTACGGCAAGACCATCACCCTCGCCGTCTTCGCCAACCGCGACGACTACCTCACCTACTCCTGGGCGATCTACAACAACTCCACCGACAACGGCGGCCAGACCGTCATGGACGTCACCGACCCCGACAACAAGCCCGTGTCGGTGATGTACAAGAAGTCCTACGACGACGGCTTCCCGGCCAACGTGTGGAACCTCAACCACGAGTACACCCACTACCTCGACAACATCTACGACATGAAGGGCAACTTCGGCACCGAGATCTCCGTCCCGGACATCTGGTGGATCGAGGGCGTCGCCGAGTACGAGTCCTACACCTACCGCGGCACCACCGACACCCAGGCGATGGCCGAGGCCGCCACGCACCGGTACAAGCTCAGCACCGTCCTCCAGAACACCTACGCCAACTCGGACACGGTGCGCACCTACCCGTGGGGCTACCTGGCCGTGCGGTACATGCTGGAGAAGCACCCCGCCGACGTCCAGAACATGCTCGGCCACTTCCGGACCGGTGACTACCAGGGCGGCTACGCGGTCTACAACGGCCTCGGCACCTCCTACGACGCCGACTTCGACACCTGGCTGAACGCCTGCGCGGCCGGCGCCTGCTACGCCGACGGCCCCACCGCCCTGTTCACCCAGGCCGTCAACGGCGCCACCGTCACCCTCACCGACAAGTCCGTGGAGAGCAACTCCCAGGCCTCGCTGGCCTCCTGGCACTGGACCTTCGGTGACGGCAGCAGCTCCGACGAGCAGAACCCGGTGCACACCTACGCCGCCGCCGGCACCTACACCGTCGCCCTGACCGTCACGGACAGCACCGGCAAGACCGCCGCCACCCCGACCTCGGTCACCGTCACCACCGGCGGCAGCACCACCCTGCCGACCTGCACCGACCCGCGCACCGACGCGCTCGGCCAGAACTGCTCCCGGCCGAACCAGGCCCGCACCGCCGGCAACCTGGACTACTTCTACGTCTACCTGCCGGCCGGCACCAGCACCCTGAAGGTCTCCACCTCCGGCGGCACCGGCAACGCGGCGCTCTACTACAACGCCGACACCTGGGCCTCCCCCAGCGCCTTCACCGCCTCCTCCACCGACCCCGGCACCACCCAGACGCTCACCGTCACCAACCCGGCGGCCGGCTACCGGTACGTCAGCCTGTACGCCACCACCGACTTCAGCGGAGTGACCGTCAGCACCCAGTTCTGACAATCCACTTGAGCGAACCAGCCGAGCGGCGCGTCCCCCACCGGGGGGCGCGCCGCTCGGGCCGTGCGGCACCGCTCGGGCGGCGCGGGGCGGTGATCAGACCGCGTAGCGCTTCGGGTCGAACAGGTGGAGGTGCTCGGCCACCCAGGCCGAGGTCTTGGCCAGCCCCTCCTCCAGCGGGACCTCCGGCTCCCAGCCCGACCAGGTCCGGGCCCGGGAGTTGTCGGAGAGCAGCCGGTGCACCTCGCTGCCCGCCGGGCGCAGCCGGGCCGGGTCGACCGTGATCTCGACGTCGGTACGGCCCGAGGCGGCGATCAGCGCGCCCGCCAGGTCGCCGATGGAGACCTCGCGCCCCGTCCCCAGGTTGACCGCCTCGCCCACCGCGCGGTCGCAGTCGGCCAGGGCCAGGAAGCCGGCCGCGGTGTCGGTGACGTAGGTGAAGTCCCGGGTCGGGGTGAGCGAGCCCATGCGCAGTTCCCTGACCCCGGCGTGGAGTTGGGCGAGGATCGCGGGGATCACGGCGCGGGCGGACTGGCGCGGCCCGTAGGTGTTGAACGGCCGCACCACGGTGACCGGCAGTTCGAAGGCGTGGTGGAAGCTCAGCGCCATCATGTCGGCCCCGATCTTCGAGGCGGAGTACGGGGACTGGGGCTGGAGCGGGTGGTCCTCCCCGATCGGCGCGGTGAGCGCGGTGCCGTAGACCTCGCTGGTGGAGGTGTGCAGAACCCGCCGCACGCCGTGGCGCCGCGCCGCCTCCAGCACGTTCTGGGTGCCGACGACGTTGGTGTGCACGTACGCGCCCGGGGAGTCGTAGCTGTACGGGATCCCGATCAGCGCCGCGAGGTGGAAGACGGTGTCGCAGCCCGCCACGGCGTCCGAGACCCGGCCGGCGTCGCGGACGTCGCCGGCCAGCATCTCGACCCGGTCGCTCCCGAGGTGGGCGGCGAGGTGGCCGCGTTCGGCGTAGGGCTTGTAGTGGACCAGGGCGCGGACCTCGGCGCCGCGCGCGACCAGCAGGTCGACCAGGGTGGAGCCGATGAAGCCCTCGGCGCCGGTGACCAGGACGGTCCGGTCGGCCCAGCTGTCACGGGTGGTGGTGTCGGTCATTCTGCGAGCTCCGTTTCGATGGTGCGGATCGGGGTCGGGATCGGGGTCGGGATCGGGGTACGCGTCGTGGTCGTGGTCGTGGTCGAGTCGTGGGAGCGGCCGGCCAGTCGGCGGACCCAGTCGGCCAGCAGGTCGGCGGCCTGCGCGTGGGTCCCCCCGGTGGCGGCCGCGCCCATCGCGGCCAGCCGGGACGGCTCCGCCAGCAACGGGTCGAGCACGGCGGCGAGGGAGTCGGCGTCGGTGTCCTCGTCGCGCAGGATCCGCGCCGCCCCCGCGTCGGCGAGCACCTTGGCGTTGTGGAACTGGTGGTCGCCCGGCGCGTGCGGGTACGGCACCAGCACCGCGGGAACCTTCACCGTGGCGAGTTCGGCCACGGTCGCGGCCCCGGCCCGGCAGACCACGAGGTCGCCGGCGGCGTAGGCGAGGTCCATCCGGTCCAGGTACGGCACCGCCTCGGCGACGGCGGCACCGCCACTGGCGGCGAGCTGCCGCCGGGTGCCGTCCAGGGCCTGTGGGCCGGTCTTGACCAGCAGCCGGACGTCCGTCCGGTCGCGCCAGCGCTCGGCCAGGCCGAGCGCCGCCTCGGTCAGCCGTCGCGCGCCCAGGCTGCCGCCGTTGAACAGCACCAGCCGCGCCCCGGGCGGAACGCCCAGCCGGCGGCGCGCCTCTGCGCGCTCGGCCTGCCGGTCGAGCCGGGCCACCGCGCCGGTCAGCGGCATGCCGACGGTGACCGCCCGGTGCCGACGGGCCCTGGGCAGGTGCGCCCTGGTCTCGTCGAAGGCGAGCGCGATGTGCGGGGTGAGCCGCGCGGCGAAGACGTTGGCCCGGCCCGGCACCGCGTTCGACTCGTGGATCAGGCTGGGCAGGCCGGCCATCCGCGCGGCCAGCACGGCCGGCGCGGAGGCGTACCCGCCCATACCCACCACGACCTGCGCCCGCTGGTCCTCGACCACGCGCTGGGCCTGCTTCGCGGCCCGGACCAGGTCCGCCGGCAGCAGGTAGCGCCGGGCGCCGAGCGAGGGGTCGAAGGGGATCATGTCGACCGTGTGCAGCCGGTACCCCGCCTCGGGGATCAGCCGGGTCTCCAGGCCCCGGGTGGTGCCGACGAACGAGATCACGGCGTCGGGGTCGGTCTTCCGCAGGGCCTCCGCCAAGGCCAGGCCCGGGTAGATGTGGCCGCCGGTACCGCCGGCGCCGATGACGACCGAGAGAGGTGTGTGCATGGCCACCACCGTGGCGGCCCGGCCTAAGAGGCCTTTAAGAGAATGCGCGCCTTCGCCCGCTATCTTTCGGTATGCCCGGAAGGGCACGGCCCGCCGGGACGGAGCAGGTCGACGGGGTACGAGGAACGGAGGGCCGGCGGTGCGGATTCTGGTGGCGGACGACGACCAGGAGGTGCGGGAGGCCGTGGCCGACGGACTCACCGTCGAGGGCTACGAGGTGGTCACCGCGGTCGACGGGCACGACGCCCTCGCCAAGATCGCCTCCCACGAGCCGGACGCCGTCGTGCTCGACGTGATGATGCCGGTCCTCGACGGGCTCGCCGTCTGCCGCCAGCTGCGGGCACTGCACGACCGCACCCCGGTGCTCGTGCTGACCGCGCGGGACAACATCAGCGACCGGGTCGACGGGCTGGACGCCGGCGCCGACGACTACCTCGTCAAGCCCTTCGCCCTGGCCGAGCTGACCGCCCGGCTGCGCGCGCTGCTGCGCCGCGCCGCGCTCGACGCACCCGGCGGCGAGGCCGACGCCGAACTGCGCTACGCCGACCTCGTCCTGGACCCGCGCACCCGCACCGGGCACCGCGGCGCCCGCCGACTGGAGTTCAGCCGCACCGAGGCGACCCTGCTGGAGCTGCTGCTGCGCCACAGCGGGCAGGTGCTCACCCGCGAGACCCTGCTGGAACGCGTCTGGGGGCAGGACTTCGGCCCCGAGTCCAACTCCCTGGCCGTCTACGTCGGTTACCTGCGCCGCAAGCTGGAGGCGGGCGGCGAACCGCGCCTGGTGCACACCGTGCACGGCGTCGGCTACCGACTGGCCGCGGACTCGTGACCCTCCGCGTCCGACTCGCCGTCGCCACCGCCCTGGCCGTCGCCACCGTCGCACTCGGCCTCAGCTGGGCCGCTTTCGCGGTGATCCGCTACGAGCTGACCCACCAGCTGGAGCTGGAGCTCACCCAGGCCGCCACCGTCGCCGCCCAGCAGCAGGGCGCCCAGCAGCAGGGCGGCGAGCCGCCCGGCGTGCTCTCCGGGCAGTGCCGCTACCTGGCCGCCCCGGCCTGCACCCAGGTCGTCCCGGCCGACCCGGCCCGCGACCCCCGCTCGGCGGTCGCGCCGTACCTGTTCCCGGTCACCCCGGCCGTGCGCGAGGTCGCCGCCGGACAGCGCGGGGCCTACTTCAGCACCACCGCCATCGGCGGGTTCCCCGCCCGCATGCTGGTCACGCCGTTCCGGGGCGGCACCGCCCTCCAGGTGGTGCTGCGCTCGGACGGGGTGGACCGCGCCGTACGGCAGTCCGCGGCCGCGTTCGCCGGACTCGGCGCCGCCGGGGTGCTGGCGGCCGGCTTCCTCGGCTGGTGGGTCTCCCGGACCGGCCTGCGCCCGGTGGCCCGGCTCACCGCCACGGTCGAACGGATCACCGCCACCGGCGACCCCCACCACCGGATCACCTCCCACGCGGCCACCGGCCGCCGCCGCGACGAGGTCACCCGCCTCGGTGAGAGCTTCGACACCATGCTCGACGCGCTGGAACGGTCGGTCACCGCCCAGCGCCGCCTGGTCTCCGACGCCTCCCACGAACTGCGCACCCCGCTCACGGCGCTCCGCACCAACGCCGAACTGCTGGCCCGCGGCGACCGCCTCACCGACGCCCAGCGCGCCCGGGCCGCCACCGCCCTGGGGCGGCAGCTGCGCGAGGTCACCGGCATGGTCAACGACCTGGTCGAACTCGCCCGCGACGAGGAACCCCAGGCCCTGGTCGAGCGGTTCCGCCTGCTGCCCCTGGTCGAACACGCCGTCACCTCGGCACGCGGACACTGGCCGGGGCAGGAGTTCACCCTCACCGTCGGCCCCGGCGCCGCCGAGGCGGTCGTCCCGGGCGTCCCCGCCCGACTGGTGCGGCTGCTGGGGAACCTGCTCGACAACGCCGCCAAGTTCGGCGCCGGGCACGGCCCCGTGGAAGTCCGGGTGGCCCGCACCGGCGACCGCGGCGAAACCCTGGAGGTGTCCGTCCGCGACCACGGCCCCGGCATCGCCGCCGAGGACCTCCCCCACGTGTTCGACCGCTTCTACCGATCCGACACCGCCCGCAGCCTCCCCGGCTCCGGCCTCGGCCTCGCCATGGCCCGCCAGATCGCCCGCGCCCACAACGCCGACCTGCTCGCCCGCCAACCGGCCCCGCACGAGGGCCGCGGGGCGTGCTTCGTCCTCACCGGTCTGCCCGTCGCCGCCTGAGGGGGCGACGGGTCAGAACCTGGTGGTGTCGAGGTCCACCTCGAAGGGCTCGGGGAGCCGCACCGGCAGGCCGAAGGGGTGCGGGCCCTCCACCCGGGTGTAACCGAGTTCTCCCGGCTGGGAGAACAACGTGCAGGCCCCCTCCTGGCGGTCCACCAGCAGGTGGAGCGGAGCACCGAACTGCGCGTAGCGCCGGCGCTTCACGGTCCGGTCGGTGTCGGCATTCGATGGCGAGGTCACCTCGACCACCAGGAGCGTCTGGTCCGGCAGTAGGGCTCCCTCCGACTCGAAGAGCTCCTCCGGCAGAACGGCCATGTCAGGCAGGTAGAAGTTCTGCGTGCCCGGCAGATCGAGATTGCCCGAGCCCGCCAACAGGCCCAGCTCGTCCATGCGGCGGCCGAGCTGCTTGCCGATCAGGGCGGTGGCGCGCTCATGCGCCCAGGACGGCGACACGGGGGTGATGACTCCCTCGATGATCTCGACGCGTTCACCCGCAATGTGCTGGATCGCGTACTTCAGAGCCTGCTCCGGATTCGGTACCTGGCTGTAGTCGCCAGGACCGATCTGCGCTGTGCCCACTAGCTGTTCTCCTCTCCGGCGCCGGTCTCCGCGCTCGGGGGCTGCCCGGCGGAAAGACTATCGGTGCCCCAACCCCCTCCTCTGCACTTCACCACGCCCAACCCACTGAATCCGGACGTTCTCTGGTCATATGACTAAGCGCTTGCTTAGAATCGGTCACCTGTCCGTGTTCCGCGCCAGTACGTCCCCCAGGAGTCGCCATGACCGACCTCAACCGCCAGATCCGCCTTGCCCGTCGACCGGTCGGCGAGGTGCGGCCGGAGGACTGGGCATACGGGGAGGAGGCCGTGGGGGTGCCCGGGGACGGGGAGTTCCTGGGGCGGACGCGGTACGTCTCGCTCGACCCGGCGATGCGCGGGTGGCTGGACGACCGGCCGTCGTACCTGCCGCCGGTGGGGCTGGGCGAGGTGATGCGGGCCGGGTCGGTGGTCGAGGTGGTCGCGTCGAACCACCCGAAGTTCCGGGTCGGCGACCACGTGGTGGGGGCCTTCGGGGTCCAGGACTACGCGGTGTCGGACGGCAAGGGCGCGCTCAAGGTCGATCCCGCGCTCGCCCCGCTGTCCACCTACCTCGGGGCACTCGGGATGCCCGGGATGACGGCCTACTTCGGGCTGCTGGAGGTCGGCGCGCTCAAGGAGGGTGAGACCGTGGTGGTCTCCGGCGCCGCCGGGGCGGTCGGCACGATGGTCGGGCAGATCGCCAAGGTGAAGGGCTGCCGGGTGGTCGGCATCGCCGGCGGGCCCGAGAAGTGCGCGCTGCTGGCCGACGAGCTCGGCTTCGACGCCGCGATCGACTACCGCGCCGAGGACGTCCGCAAGGCGCTGCGCACCCACGCCCCCGACGGCATCGACGTCTACTTCGACAACGTCGGCGGCCCGATCCTGGACGCCGCGCTGACCAGGCTGGCGATGCACGCCCGGGTGGTCGTCTGCGGCGCGATCAGCCAGTACAACAACGAGGAGTCCGTCCAGGGCCCGTCCAACTACCTGTCGCTGCTGGTGCGGCGGGCGCGGATGGAGGGCTTCGTCGTGTTCGACTACGCCCGCCGGTACCCGGAGGCGGCGGCCGAGCTCGCGGGCTGGATCGGCGAGGGCCGGATCAAGGTCAAGGAGCACCTGGTCGAGGGCACTGTCGCGGACTTCCCGGAGACGCTCGGGATGCTCTTCCGCGGCGAGAACACCGGAAAGCTGGTGCTGCGCCTGGCCTGAGGCCCCCGGGGTACCGGGTGTCACCCGGCGAAGATGCCCAGCGCGTTGGGGACCGGTCGCTCCCGGCCGTGGTCGAGCTGGTTGCGCACCGTGAGCTCTCCGGTGGCGCGGTCCCGGGCCACCAGGGTGGCGGAGGCTCCGCCGTCCAGGTAGACGCCGTCGGGGCAGCCCAACTCGCTTACCGTCCGGGCGAGTTCCGTCAGACTCAGGCCGGTCGAGGTGCCCTCGCGTCCGTCCGTGGACAGCAGCGTCAGCACCCGTCCCCCGTCCGCGAGACCCACCGCGCTGCGCGGCTCGACGGCGGTGGCGTCCAGCCCGGCCAGTGCCTGCCCGTCGCGCAGCAGCCGGTAGGCGCCCAGCGCGAAGCGGAAGGGCACCGGCTCGCTCGACTCCAGACGGTAGTCCACGGCGACCGGCGCACCGACGGGCAGGCCCGCCAGTGCCCGGGCGCCCGCCTCGCGGCCGAGCAGCACGGTGCTGCCCGCGGGGATCGGCCCGCTGCCCGGGGTGTCGGACACCGCCGCCACCCGGCCCTGGCGGACCGTCACCTCCCGGGTCTGCGCCGTGCAGGGGGCCTTGCGTGACTCGTCGTTCCCGCAGGCGGCGCGGGCCCGCGAGACCTCGCCCCACTCGGGCGTGAACACGCCGATCGAGCCGACCGGGAGCGCGTACTGGTTGAGCCCGCCCAGCGGCCAGGCACCGCCTGCGGCCCGCACGCGGCCCCGCAGCACCAGGCGCCCCAGCCGTGCCACCCCGTCCACCCCGACTCCGAGCACGTCCTGGTCGGTGTCGCCCGGCGGTGGCCACCAGCCGAACCGCTGCGCCTGCGGCACCGCCGCCTTCAGGGCCCGCCCCCGGTACACGGCCGGGCCGGAGGTCGCCCCGGTGGCCGCCACCCCCGGGTGCTGCTCCTCGCTGATGTCGAAGAAGTCCCCGTTCACCGCCGCCACCGCACTGCGCGCGCCGGCCATCGCGGTCAGCGGAGCCCGGGCCGCGACCGCCCCGGGAAACAGCAGGTCCGCCCGCACCCCGGGCCCGCGCAGGTCGGCGCGGACGGCGTAGACCCGCGCGTCGCCGTGCGGGGTGCGCACCGTCAGTTCCCGGTATCCGACCCCGGGCGCGAGGGCCGCCCAGCCCGCTTCGAGCCGGAGTCGGCCCTGGTCGGCCCGAGCAGGTGAGGCGGCCAGGCCGGCCGGGCCCACGGCCAGGACCAGGGCGAGCACCAGGGCGGTCGCACACCGCGGAAGAGTCTTCACGCCCAGCATGGTGACGGCCGCCACCGCAGAACTCCCGGACCACCGGCGGCGCGTCGCCCGCGCAGTCAGTCGAGCAGGGCCGCGCGCTCCGCGCGGAGCCAGGCCTGTTCGGCCGCCATCTCGGCCGCGTCGCCGCGGGCGAGGAAGCTCGCCCAGGGCTCCTCGCCGAGCCCGCCGAGCCGTTCGATCCGCGCGGCCTCCCGGGTCTGCAGGGCGTCCAGGGCGTCGAGCACCGCGGACGGCCGGGCCCGGTAGGCGGAGCACAGCGCGTCGAGGCGCTCCCGCAGCGCGTGCTCCCCGGCGACCCCGGCTCGCCGCTGCTGCTCGGCGGAGCGCAACGGCACGGCGTACCAGGCGAGTTGGGCCAGGTTGTCAAGCGCGTGGCCGGGCGCCGCGAAGTCCCAGTCGATGAAGCCGACCAGGTGCCCGCCGTCCCAGACGGCGTTCCACGGGCCGAGGTCGCCGTGCCGGATGACCAGGCCGGGCCGCCACTCCTCTTCGGCTCCCTGCCACCGCGCGTCGGCGGGCGGCCGGAAGTCCCGGACGGCGTCGTGGTACTCGCGCAGCCAGCGCCCGAGGGCGCGGATCCCCCCGGTCGAGCGCAGGGCGGGCGGCCAGGGCGCGAAGGCGGGTTCGCCGCGCAGCAGCGAGAGCACCTCCTCGGTGCCGTCGACGCCTAGCGGGCGCGGGGCCCGGGTGAAGCCCACCGCCTCCAGGTGGGCCAGCAGCGCGTGCACCGCGGGTGTCCACGCGCCGGCGGGCCGGCGGATGGTGTCGCCGATCCGCCGGACCGTGGTCACGCTGCCCTGGTCCGTGGCTCCGTCCTCGATCATCGGGGCAGCGTAGCCGGGCGCCCCGGCCGGCGTCCTGTCGATTCCCGCGGACCGGATTCCCCAGGCGGGAAGGTCAGCCGCACCGCAATGTGGCGGTGGCGATCTCCAGGAAGTCGCGCAGCAGCTTCTCCCGCCGGCCGGCGGGGACGACCAGGCAGGTCTCGAGCCCGGGGGCGTCGGTGACGGGCAGGTGGACGAGGTCCGGCCGGGAATAGGAGCGCGCGACGCTCAGCGGGACCAGCCCGATGCCGTGTCCGGCCGCGATCAGCTCGAACTTCTCCTCGAGCGAGGCCGTCCGCCGGATCGGCACGTCGAGCATCCGCTCGCCGTCGAGGTCCGCGGTGGTGAGCTCGGCGCGGCCGGCCAGCGGGTGCGCGGCGGGCAGGCAGGCGACCCGGGGATCCCGACCGATGGGGACGGTACGCAGCCCCGCGTCGTCGAACGGCCGCCGCAGGTAGCCCACTTGGGCGCGGCCGTCGCGCAGCGGCGCGTCCTGCTCCCACCAGCGCGACGGGACGACGTCGGTCTCGACGTCCGGGTGTCGGAGCGCGAACGCCCGGATCGCCTCCGACACGTGGAGCCCGGGCGAGAAGGCGACGACGAGCCGCCGGGTGCCCAGGTCGGCGTCGTGCACGCGCTGCACCGCCGCGGCGACGGCTGCGAGGATTCCCTGCGCCTCCGTGTGGAGCTGCTTCCCGGCGGCGGTCAGCTCCACGCTGCGCGTGGTCCGCACGAGCAGGGTGCAGTCCAACTCCTGCTCCATGGCCTTGATCTGACGGCTGAGCACCGGCTGGGTGATGTAGAGCTGTTCGGCTGCCCGGCCGAAGTGCCGGTGTTCGGCCACCGCGACGAAGTAGCGGAGCTTGCGCAGGTCGAGATCCATGCCTGAAAGGTATCAATGCCCAGGAAGGGTATTGGACCCCGCGGTCGGCCCTCCCGGAGACTCGACGCATGATCGTCATCACCACTCCCACCGGCCGGATCGGCGGCCGGCTCCTCGACCTCCTGCTCCACCGATCCCCTTCCCAGGGCGAGGAGTTGCGCGTCGTCGTCCGCGATCCGGGGAAGCTCCCGGACGCGGTCCGCGCCCGCGTCGACGTCGTCGTCGGTCGGCACGACGACGCCGAGGTCGTCGACCGGGCCTTCGCCGGCGCGGACGCCGTCTTCTGGGTCGCCCCGCCGACGCCGCAGGCGCCGAGCCTGGACGCCGTCTACTCCGGGTTCGCCCGCCCCGCCGCCGAGGCCCTCACGGCCCACGGCGTCCGACACGTCGTCGGCGTCTCGGCGCTCGGCCGCGGCACGCCCGTCGCCGACCGCGCCGGGCACGTGACGGCGACGCTGGCCATGGACGACCTCCTCGCGAGCACGGGCGCGGCCTACCGGGCGCTCGCCAACCCCTCCTTCATGGACAACCTGCTCTGGCAGACCGCCCTGATCCGTGACCACGGCGTCTACAGCTCCACCGTCGTAGCCGACCGCCCGGCGCCCCTGGCCGCCACCCGGGACATCGCCGCGGCCGCCGCCGACCTGCTGCTCGACCGCTCATGGACGGGGACGGGCGAGGTTCCGGTGCTGGGCCCGGAGGACCTCTCGGCGAACGACATGGCGCGCATCATGTCCGAGGTCCTCGGCCGCCCGGTCCGCTACGAGCGCCGGCCGCTGGACGAGTTCCGCGCCTCGCTCCCCGGGCGGGGCTACAGCGAGGCGCTCGCGCAGGGCTTCGCCGACATGATGCGGGCCAAGGACGAAGGCCTCGACGCCGGGGTGGAGCGCACCCCGCGGAGCGCGAGCCCGACATCCTTCCGCCAGTGGTGCGAGGAGGTGCTCAAGCCGGCCGTCCTGGCCTGACCTGACCTGGCCTGACCGCCGGGGCCGGTCCGGCAGGGGGGCGGTTTCCGGCATGGGTGGAATCGCGGCGCGGTGCGTTCCCCCGGCCGGGCCGGGCTCGGGCAGGGTGGGGGTTCCACCGTCTCCCCGATCCGAGAGAGCGCCATGATCTTCATCACCGTGAAGTTCCCCGTCCGCCCCGAGCTCAGCGCGCAGTGGCTCGACATCGTCGCCGACTTCACCGAGGCCACCCGGGCCGAGCCGGGCAACCTGTTCTTCGACTGGTCCCGCAGCGTGGACGACCCGGACGAGTACGTGCTCGTCGAGGGGTTCCGGGACGGCGGGGCCGGGCGGGCGCACGTCGAGTCGGCGCACTTCCGGCAGGCCATGGAGACGCTGTCCGGCGCGGTCGCCGCCAAGCCGCGGATCATCAGCGTCGACCTCCCCGACCGCGAGGGCTGGGACCTGATGGGCGAGATCACCCCGCGCGAGGCCTGAGCCCTGCCCGGCCCTGCCCGGCCCTGCCCGGCCCGGGCGGCGTCGGGCGGCGTCGGGCACCGGCCGGATCGGGGGCCGGTGGCCGCCCCCGCTCCGGCCCCCGGCACACTGGACGGATCACGCAGCACCAGCAGGAGGAGCCCCGTCATGGCCGGTCAGACCGGGCCGCGCGCCGCCGACCGCACCCTGGAGGTGCTGGAACTCGTCGCGCAGTCGACCGCGCCGGTCTCGGCCAAGGCCCTCGCCCGCAGCCTCGGCTGCGCGCTGTCGACGGCCTACACCCTCCTCACCCCGCTCACCGAGCGCGGCTACCTGGTGCGCACCGACGGCGGCTACACCCTCGGCTACCAGGTCTCCGCCCTCCACCGCGCGTTCCAGCGGCAGATGGGCCTCACCGACGGCATCGACGGCGTGCTCGCCCGGATGCGGCACGCCACCCGCGCCTGCGCCAACTACGTCGCCTACCAGGGCGACGGCCTGGTGATCGCCGACGTGCGCACCGTCGCCGCCGAGGACGGGGAGCGGCCCGACCTCACCGTCGGCGTCGACCCGCGCTCGCACGCCTACGCCCACGGCAAGATCGCCCTGGCCGCCGCCGGCCCGGCCGCGCGCCGCCGCTACCTGGAGCAGCCCGGCCTGCGCCGGTTCACCCCGCACACGATCGCCTCCGTCGAGCGGCTCGACGAGGAACTGCGGCGGATCCGCCGCACCGGTGTCGCCCTGGACGTCGAGGAGGCCCGGACGGGGCTGGCCTGCCTCGCAGCCCCGGTCCTCGGGACGGACGGTGCCGTGATCGGCAGCGTCTCGCTCGCCGTCCGCCCCGAGGAGCTGCGCGCCCGCCGCCACCAGCTGATCGCCGCCGTCAAGCAGGCCGCCCGGGAGGCCGCGCCGGCCGACCGGTCCTGAGGCCCGGCCTCCCGCCGTCAGCGGGGGCCGGAGTGCGGGCCGGGCACCAGGGGCGCGATGACGTGCTGGGTCGGGTTGACGCCGTTGTCGTCGTCGTTGTCGTCGGTGTTCACCGAGGCGGTGACCGAGCTCGTCGCCCAGGAGACCAGGCCGAGGATCAGGAAGAGCACGACCAGGCCGCGCCCGCCGCCGCTCAGCACCAGCGGACGGGTGGCCGACACCCGCTCGGGCTCGCTGCCCGGCTCCTCCCCGAACAGCCGCTTGGGGTAGGCGGAGGTGAGCATCACCAGGTAGGCGGTGTAGCGCATCTGGTAGCGCAGGATCGCCGTGGTGGCCTCGTACAGCGGTTGCGGCATCCGGCCGAGGATCAGCACCACCAGCCAGCTGATGAACGACACCATCCACCAGCCCGCGTGCAGCAGGCCCTGCACGATCGAGGCGGGGATGACCAGGATGATGCGGAACAGGACGGCCAGCCGGTTCAGTTCGCCCGGCCGCAGCCCGACCTGCACCGGGTACTCGGGGGCGTCGAACCGGAACGGCGGGTAGCGGTCCACGGTGAGCATCAGGTAGGCGGTGACCCGGGTCTCGTACGGGACGAAGGCGCTCAGGTAGTCCGCCGCGAACCCGGGCAGCCGGCCGAGGACCAGCGCGCCGAACCAGCCGATCACGGTGACGAAGAACGCCACCACCGACAGCACCCACACCACCACGAACTGCGGGATCAGCAGCAGGAAGCGCAGCAGCACCGTCCAGCGGGCCTGCCGGGCGGGCGCCGGCATGTCCAGCGTGGGAAGCCACTCACGGCTGACGGGGGCGGGGGGAGCCTGCCACATCCGGGCCTCCACGGTCTCGGAACGACGGGACCCGGCAGTCGGGCACTGCCGGGTCCCTCCGAAGATCGCAGCCCTGCGCCCGCCCCGCGCGCGGTGCTGGGCCGGACGGGTCGGACGGGTCGGACGGGTCGGACAACTCCCCCGACCGGTCTCCAGCACCGGGGGGAATCCCCACCATCCCTACGCCTGGTGGCCGGTCGGTCCAGTGGGTCCTGAAACGGATCCCTCGCCGGGCGGCACGCCGGGCAGCGGCCGGCACGCTCAGTCCGTCAGCTCCCGGGCCAGGTCGGCCACCATCCGTTCCAGCCAGGCCCGCACCGTCTCCGGCTCGAACAGGTCGGCGTCGTACTCGGCCTGGCCCGCGTAGCCGTCCGGGTCCGGGGTGAGGAGCACGGAGAGGTCGGCGCGGGTGGACGGGCCCGGCACGTCCTCGATCCCGACGGCCAGACCGGGGAGGTCGAGGGCGATCGCCGGGGTGCTCTGCACCGCGAGCAGGACCTGCGGGTACCCGGCCGGCAGCCCGACGCCGCGCTCGCGCAGCGGTTCGATCAGCTGGCCGAAGGGCACCTTGGCGTGGTCCAGGGCGGTGGCCACCGCCCTCGCCGCCGTGTCCACCGCGACCCCGAACCCGCCCGGCGGGCGGGTGGGCAGCCGGATCGGCAGGCCGGTGGTGAGCAGGCCGACGACCCGCTCGTCCACCGGCCGGGTGCGGTTGGCGTACGAGAGCACCACCAGGGTCTCCGCCGCCCCGGTCAGCTCGCCGAGCAGCCGGGCGTAGCCGGCCAGCAGCACCGCCGAGGCGGTGGTGGAGCGCGAGGCGGCGCAGCGGCCCACCGCCTCGGCCAGCGCCGCCGGGACGCGGAAGGCGAGGGTGCCGCCGCGCCCGGAGCGCTGGTCGGGGCGCGGCCGGTCGGCGGGCAGGTCCACCGCCGGCGGGGTGTCCCCCAGGACGTGGGCCCAGTGGTCGAGGGCTTCGGTGACGGCGGCCGGGGTGACCACGGTCCGCTCCCAGCAGGCGTGGTCGGTCATCCGGCCGGGGTCCGGCAGCGGGGCGCCGTCCCGGCGGTACAGCGCGCCCAGGTCGGCCAGCAGGGTGGCCAGCGACCAGCCGTCGACCACGATGTGGTGGAGCGACAGCAGCAGCACCCAGACGTCCTCGGCCGGGCGGAGCAGCCGGGCGCGCAGCAGCCGGGCGCCGTCCAGGTCGAACGGCAGGGCGCCCTCGGCCCGGGTGGCCTCGGCGAGCGCCTCGTCCTGCGCGGCGGGGGCGAGCGTGCGCAGGTCCTCGACCGGCAGCTCCACCGGGGTGTTCGGCCGCACCTGCTGGAGCAGGCCCAGCTCGGTGTCCTGGTAGCGGGTCCGCAGGCTCTCGTGGCGCTCGCTCAGCGCCGTGAGGGCGGCGGCCAGCCGCTCGGGGTCGAGCGACCCGCGCAGGGTGATGCGCTGGGTGATGTTCCACACCGCCGGGTCGGCGGAGCGGCCGTGCATCCGGTACAACCGGTGCTGGGCCAGCCCGGCCGGTGCGGCGGCGAGCGCCGCGCCGGAGCCGGTCAGGACGGCCAGCACCCGCTCCCGGTGCGCCCGGACGAGCCCGGCCACCTCCTGGTCCAGCGCCCCGGGCGGGGCCAGGTAGCCGAGCCGGTCGCCGGTGGTGCGCAGGACGATCCCGCGTTCGTCGAGCAGCCGGACGAGCCGGTCCCAGCCCTCGTCGGCGGTGGGCGCGGTGGCGGTCACAGGGTGCCCTCCTCGTAGGCCGGGGTCGGCCGGTCCTGGACGGCCGGGCGGTGGGCGGCCATCGCCCGGATGGTGGGGCGGCGGAAGAACTCCAGCACGCCGATCCGCAGCCCGGTGGCCTCGCGGACCCGGTTCAGCAGCCGGGTGGCGGCCAGCGAGTGGCCGCCGAGGTCGAAGAAGGACGTCTCCACGCCTGCGGGGCGGCCGAGTTCGTCTTCCCACAGCCCCTGCACAGTGCGCTCCAGCTCGGTGGCCGGGGCGACGGCGGCCAGGCCGGCGCCGAGCGGCAGCGGTTCCGGCAGGGCGGCGGTGTCGAGCTTGCCGTTGACGCTGAAGGGCAGGTCGGCGACCGTGGCCCAGAGCCCGGGCACCATGTGCTCGGGCAGCAGGTCGGCCAGCCGGTCGCGCACCCGGGGCAGGTCGGCTGCCGCGCACTGGACGTACCCGGCCAGTGCGGTGCCCGTCGCGGTCCGGCGTCCCGTCACCGCAGCGCCGCGCACGCCCGGTACGGTCCGCAGCACGGTCTCGACCTCGCCCGGTTCGATCCGGTAGCCGCGCACCTTGACCTGGCGGTCGGCCCGGCCGAGGTACTCCAGGGTGCCGTCCGGCCGCCACCGGCCGAGGTCGCCGGTGCGGTAGCGGCGGCCCTCCGGGGTGTCGGTGAAGACGGCGGCGCTCTCCCGTGCCCGGCCGGGGTAGCCGAGCCCGACCTGGACGCCGAGCACGTGGATCTCACCGACCGCCCCGGCCGGGACGGGGCGTCCGGCGGCGTCCAGCAGCACGATCCGGGTGCCCGGCACCGGGCGGCCGATCGAGACGTGGTCCGGTCCGTCCGGGGTGGCCTCGCCGGCCGTGACCCCGTGGGTCTCGGTGGGGCCGTAGTGGTTCAGCAGCCGGCAGCCGGGGTTGCGGGCCAGGAACGCCCGCAGCGCGGGGGTCAGCAGCAACTGCTCGCCGCCCTGGACCAGTTCGCGCAGGTGGGGCACCGGTTCGTCGCCGAGCGCCGCGACCAGCGCGGCCAGCGGGGTGTACGGCAGGTGCAGCCGCTCGGCCCGGGTGGCGCGGACGACGGCGGCCAGCGCGGTGATGTCGTAGCGGGTCTCCTCCTCGATCAGCAGCAGGGTGCCGCCGCCGGCCAGCGTGGTCAGCACCTCCTGGATGCTGACGTCGAACCCGCAGGAGGCGTACTGCAGGGTGCGGGCGGCCGGGTGCTCGGCGGTGTTCCAGGCGATCAGCGAGGCCAGGCCGAGGGTGTGCATCAGCACGCCCTTCGGGCGGCCGGTGGAGCCGGAGGTGTACAGCAGGTAGGCGGCGGCCCGCGCCGAGGGGACGGGCAGCGGCGGCAGCGGCAGTTCGGCCCCGCCCACGGGCTCGGTGTCGGTGTCGGTGTCGGTTTGGACGGTCGGCAGCGAAATGCCCATCAGGTCCGTGCCCGGGGCGGTGAGCAGCACCGTCGGCGCGCTGTCGGCGGCGATCAGCCGGCAGCGCTCGGCGCCCTGCACCGGGTCGATCGGCACGAGCACGGCGCCCAGCCGCAGCACGGCCAGCAGCGCGGCCACCTGGTCCACCGAGCGCGGCAGCAGCACTCCCACCCGGCTCCCCTCGCGCACCCCGGCGGCGAGCAGCCGGCGGGCCAGTTCCTCGGCCCGGGCGTACAGGCTCCGGTAGTCGGTCTCCGTCCCGTCGACGGCGACCACCGCGACGGCGTCCGGACGGGCGGCCGCGGTGGCGGCCACTGTGGCCAGCGGGTGCGCGGGCGCCCGCTGCGCCTCGGGCCCGCACTCCAGGGCGGGGTCGGCCGGGGCGGCCGCCAGCTCGATCAGCGGCCGGGCCGGGTCGGCGACGGCGGCGGTGAGCAGCCGCTCGAAGGCGTCGAACAGCCGGTCCACGGTGGCCCGGTCGAACAGGGTCTCGGCGTACTCCACGTGGCAGCGGATGCCGTCCGGGAGGTTGGTCAGGAAGAGCGACAGGTCGAACGCGGAGCGGTCGACCACGTGGTCCAGCGGGCGGGCGGTCACCCCGGGCAGGTCCAGCTCGAAGACGGCGTGGTTCTCGAACTCGACCATGACCTGGAAGAGCGGGTTGCGGCTGGTGTCCCGCTGCGGGTTCAGCTCCTGCACCAGGACCTCGAAGGGCAGTTCCTGGTGCTCGTAGCCGTCCAGCGCGGCGGAGCGGACCCGGTCCAGCGCCTCGGCGAAGTCCGGCTCGCCGGAGAGGTCCAGCCGCAGCGCGAGGGTGTTGACGAAGAAGCCGACCAGGTCCTCGGTGCCGTCCGCCCGGTTGGCCAGCGGAGTGCCCAGCACCACCTCGTCCTGGCCGGCGTAGCGCTGCAGCACCCCGGCGAAGGCGGTGAGCAGCACCATGAACAGGGTCGAGCGCCGACTGCGGGCCAACTCCCGCACACCCGAAGAGAGTTCCCGGGGCAGGTGGCGGACGTGGGCGCGGCCGCGGCCGTCCGGCACCGCGGGGCGGGGGCGGTCGGTGGGCAGGGTCAGCACCGGCAGGTCGCCGCCGAGCACCTTGCGCCAGTACCCGAGGCTCTCCTCGTAGGCCCCGGCGGCCACCGCGGCCCGCTCCCGGGCGGCCTCGGCGGCCGGGGTGGTGGTCAGCGCGGGCAGCCGGTGGGGCCGCTGCTCCCGGGCGGCCCGGTACAGCTCCCCCAGCTCCCGGGTGATCACCACGGTGGACAGGGTGTCGATCACGATGTGGTGCATCGACAGCACCAGGACGTGCCGCTCGGGCCCGGTCTCCAGCAGCGCGGCGCGGAACAACGGGCCCTCGGCCAGGTCGAAGCGGCGGGCACCCTCGGCGGCGACCAGCGCGGCCACCGCGTCCTGGGCCGGGCCGGCCTGCGCGCCCTTCACCGCCCCGTCCACCGGGACCCGTTCCAGCACCGGGCCGTCCGGCGCCGGGAGCACCTGCTGGAACGGTTCGCCGCCCTGCTCCCGGAACACGGTGCGCAGCCCGACGTGCCGTTCGACCAGCGCCCGCAGCGCGGCGTCGAGCGCGTCCGGGTCCAGCGGGCCGGCCAGTTCGACGGCCTTGACCTCGTTGTACTGCGCCGCGTCGGGCATCATCCGGTGCAGGAACCACATCCGCTGCTGTGCGTAGGACAGCGGGGCGCCGCGCCCGGTGGAACGGCGCAGGGCGTCGATCTGCGGCAGGCCGGCGGCCACCAGGTCGGGGGCGAGCCCGAAGTCGACGAAGCAGGCGATCTCGTCCGCGCCGGCCGCCCTCAGCTCGTCGAGCACGGAGCGCACGCTGTCCGGGGTGCCGATCAGGGCGCGCGAGGCGCAGTAGCGCTCGTAGGCGCGCTCCAGCACGAACTCCAGGTCCTCCTCGGGGGTGTTCTCGAAGTCCAGGGTCAGGCCGAGACTGTTGGCCATCTGCCCGAACAGAGAGAGCGAGGAGCGCAGGTAGTGGCAGAACGGGCGGTAGGCCTGCGCGCGGGCGGTGGCGAGGTCGGCGCCCAGGTAGGTGTGGACCAGGACGACCACCCGGCCGGCCTCCGGGTCCAGGCCGTGCTCGGCCCGGGTGCGCCGGTAGAGGGCGACGTTCTCGGCGAGCTGGGCGATGTCCTGGGTCATCAGGTTGGTGATGACGCCCAGGTCGTGCCGGGCGGCCTCGCGGAAGCTGTCGGGGTTGCCGACGATCGCGGTGAACATCGGCGGCCGCTCCTGCAACGGGCGCGGGTGCAGGGTCACCTCGATCGGCTCCCCCTTGCCGTTGCGGCCGCGGTAGGGCTCGCCGCGCCACAGCGCCCGGACGGTGTCGATCTGACGGTGCATCAGTTCCTTGTGGCCGCCGTAGTTCTCGGGGAAGAACAGGAAGTCGTTGGGGTGCCAGCCGCTGGCGCAGCCCAGGCCGACCCGGCCGCCGGAGAGGTTGTCCACCACCGACCACTCCTCGGCCACCCGGACGGGGTGGTGCAGCGGCAGCACCGCGCAGCCGGCGTTGAGCCGGATCCTGCTGGTCTCCCGGGCGAGCGCGGCGGCCAGCACCGAGGGGTTGGGGAAGATCCCGCCGAAGGAGTGGAAGTGGCGCTCCGGCAGCCAGACGGCGTGGAAGTCGTGCCGGTCGGCGTAGCGGGCGCTGTCCAGGACGATGCGGTACTTCTCGTCCTCCGGGGAGTCCAGGGGGTAGTCGCCGAAGAAGTAGAGGCTGAAGTCCACCGGGCGCCGCGGGTCGCGGACCGGCTGGTACAGGTACGGCGTCGGGGCGGGCTCGGTGACCGTACGGGCTTCCTCGGTGAGCGTACGGGCTTGCGCCGCGGCGGCGGGCCCGGGCAGCCCGGCCGCCGGGCGGGGGGCCGGCAGCCGCACCCCGGGCGGGGCCGGGAAGAAGCCGCCGCGCCGCAGGCCGCGCAGCGACTCCCGGACGGCGTCGACCACGAACTCCAGGTCGCCGTCGGTGTGGGCGGTGGAGAGGAAGAAGTTGCGCCACTCCCAGACGTAGACCCCGCGGGTCAGCAGCTCCGGGAAGAACAGCTCCACGTCGGCCCGCGGCTCGAACCGGAACAGCGAGCCGAAGTGGGCCAGCCGCAGCGGGAACTCCTCCTCCTCGAAGAACCCGTTGAGAGTGGCCGCCAGTTCGTCGGTGCGGGCGTTCAGCCGCTCCTGGAGGCCGGGGCCGGCCTCCTTGAGGTGGCGCAGCACGGCGCCGGCCGCGGTCATCGCCAGCGGGTGCTGGATGTAGGTGCCGCCGAAGAAGGTGGTGTCCTTGGGCGGGTAGCTGTCGTCCCCGTAGTCCCAGTGGCCGCCGTCGATCCCGTCCAGGAGGTCGGCCCGCCCGGCGATCGCGCCGATCGGGTAGCCGCCGCCGAGCACCTTGCCGTAGGTGGAGAGGTCCGGGGTCACGCCCCAGAACCCCTCGGCGCCGCGCAGGTGGGGCCGGAAGCCGGTGAGCATCTGGTCGAAGAGCAGCACGATGCCGCGGCGGGCGGTCAGTTCGCGCAGCGAGCGGACGAACTCGACGGGTCGGCGCCCCGGGTGGCGGCTCTGCACCGGCTCGACCAGCACGGCGGCGATCCGGTCGCCGAGTTCCTCGATCACCTGGAGGCTGTGCGGATCGCCGTAGCGCAGCACCACCAGGTCGGCGACCGCGCTGCCGGGGATGCCGCTGGACACCGGGACGGTCTCCCGGTCGGCGCCGTGGCCCACCGTCCGGCCCAGGGTGTGGTCGAAGTGGCCGTGGTAGGAGCCCTCGAACACGACGATCTTGTCCCGGCCGGTGTACGCGCGGGCCAGCCGGATCGCCCCGGCGTTCGCCTCGGTGCCGGAGTTGGCGAACGCGACCCGCTCGGTGCCGGTCAGCTCGGCCAGCAGTTCGGCGGCCTCCCCGGTCTCCGGGCCGCGCGGGCCCAGCCGCAGGCCGCCGGCCAGGTGCTCGCGGACGGCCTCGGTGACGAACTCCGGGTCGTGGCCGAACAGCAGGACTCCGAAGCCCATGGTGATGTCGACGTAGGTGTTGCCGTCGAGGTCCTCCAGCCGGGAGCCGCGGGCCCGGCGGGCGGCGAGCGGGTAGAGCATCTCCTTGGTCGAGGAGCGGAAACCGACCACGGCCCGGCTGTCCGCGAGGGTGCGCCGGTGGCGGCGGGTGACCGCCTTGGAGGCGGCGGTGCGGGCGGTGAAGCGGGCGACCAGCCCGTCCACGTGGGCGCGCTGCTGCTCGGTCAGGCCTCCGGAGGCCATGCCGGACTCTCGGGCGACGGTCACCCGGGGGCCGTGCACCTGCGGGGCGGTGGGTGCGGGGGCGGGAGCTGCGGTGGCGGAGACGGCTTCGACGGCCGGGGCGGGCGCGGTGGCGAGGGCGGACGCCGACGGCACCGCCCCGGTCCCGATCCCGGCCAGCAGGCCGAGCTGGTCGCGCATCAGGTCGGAGAACTGGCCGAGCAGCGCGAGCTGGCGCTCGATCAGGCCGGTGCCGTCGGTGACCGGGGCGGGGGCCACCGGCAGCGCAGGCGCGGCCGGGGCCGCCGGGGCGACCGGGACAACCTGGACGGGCACGGCGGGCACGGCGGGCACGGCGGGCACGACCGCCTGGGGTGCCGCAGCGGGCGCCGGGGCCGGAGCCGCCTCGGGGACAGTGATCGGCTCTTGCGCCTCGGCCGGCACGAGCCCGTCCCGGACCGCCGGCTCCAGCCGCCCCGCGATCAGCCCGGCCAGCCGGGCCGGGGTGTCCGCCGCCTCGAACAGTTCGCGCATCGAGACCCGCACCCGGAAGGCCCGCTCCAGGTCCCGGATCATGTTGATCATCCCGAGCGAATCGGCGCCCAGGTCGAAGAACGGGTCGTCGGCCCCGATCGTCCCCTCGTCGTGGCCCAGCTGGCGGGCCGTCTGTTCCAGCACCCGCCGCAGCACCGCCTCCTCGGCGAGCTGCTCGGGGCTCGCGGCGGGCGCCGCCGCGACGGGGTCCGGGGCGGTCTGCTGGGGCGGCGGTGCCTGGTGCATGGCGGGGTCCTCGGTGGTCGGCCGGTCGGGGGCGGTGAACCAGTGGCGGCGGCGCTGGAAGACGGTGGTCGGCAGCGGCACCCGGCGGGCCGGGCCGTCCGGCCAGTCGCGGGCGGCGGCGTAGCGCGCCCAGTCGACCGGGACGCCGTGCGACCACAGCGCGGCGGCTGCGGCGGCGAACTGCCGCTCCGGCGGCGCGCCGCGCCGGGCGGCGGCCAGGAAGTGGCGGTGCGGCAGCTCCCGGCGGCCCATGCCGGTGAGCGTCGGGTGCGGGCCGAGCTCCAGGAAGAGCTCGTGGCCCTGTCCGTCCAGGGCGGCCAGCACCAGGTCGAAGCGGGCGGTCTCCCGGGTCTGCCGCACGAAGTAGTCGGGTGTGGGCACGGTGCCGGGGGCCAGCACCTCGCCGCCCAGGTTGCTCACCAGCGGTACGGCCAGCGGCCGCAGGCGCAGCCGGGCGAGCTGCTCGCGGAACGGTTCGAGCACCGGGTCGAGCAGCCGGGAGTGGAACGCCCGGTCGGTGGCGAGCCGTTCGGTGCTCACACCCTCGGCGGCCAGCACCGCTTCTGCCGCCGCGGTCTCCTGCGGCGGGCCGGACAGCACGCACTGGCCGGCGCCGTTGACCACGGCGAGCTCCACCCCGGGCAGCCGCCCGGCGAGTTCGGCGAGCCGCTGCGGGCCGGCCATCACCGCCGTCATGGCGCCGGGTGCGGTGGCCCGGTGCATCAGCCGGCCGCGCAGCGCGGTGAGGAACATCCCGTCGGCGAGGTCGAGCGCGCCCGCCGCGTGGAAGGCCGCGTACTCGCCGGCGCTGTGCCCGGCGACCGCGGCCGGGTGGAGCCCGAGCTCCTGCCAGAGCCGGAAGTGGGCCGCTTGCAGGGCGAACAGCGCGGGCTGCGCCGCCTCGGTGGTCCAGTCGTCGGCGGCGGCTCGGGGCACGGCGTCGAGCAGCAGCGGCAGCAGGGGTTCGTCCCAGGCCTCGCGGTGCAGCCGGTCGCACTCCTCCAGGACGGCCCGGAAGACCGGGAAGGCGCGGTGGAGTTCGGCGGCCATGCCCCGGTACTGGGCGCCCTGGCCGGTGAAGAGCAGCACCGGCCGGACGTCGGCGCGCTGGGCCTCGCGACGGACCGGTACGGCTCCGGAGGTGCGGCCCGCCAGGTGGGCCTCCAGCCCCCGGACCAGTTCCTCGGGGCCGACGCCGGTGACGGCCAGGCGGTGGCGCAGCGCGCGGCGCCCGCCGCCCAGGGTGAGCGGCAGGTCGCCGGGGGCGGGGGCGGGCCCGTGGGCGAGGCGGTCGCGGAGCAGTCCGGCCAGGTCGGTCAGGCCCTGTTCGGTGCGGGCGGACAGCGGCAGCACGGTCGGGACCTGCCGGGGGCCGTCGGCGCCGTGCGGCGCGGCCGTCGCCGGTGCCTCCTCCAGCACCAGGTGGGCGTTGGTGCCGCCGACGCCGAGCGCGCTGACCCCGGCCCGGCGCGGGGTGGCGCCGGCCGGCCAGGCGCGGCGCTCGGCGGAGAGCCGGAACGGGCTTCCGTCGAGTTCCAGCGCGGGGTTGGGGCGGCTGAAGTTGACCAGCGGCGGGATGGTGCCGTGCCGCAGCACCAGCAGGGCCTTGATCAGCCCGGCCAGTCCGGCGCAGGTGTCCAGGTGGCCGATGTTGGGCTTCACCGAGCCGAGCGCGCAGAAGTCGGCGGCCTGCGTCCGGGCCCGGAACGCCTGGGCCAGCGCCCGGAACTCGATCGGGTCGCCCAGCGGGGTGCCGGTGCCGTGCGCCTCGATGTAGCCGACGCTCTCGGCCGGCACCCCGGCCAGGTCGAGCGCCCGGCCGACCACCGCCGCCTGGCCGTCCACGCTGGGCGCGGTGTAGCCGACCTTGAGCCCGCCGTCGTTGTTGACGGCCGAGGCGAGGATCACGCCGTGCACCGTGTCGCCGTCCGCGAGCGCCCGGTCCAGGCGTTTGAGCAGGACGGCCGCGACCCCGTTGCCGCCGACGGTGCCGGCGGCCTCCGCGTCGAAGGCCCGGCACTCGCCGTCGGGGGCGAGGATCGAGCCCTCCTCGTAGCGGTATCCGGCGGCCTGCGGGATGTGCAGGGCGGCGGCCCCGGCGAGGGCCAGGTCGCAGTCGCCGGCCAGCAGCGACTGGGCCGCCAGGTGCACCGCGACCAGCGAGGTGGAGCAGGCGGTCTGCACACCGACCGCCGGGCCGGTCAGGCCCAGCCGGTAGGCGACCCGGGTGGCCGCGAAGTCGGCCTGGTTGCCGATCGCGGTCTGCAGCGCGGACACCGGCTGGGCCGGGTCGACGGTGGCGGCCAGGGTGTGCTGGTAGTAGGTGCGCAGCGCGTACAGGGTCATCCCGGTGCCGGCGAAGACCCCGACCCGGCGGTGCGGGTCGGGGGCGTCGTAGCCGCCGTCCTCCAGGGCCTGTCGGCAGATCTCCAGCAGCAGGCGCTGCTGGGGGTCCATCAGCGCGGCCTCGGTGCCGCTGATGCCGAAGGCCTCGGCGTCGAACCGGTCGGCGTCGGGCAGCGCTCCGGACACCGGGACGAAGTCGGGGTGACGGTACTCCTCGGGGCGCAGTCCGGCGGCCGCCAGCTCCTCCTCGGTGAACCGGGTGGTGCTGCAGACCCCGTCGACGATGTTGCGCCAGTACTGCTCGGGGGTTTCGGCGCCGGGGAAGCGCAGGGCCAGGCCGACGATGGCCACCCGGCGGTCTCCGCCGTCCGGGGCGGCGGGCGCGGTGGCGGGCGCGGTGACAGCGGGCGCGGTGACAGCGGCCGGGACCCCGGCGGGCGCCTCGGTCAGGTGGGCGATCAGGGCGTCCACGGTGGGGTGCCGGAACAGTTCGGTGGGCGCCGGGGGCGCGGGCAGGGCAGCACTCAGCGCACCGTGCACCCGCATCAACTGCAGGGAGCCGATACCGAGTTCGGTCAGCGGACGGGCCGGGTCCAACGGGGCGTCGAGGACCGCCTCGAAGGCGTCCAGCACGGTCCGGCGCAGCTCTGCGGTGGCGGGCGAGGCCGCAGCGGGGACGGGCTCGGCGGTCCGCCGCTCCGGCCGCTCCCGGTCCGTACGGCCGGCGGGCGCCTCCGGAACCGGCCGGGGTGCGGTGGCCAGCAGGTGGCGGCGGGCGGCGGGGGCGCTCGGCTCGGGCCCGGCGTACCAGCGGCCCGGCGGGCCGGACAGCAGCAGGGTGGCCAGTCGGCGGCCGTGCGCGGCGCTCAGCACGGCGATGCCCCGGGCGGCGGAGGCCTGCTCGTGGTCGGTGGCGCGGTTCATCCCGACCCGGCTCCACAGGCCCCAGGAGACCGTCCAGGCCGGGGCGCCGGTCTCCCGGTGCAGCCGCTCGACCGCGCTCTCCAGGTAGCGGTTGGCGGCGGCGTACGCGGTGGAGCCGACGGCCTCCTGGAAGCCGACCATCGAGGAGAAGCCGACGAACTGGGCGCCGGGCCGCTGCCGGACGAGCTCGACGAGGTGGTCCGTGCCGGTGGTCTTGGCGCGCACCGCCTCGCGCCAGTCCTCGGGGCCGGTGCCGGAGAGCAGGGCGATCCGGTAGGCGCCGGCCAGGTGGAGCACGCCGTCCAGCGGCGCTCCCCAGTCC
This sequence comes from Kitasatospora sp. NPDC096128, assembly GCF_040303105.1. Lineage (NCBI taxonomy): Bacteria > Bacillati > Actinomycetota > Actinomycetes > Kitasatosporales > Streptomycetaceae > Kitasatospora > Kitasatospora sp. NPDC096128. Next base: position 13,601 of record NZ_JBEOSP010000058.1, on the reverse strand, counting down.
CGTTCGGCCTCGGCGACCACCGCCGCGAGCTGCTCGCGGTCCGTCACATCGGCGCGGCGGTAGTCGACCCGGCCGCCGTAGCCGGACAGCCGGTGCAGCGCGGCGCGGCGTTCGGCCGCCTCGGCGGTCGGCGCGTCCAGGTCGGTGCGGCCGACCAGCAGCAGCCGGGCGCCGTGGTCGCGCAGCAGGCCGGGCAGCAGTTCGGCGGCGATCCCGCCGAGCCCGCCGGTGACCAGGTAGCGGGCGCCGGGCGAGAGCAGCGAGCAGCCCTCGGCGCCGGCCCCCGCGTCGGGGCCCGCGTCGGTGGCGGGACCGACCGGGCCGAGCCGGGGCACCCACGGGCGGCCCTCGCGCCAGGCGCACTCTGGCTCCGGCCGGGGCTCGGCCAGCAGGGCGAGCAGCGCGGCGGCCTGCTCGGCAGGTGGCAGGCCCGTCGGCAGGTCGATGTGCCGGGCGGCCGGCACCAGTTGCTCGGCTCTGCCGCCGGCGGTCAGCGCCGCCGTCAACGCCGCTGCCGGGTCCGGGAGTTCACCTGGCAGCACGGCGTGCAGTCCGACGCTGACGGTGACCAGCTCGCCGGTCGGCGGCCGCTCGGCGAGGGCCCGCAGCAGGGCGAGCAGGGCTTGGTCCGGCGGAACGGCGTCCACGGGCCCGCCGGTTGCGCCCCACAGGTGGAGCACCCGCCCGGGCCGCTGCTCGCCGAGCGCCCGCAGCCACTGCGCCGGGTCGGCGGTCGGCGGCTGCTCCACCACCACGGCCCCCGGCAGGGCGGCGCACAGCGCCCCGGTGAGGGTTCCGGGGCCGGCCGGGCCGAGCAGCAGGGTCGTCCGGGCCGCCGCGGCGTCGGGGACCTCGGGGACGTCCGGCACCGGACGAGGTTCCCAGACGGTCCGGCGCACACAGTCCGGCAGGGTGCGGGCGTTGGCCTCCGCCAGGTCCAACGCCACGATGTGCTCGTCGAGTTCGCCGTCGAGCAGCCGCTCGCGCAGGGCGGTGCGCTGGATCTTGCCGCTGGTGGTGCGCGGGAACCCGGCCGCCGGCACCGGCAGCACCAGCACGGGGGCGGGCTGTCGCCGGGCGGCCAGCAGCCGGCGCACCTCGGCGGCCACCGGGGCCGCGGGGGCGTCCGGCTCCTCCGGCACATAGGCGATCACCAGTTGCTCGGTGCCGGTGCGTTCGTCCGGGACCCCGAAGGCGGCGACGTGCCCGGAGCGCACCCCCGCCACCGAGGCGACCACGTCCTCCAGTTCGTGGCAGAAGTGGTGCACCCCGTTGACGATGATGATCTCCTTGCGCCGGCCGGTGAGCACCACCTCCCCGTCGGCCAGGAAGGCGAGGTCCCCGGTGTCGAACCAGCCGTCGCCGACGAAGGACTCCCGGTCGGCGGCCGGGTTGTTCAGGTAACCCGGGGTCACCCGGCCGGAATTGACCTGGAGCCGGCCGACCCAGTGCTCGGGCAGGGCCCGGCCGTCCTCGCCCGCGACCCGCATCCTGGCCCCGGGGGCGGGGCGCCCCATGCTGAGGAAGGCGGTGCCGCGCTCCGGGGAGTCCGGGTCCGCCGGCTCCAGCCGGCCGGTCAGCGAGTCGGTGCGCACCAGGCGGCGGGCGCCGTCCTCGTGGTAGCGCTTGTAGGTGACGACGGTGCAGGTCTCGGCCATGCCCCAGCCGAGCAGCACGTGCTCCGCCCGGACGCCGAACGGTGCAGTGGCGGCCAGGAATTCGTCCAGCACCGCCTCGGTGCACTGCTCCCCCGCGTTGATCAGGGACTTGACCGAGGAGAGGTCCCAGCGCCGCCCGGGGCCGGCCGCCCGCACCGCCTCGGCGACCAGCCGGTAGCCGAAGTTGGGCGACCAGGAGTGCGCACCCCGGTAGCGCTCCAGCGTGTCCAGCCAGACCAGCGGATCGGCGAGCACCAGTTCGGTCGGCACCTGCACCTGGTCGGCGGCCAGTGCCACGTCGCGCAGGTGGAACATCAGCAGCCCGGCGACGTGGTCCAGCGGCAGCCAGTTGACGGTGACGTCCTCGGGCGCGTTGCCCTGGGCGACCGCGCCGGCCACGTACTCCAGGATGCCGCGGTGGGTGATCTGCACCGCCTTGGAGCGGCCGGTACTGCCGGAGGAGAGCTGGAGGATCGCGACGTCGCCCGGGTCCGGGGTGTGCTCGGCGCCGATGCGGGCGGACGGGGCGGCGCCGTCGGCGGACGGGGCGGCGCCGTCGGCGGGCCGGTCGACCGCGATGACCCGCAGGCCGGGCGCCGGGTAGAGCTCCCCGAGCCGGGCCAGGCCCGCCACCGCCGGGCCGGCGGCGAGCACCGGCGGCTCCTCCAGGGTCTGCCACGCGTGCCAGAGCTTCTCCAGGACGGGGTCGGGCTGGTCGTACCCGGGCGGGCGGGCCACCGTGACCGGCTGCACCCCGCCCAGCAGACAGGCCCACAGGGTGGCGAAGTAGTCCTCCGGGTCCGGTACTTGGAGAATCACCCGGTCGCCCGCCCGTAGCCCGGCGGAGGTCAGCAGGGCGAGGGTCTCCCGGGCCCGGTCCAGCAGCCGGCGGTAGCTCAGGGCGGTCGCCCCGCCATCGGCCCGGACCAGGTGCAGGCCGCGTTCGGGGTGCCGCTCGGCGGCGCGCAGCAGCGCCTCGGGCAGGGTGCGCGGCGCGTCCGGCGCCGGAGCGGGCAGCGGGGCGCCGACCGCCTCGACTCCGGGGCCCTCGGGGGTGGCACCGTCGGGGGCGGCCGTCGAACCGTCCGGGGCGGGGCGGGCGGCGGCTCCGTTGGCCCCGAACGGCCGCCAGTGCGCGGTGAGTTCGCGCAGGTGGCGCAGGGCGGGCCCGGGCCCGGCCGGCGGCCGGGCCGTCGCGGCGCCGAGGGCGGCGCGGTCGGGCTCGCCGTCCGGGGTCCGGACGATGCCGTCCAGGAGGTGGACCACGGCGCCCGGGTCGGCGTCCAACAGGGCGGCGGCGGCCCGGCGGCGCAGCGCGGCGGGGTCGGTGTCGGCGGCGGGCACCAGGTAGGCCAGCAGGCCGGGACGGCCGTCGGCGCGCTCGACCGGGAGCAGCGCGCAGTCGGCGACCTCGGCACGCACCAGCAGCCGGGCCTCCAGGGCGCGCAGCCGGGCACGCTCGGAACCGGTGGAGCTCATCAGCTACGGCACCTTTCGGATCGGTGCGGGGCGTGCGCGGGTGGGGCTGCCCCGGGTCTCGGAGGGTGGGGGGGATCGGGGTGGCCTGCGGCCCGGTGGGGCGTCGGCGGATCCGGTGGCGCGGTCTTCGTGGGCGTGGTGATGGGCGGTGCGGTGACATGCGTTGACGTGCGGTGACATGCGATGCGGTGACGTGCGGCGCGGAAGTACGAGGCCCTGCAATGGTTTTCAGCGTTTGCGCGACCGGGTGACGTGGACCAGGAAGCCCATCGCCAGCACGATCGGGACGGCGTGCGAGACGCCGACCACGGTCAGCGGGCTGAGCAGCGACAGCAGCGTTCCGCTGAGCAGCATCCCCGCGCCCATGCCGACGTTCTCGGCGGAGGCCAGCAACCCGAAGGCCTGGCCGCGCCGTTCGTCGGCGAGGGCCTGGATCCGGGTGGTGTACGAGATCTCGGTGAAGCCGTCGCCGAACCCCGCGCCGATCGCCACCAGCAGGAACAGCGGGGTCGGCAGTCCGGTGAAGATCAGGATGAAGCAGCCGGACATCAGGCAGGTGCCCAGCGCGAAGGCGCGCTCGCCCGGTTCGATGCCCCGGCACAGCATGAGCCGGGAGACCAGCTGCTGGGCGCCGAGGTTGCCCACCGCCCAGGTGGCCCAGAACATGCCCAGCAGTGCGGCCGGATTGCCGGGGTCGTGCTGGTTGGCGAAGACCGGCAGGCCGATGTTGTGCGCGGCCGAGCCGAAGGCGTCCAGCAGCCGGATCGCCGCCATCGCGCCGACCACGGGAGCGGCGCGCAGCACGATCAGTGCCTGCCACCGGCTGCCGAATCGTTTCGCCTTGCCGGCGCCAGTGTCGGCGCCACTGTCGGTGTCGGCGTCGATGTCGGCGACGGGCCGCTCGGCCGGTTCGGGCCGGGTGCGCAGCGGCAGCCGGACCACCACGGCGGCGAACACCACGAAGCTGGAGGCGTCGATCAGCAGCGCCGCGCGGAACCCGGCCCAGGCGACCACCACGCCCGCGGAGGCGAAGCCGAGCACCATGGCGGCCGAACGACAGGTCGCCATCAGGCTGTTGGCCCGGGCCCGGCGCTCGGCGCCGACCATCTCCGGGATGCTGGTGCGCAGCGCGACGGCGCACACCGCGGCCGCGCCGCCGAAGACCAGCGCGAGCGGGTAGAGCACCGGGATGCGCAAAGAGACCGGGGCGAGCGCCACCACGACCAGGGCCACCGCCTGGGCCAGCGCGCAGCCGGTCATCAGTCGCCGCCGGTCGACCCGGGCCACGAGCCGTCCGGCGACCATTCCCCCGGCGAAACCGCCGGTCAGCCGCAGGATCAGGTACCCGGCCGTGCCGAGCGCATTGCCCGCCGCCTCGTACGCGAACAGGCTGAGCGCCACCAGGTCGAGCTGGCTCCCGTAGGTGGACAGGGCGTCGCCGAGCGCCAGCCGGTAGAACACCCGAGGCAGCTTCTCGGTGGTCTGGTGCGGTACTTCCTGTGCAGTGTCCGGCACCGGTCCCCCAGGCACGCCGCGTCGATCGCCTCAGTGTGACATTGCACCGCAATCTAGGAGCCGCCCGGCCGTAGATCAAGAGCTTGATCGTGCACTGTCCGAAAGATCGCGAGTTCGGCCGACTCGGGGCCATCTTTCCGGCCAGGCTGGCGAGTTGCCGCCGGTGGCACGTCAACTCCCGTTCACGTGGACATGCCAGCATGCGCGCGGCCGACAGCGCCGACAGCGCCGACAGCGCCGACAGCGCCGAAACCCCCGGCCACCCGACCCGCCCCACCCCCGCCCGACCCGCCCCGGAGGACCGCCGTGAAGCGCACCCCCGCCCTCTCCGCCGCCCTGGCCCTCACCCTGGCCATCGGCACCCTGTCCAGCGCGGGCGCCGCCTCCGCCCACGACCACCCCGGCCCCGACCGGCACGGCCGCTACGGGACCAAGACCCCCTACCAGCCGCAAGGCGATCCGGCCGACTACCAGCAACCCCCGCGGGGCTTCCGTCCGGTCTTCACCGAGAACGTCGCCCGCCACGGCTCCCGGGCCATGACGGGCAGCGAGGACGGCGACGCCGTGCTCGCCGTCCTGGTCCGGGCCGAGGAGCAGGACGCCCTCACCGGCCTCGGGGCCGAACTCGCCCCACAGGTGCGGTCGCTGCTGACCGCCGCCGCCACCCTCGGCTACGGCAACCTCTCCGCCCTCGGCGCCCGGGAACACCGGCAGACGGCACTGCGCCTCGAACAGCGGCTGCCGTCCCTGTTCCGGACGATCGTCGCCGACCGGGAGCCCGTCGTGGTGGAGACCTCGGGCGTCCCGCGCGCCGTGGCCAGCGCCGACGCCTTCACCGCCGGCCTGACCGCCGGCGAACCGGAGCTGGCGGGCCTGATCAAGGCCCCGGTCACCGACAAGGACCTGCTGTACTTCCACAAGCAGCCGCAGAACGCCGACTACCGGGCCTACCTGGCGGACGACCCCGACCTGGCCGCGGTCCTCGCCCGGAACGACGCCGATCCGCGCACCGCCGAAGCGGCCCGGCACGCGCTCACCCGCCTCTTCCGGGCGGACTTCGTCGCGGCGCTGCCCGTCGACGAACAGGTCTCCTTCGCCCGCTCCTTGTACGAGCTCTACAGCGCGGCGCCCGATCTCGGCCTGGAGGCGCCCGAGGTCGACCTGTCCCGCTACCTCACCGGCCACGACGCCCGCTGGCTCGGCTACCTCGACGACGCCGAGGAGTTCTACCGGAAGGGCCCCGCCTTCAGCGGACGCACCATCACCTACAAGATGGCCGGCGTCCTCCTCGACGACCTCCTCGCCCAGGCCCGGGCCAGGGCCGATGGCAGCAACCACAACGGCGCGGTGCTGCGCTTCACCCACGCCGAGGAGATCGAGCCGCTCGCCGCCCTCATGGGCCTGCCCGGCAGCACCGAGGGCGCCGATCCGGCACAGCCCTACAGCTACCGGAACAACCCGTGGCGCGGCGCCGAGGTCGCGCCGATGGCCGCGAACATCCAGTGGGACCTCTACGATAACGCGCCCGCCGGCGGCAGCCCGGCCGAGCACCTGGTCCGGATGCTCTACAACGAGCAGGAGACCGACTTCAAGCCCGCCTGCCGCCCGGTCGCCGAGGGCAGCCACTTCTACCGGCTCGACGAACTCCGGCGCTGCCTCGCACACGACTGACCCCCCGAGCCTCGGGGGGATCCGAGGCTCGGGGGGTCAGGGGTCGAGGGGGTGTCGGAGACCGGTCAGCTCGGCGAGCCGGTCGGGGAACCGGTCCAGGTCACGGCCTTCCCGCCCTGCCCGGCGCCGTAGTAGACGAACTGGACGGTGAAGGGGTCCGCCGCGCCGTTCGGCAGCGCGTACGCGGACACCCCGGTGGACTCCTCGCCCGGTGCCAGCGACTTGGCGGGGAACTTCATCCGGCCGCTGCCGTCGATCAGGGTGGTGACCAGGCCGCCGTTGGCGTCATGGACGAAGGGCATCCCCGACGCGGCGAGCGAGGCGTCCTTGGAACCGGTGTTGGTGATGGTGATCCGCACCTGGATGATCGTGGTGTTCTTCGGCGCCGCGAACACGGTCTCGTCCGGGACGTACGGCTCCGGCGGGGCCATCGTGACCTTCAACCCGTCCGAGTAGGTGTAGGACTGGCCGAAGCCCAGATGGCGGGCCTTCTCGTCCGCGGCCCTCGCCTGCTGCTCCTCCGCCAACTTCTTCTTCGCGGCGTCGAGCCGCTCCTTCGCCTTCGCGGCCCGGTCCGCGGCGGCCCGGTCCTCCTCCTCGGAGCGGGCCCGGGCGGCGGCCTGCTCGGCCTTCCACTCCTGGTTCGCGGAGTGCACCTGCATGACGACGAAGACCCCGCCGCCGACCGAGACGAGCAGGCCGGTGATGCCCAGGATGACGCCCGCGAGGGCCACCCCCCGGTTGGTCGCCTCGCCCTTGCGCACGTACCCCAGGCCGATGATGCCGAAGATCAGCGCGAGCAGGGCCGGCAGCCAGGACAGCCAGAACAGGATGATCGCCAGGCTGAGGACGGTACCGACGATCCCCAGCACCATCGCCGCGACGCCCAGACCGTTGCGGGGCTGGGGTGCAGACACCGGGTACCCCGGCCAGTACGGCGGGGGCGGGTACGCACCGGCGGCCGCATCAGCCGGAGGCGGGTACGCACCGGCGGCGGCGTCGACCGGGGCCGGGGCCGGGGCGCCGACGGCGGCGGCAGGGGCACCGGCCGGCGCGGGCACGGGGGCGGGCGCGGGAGCCGACTCCGGGGCCGGCGCCTCACTCTGCCCCGGGGTCAGCGGCGCCCACGGGTCGGCGCCGGCGGGCCCCTCCCCGGACTGCGGACTGTCGGGCGGGACAGGAACGGTCATGCGGGATCCTTCGGGAACGTCGGGACGATGAGCGGCCTTCCGCCCCGGGCCAGGTCCTTCCGAAGTCCCCCGCGCCGGCGGCCCGACCTCCGCGAGACGGGCACCGGTCCGGGCCGGACCCGCGCGCGTCGGCTCCGGGACGGGAGCGCAGCGGGGTCGGCGACTGATCAACATACAGGTGCCAGGTGTCGACCCCGGCACCCGGGTCCCCCACAACCCCTCGACCACGGCCTTCCTTTGCCTGCGACCGACTGCGACCGACTGCGCCTGATTGCGCCTGATTGCAATTGACTGCGAGCGACGCCGCTTCAGGGAAAACCGCTTGCCATCCGCCCCGGCGGCGGCTGCAATGTGTCCAGCATGATCACGCGGGTGTGCCCGACCCACCGTTCGGCGCTCCCGACGCACCTGCCACCGAACCGTCAGGCGGGAGACGCCAGCGATGAGTACGCCACGACCGTCATCCGGCGCGGAGCGGGCCGACGGGTCGTCCGTGCCGATCGGCGTCCTCGTCCCGCTGAGCCGGCCGGGCTGGGTCGAGGCGGGCCGGCACCTGCTCGCCGGGCTGGAGACGGCCGTCCGCGACGTCAACGCCGCCGGCGGAATCGCCGGCCGGCCGCTCGAACTGCTGGTCCGGGACACCGCGGCCGATCCCGAGCGGGCCGCAGCGGCGGTGGACGCGCTGGCCGGCCTGGGCGTGGTCGCCCTGGCCGGGGAGTACCACAGCGTCGTCGCCCGGGCCGTGGCCGCGCGGGCGGACGCCCTCGGCCTGCCGTACCTCTGTTCCTCGGCCGTCCTCGACGCGCTCACCGACGAGCCGACGGACCGGGTCGCCCGGCTGTGCCCGGCGCAGTCCCACGGCTGGCGGATCTACGCGGACTTCCTCCTCGGCGCGGGCCACCGCCGGATCGCCGTGGCGACCCAACCGAGCGTCTACTGGGCCGCCGGGGCCCGCATCCTGCGGGAGCACCTCGCCCCGCGCGGCGGCGCCGTCGTCGAGCTGGACACCGGCGCGCTCTCCCCCGCCGACCTGTGCGGGGAGCTCGTCCGGCACCGCGCGACGGCGCTGCTCCTCCTGGTCGGCAACCCGGAGCCGGCGGTCCCGATCGTCCGGGCCGTCCGTCGTGACCAGCGCCTCGCCGAGGTCCTGATCGGCGCCCCGGCGGGGCAGCCGGAGTTCGCCGAGTGGCGGGCGCTGCTGGGCGACGAGGGCGCGGCCGTCCCCTTCCTGCGCTACCTGCCCGAACAGCTCGGCCCCGAGGGCGAACGCGTCGCGGCGGCCCTGCGGGAACGGCTCGGCGAGGCACCGTCCTTCGTCGCCTTCGAGGGCCACGACACCGTCACCGTCCTCGCCGAGCTGCTGCGTTCCACCGGCCCGGACCGCGACCGCATCGCCGCGGCCTGGCCGACGGCCACCGTCCAGGGCACCCGAGGCCCGATCCGCTTCACCCGGGCACCCGGCACCGGCGTGTGGCAATGGGCCTGGCCGCCCGTCCAGGTCGCCGACCGCGACCCGGCGGCCCCCGACGACTTCCGCGTCCTCCACACCGGCTGACCCCACCCGCCGGGGCCGACGGCCCTCAGCCCAACGCACCGAACCAGCCCACGTGGTCGACCACACCGGTCCCCAAGCACCGGAAGCCCGGACAGTCTGGTGCCGGCCTGCAGCGAAGCGCATTCCGGCTGGACGCTGTCCGACCTCCCCCGCTCGGGCCACGGACGCGAAAGGCCCGGCCGCGTCCCCTCCGATCCTTCCTCGCGCCCCTTGATCACCCCTGTGCGCCTCCGTGTCGAGGCCTGCGGAAGGAACGTTCAGTCCATGTTCGGATCGGACGGCCTACCTCCGGTTGGCCGCCTCCGAACAGAGGAAGCCCCCTATGCGTCTTCGTCTTCGTCATGCGGTCGGTGCCGCTCTCGGCGCCCTGGTTCTCACCGTGGCGATTCCCACCTCGGCCCACGCGGCCCTCGGCCGCCTCGACTACCACTACGGCCTCCCGGGAGCCACGACCACGTCGGTGCTGCTGGACCCGAGTTCCAACAAGTGCATCGACATCCCCGAGATCGTGGGGCATCCGGCCCAGAACGCCTTCAGCCCGAACAACCGCACCGACGAGGACGTGCTGCTCTACCTGGAGGAGGAATGCTTTGGTCCGAGCACGACTCTGAAGGCGGGTACGAAGGCCGGGCCCTTGCGGCTGTTCAAGTCGGTGGTCTTCCTCGCCCCGTAGCAGGACGCGCCGCAACACGCCGGGGCTCACCCCGGTCGCCCGCACGCGGGGCCGAGAACGCGTGAGCGCCCCGCCCGGAAAACCCGGGCGGGGCGCCAAAACGCAGGTCAGGCGGAATATCCACCGACCGGCGACCGGTGGGCCATGTCGGACTCGAACCGACAAGCTCCTCATTCAGCATGCCGAGCACCTCGCCACGAGGATCGCTCGTGCCGACTCACTGCTGCGGGAGGAGCCGCAATTGGACGAGAACAAGTGAGGTCAGCGGATCGGGCTCAACATGCGCCGCGCGCACGGCATAGCACCCAGGCTCCAGTGCGACGCGCAGGTGATCCTCTCCGGTGATCTCGATCCCGGACCAAACTGCATCGAACAAGAGCACCGGCCCTGATACAGCCCAGTGCAGGTCGGGCTCCCGGAGGCCGCCTTGCTGTCATGGCTTCGGTTCGCCCAACCGGGTGGGCGCACCCGCAGGTGGGGGCGGGGCGGCCGGTCGCTGGCTAGGTTGCTGGGCGAACCATCCCCGACCGGCACCGTTCATCGCGGAAGGACCATGACCATGGGCGCGTACAAGCAGAGGGTTCTTGAACTGTTCGATCTCATCGACACCAGCCGCAGCGGCTTCGTCGACCCTGGTGACCTGGCTCCGCGCTCCGAGGGGCAGAGCGCGGAGCAGGTTCAACGGGGCGAGGCGGTGGGCCGGATCGTCACGGAGATCATCCGGAGCTCCGATTCGAACAAGGACGGCAAGTTGTCCAAGGACGAGATGCTCCACTGGGTGGAGAGGACGATGGTCGGCAAGACGCCCGAGACGCTGCCCGACCCGGTCAAGAACCTCGCCCGTGCGGTCTTCGCCTTCATGGACGCCGACGGGAGCGGGAAGGTCGGCAAGGCCGAGTTCGAGAAGTACCTGAAGGCCCGCAACAGTTCCTCCGCGGGTGCCGTGGAGGAGTTTGCCAAGCTCGACGGTGACGGCGATGGGACTCTGGTGCGCAGCGACATCGACAAGGCGATCTTCCGCTTCTTCACCGCCCCGGAGTCGGACTGCCCGCAGCAGTGGCTGCGGGCGTTCTTCAAGGCCTGACACCGCCGGGCCCCTGCCGCCGGTAGCCCGCAAGGGGCGGCCGGCGGCAGGGGTGTGCGTGGCTGGCGAGCGGCCGGTTCGGGCTCGGTACACGGCACCCCCCGCCACATCCGTGGACGCCGGAAGCACGTGTGCGCCGCGGCGTGACTGCGTGGTACGGGAGTTCATCCTGCGGGTGCGGGGAACAGCTCAGCCCGCAAGCTCACCGCCCTGGGCATCCGAGCCCGACCCGCCCGCAACACCACACTGATGGAACTCTCCGCCGAACTCCCCGCTGTGGTGCTCAACCGCCTGCTCGGCCTGCACATCTCCGCAGCCGAGAAGTGGACCAAGGAGACGGCGTCCACACGCGCCGCCTACGCCGCCGAATTCGCCCGTCGTGGGAAGCGCGCGTCGTCCCGATAGCCTGGCATGCCTGACACGCTCAGGACCTTCCTTCCAGAGCGCAGATCCAGACGAACTGGTGCCGCCGTCCTGGGACGAACCACCCCAGTCCATCCATTCCGCCCCATAGATGACTGTCTGTCGGATAGCCTGTCCGGGTTATCGGGTAGTTCCGGTTGCGAGGTGGGGTCAGTGGATGTCCAGCTGACGCTGGAAGGCAGCCCGGTGGTCGGCGAGTTGGACTCGTTGCGGTCCTGGCTTGCGGGCGTGCCGGAGCTGCGCGGCCGGACGAGCCCGGTCGAGCGGCAGGTCGCCGGCACCATGGGATCGGTGATGGAGGCGCTCGCGGTCGCGCTCGGCCCTGGCGGGCTGGCGACGGGGCTGGCCACGGCGTTGTTCGCGTGGATCCGCCAGCAGCGCGCCGAAGTCACGGTGAAGGTGACGCGGCCGGACGGGACGACGCTGGACCTGTCGGCCAAGCGGGTGCAGGGGTTGACGCAGGAAGCGCTGCGCGAGCTCCTGCGGGACACAGTGCGGATGCTGGACGCCACCGAGCCACCTGCCCAGCGGGAAGTTGCCGTTCCGAACCCGGTGAATGAGGCTGACGGGCGGTGATGTCGCTGGCGCAGGAGGGCGTGCGGGTCCTCCTGATCGGCACGGGAACGCATGACGGCCCTTTTCTGGAGCCGTTGCCGAGCGTCGCAAGGACGGTGCGGGCGCTGGCGGAGCGGCTGGTGTCCCGGTGCGGTGCGGCACCCGCGAATATCCGGATGGTTCTCGACGAGCCCACTGCGGAGGGGCTGGCCAGGGCTGTTGCACAGGAAGCGGAGGCGGCGCGCGGCTGTCTGCTGATCTACTACGTCGGGCACGGGCAGATCGGGCCCGACGGGGATTTGTACCTGTCGGCGCGTGGTACAGACCGACTGACTTCGGGCCAGGAGGGCTATCAGGCGCTGTCCCTGTCGGCGGTGCGGCGGGCGGTGGACACCAGCCGGGCCACCACGGTGGCGGTCGTGCTGGACTGCTGCCACTCGGGGCGGGCCAGTCTCGGGGACCGGTCGCCGCGTCAGCAGTTCTCCCTGCCCTCGGTCCACGGGATGTATTTCATGGGGGCCGCGGACAGCCTGGCGCTGGCGCCGGTGGACGCCGAGTACACCGAGCTGACGGGCGAGCTGATCCGGCTGCTCGACCAGGGCGATCCGCGCGGTCCCCGGCAGCTGACCCTGGACAGTGCCTACGCATACCTGTTCCGGGAGATGCGAGCGAATGGCGCAGCGTCGCGAGGGTGGCTTCGGCGGCGTCTGAGAGGAAGACGTGCAGCGGCGCCGGCTGTTCGGGCTGGTCGGTCACCGGTCGCCGCCGGCGGCGCGGAGCCGGGCGAACACATCGGTGGCCGGGGTCCACTGCTGGCCGCCGATGGGTGCGGCGAGGGAGGCCGTGGCCTCGGGGCTGGTGCGCAGGACCAGGTGGTGGTGGGTGGTGATGACCTCGGCGACGGCGGCCAGGTACCGCTCGAACAGGTCGCGGTCACCGGGCAGGCCGTAGCGGGACAGCGCGGTGCGCAGCTCGTGGAGGGTGGCCGGCCGGGGTACGGCCGCGTCCTGCACCGCCGGCTCCGGACGGCTCACCGGATCGGGCCTGAGCTCGTCCGCCGGAGGTGAGGAGCGCAGGACGTGGTGGTAGCCGGCACCCCCGTCGCCGCGCCCAGGCGGGAACGGCCGCGGGTCGGCGTGAGGCCACCGCTGCGGCAGGCTCGAGGACTGCGAGTTCGGCGCTCGCCCGGATCTGGCCCGTCGGCGGGTGGATGCCCAGGGCATGAGGGCCCCACGACGCGAGTGTCGGCCCAACGTCCGGCCAACGTCGTGGTGGCGGGCTTCCGCTGACACAAGGATGGTGTCGAGCCGGCCGGTCAGCCGGTTGTCGAAACGGTCCGACACGAGGAGAGAAGCAGATGGCTCGTCGCAAGATCACACGAATCGGTGCCGTGGCGCTGGCGGCCGCGGGCCTCATCGGCGGCAGCGTCCTGGCGGCCTCGCCGGCCAGCGCGATCGGAAGCGTGCAGTGCCCGGGCGGCGGCGCGGAGGCGTACGGCATCGAGCTCTGGATACACGACAGCAGCGGCTACTGGCAGCTGTGCTACGCGGGGAGCGTCGGCACGATCTACCCCGGGGTCGGCGGTGTGTACTCGGTGACCTCGCTGTGGAACAACGGCGTCATCACGGCGAACGGTAGGAACTACAACCTCTACGCGGGCGGCAGCGTGCCCCTCAACAACGCCTACGTCTCCGCGGTCTCGATCGTCTGACGTCCGGCCGGGTGGGGGGGGGGGGGGCCGCGCCCCCCCCCCCCCCCCCCCCGCGGGGGCCCCGGCCCCCCCCCCCCCCCCGGCCCG
>NZ_JBEOSP010000057.1:0-42969 GCF_040303105.1 Kitasatospora sp. NPDC096128 | reverse complement strand
CCGGTGGAGCGGATGATGCGGGACGCGAAGATCACCCAGATCTACGAGGGCACCAACCAGGTCCAGCGGATCGTGATGGCCCGCAACCTGCCGTAGTCGACCGGCCCTTCGCAACGGCCCCTGACCGCCTCCGCGCGGTCGGGGGCCGTTCGCCGTCCGGCCACCCGTCCGGGCACCCGTCCGGCCACCCCTCCGCCCCTTCGGCCAGCTGTTCGTCCGGTGTCCAACTCTCCTGGACGAACGGGCTGTCGAATGTCATAAATGATCGTCAACTCGTTTGCCGAGCACGATCATTGCGGGAGACCACGGATCATGAGCAGCACCCCCGAGCAGCGCGCCGACGGCAAGGTCTGGCTGATCACCGGCGCCAACTCCGGCTTCGGCCAGGCCATCGCCGAGGCCGCGCTGGCGGCCGGCGACACCGTCGTCGCGGCCGCCCGCCGCCCCGAGACGCTGGCGGACCTGGCGGCCGCCCACCCCGGTCGGCTGGTGCCGGTGCGGCTGGACGTCACCGACCAGGAGGGGATCCCCGCCGTGGTCGCCGAGACCGTGCGGCAGCACGGCCGGATCGACGTCCTGGTCAACAATGCCGGGCGCGGCGTGATCGGTGCCGTCGAGGAGACCACCGACGGCGAGCTGCGCGAGCTCATGGAGCTGCACTTCTTCGGCCCGGCCGCGCTCACCCGGGCCGTGCTGCCGCACATGCGCGCCCAGGGCAGCGGCGCCGTGGTGCAGATGAGCAGCATGGGCGGCCGCTTCTCCTTCCCCGGCGTCGGCGCCTACTCGGCCACCAAGTTCGCCCTGGAGGGGCTGTCCGAGGCACTGGCCCAGGAGGTGGCCGGCTTCGGGATCAAGGTGCTGATCGTCGAGCCCGGGTCGTTCCGGACCGGCTTCGCGGGTGGCGGCGCGCTCGCCCAGTCCGCCCCGATCGAGGCCTACGAGCCGCTCGTCGGCCCGGTCCGCACCGGTCTGCCGGACTCCGACGGCAAGCAGCCGGGCGACCCGGTGAAGGCCGCCGAGGCGATCCTGGCCGCGCTGGCCGCCGAGCGGACCCCGCTGCGGCTGGCGCTCGGCACCGACGCCGTGGACGCGGTGCTCGGCAACCTGGACGGCGCCCGCCGGGAGGCCGAGGCCTGGGCGGCGGTCGGCCGCGGCACCGACTTCCCGGCCGGGGCCTGATCCCGCCCCGGCCGCGCACGGGGGAAAAGCGCGCGACGGCGGGCAGTCCGGCTCTCTAGGCTGCCCGCCGTGTCCGACAAGATCACCCTCGCCCGGCTCACCCCCGACAACATCGACGCCGCTCTCGCCCTGCGGGTCCGCCCCGACCAGGAGGGCCTGGTCGCACCGGTGGCGAAGTCGCTGGCCGAGGCGTACGTCCACGGGGACACGGCCTGGCCACGGCTGATCCTGGACGGCGGGCGGCCGGTCGGCTTCGTGATGGCCTTCTTCGACATCCGCTTCGACCCCGAGCGGCCCGGCGACCGCCCCCGCTCCGGCCTGTGGCGTCTGCTGGTCGACGCCGGGCAGCAGGGCGGCGGCTACGGCCGGTTCGCGGTCGAGCAGGTCTGCGCGGAGATCCGCCGCCGCGGCGGCGCCCGGGCGACGGTCACCTACCACCCTGGCCCGGACGGCCCGGCCGGGTTCTACGCCCGGCTGGGCTTCCGCCCGACCGGCGAGCTGAGCGGCGGCCAGGAGGTGGCGGAGGTCGAGCTCTCGGACGCGCCTTAGGGGGCGTCTGTTCGTCCGTTCGTCCGCTCGTCCGTTCGTCCGGCGGCTCAGTCGAGCAGCGCGGCCGCCTGCTCCCGGGCCTGCCGCAGCCAGCCGGTGCGTTCGGTGGCGTTGGAGTCGGTGACGGTGCGGAAGACCGTCCGCCGGACGTCGGTGACGCCGACGTACGGCAGCACGCAGGCCGCCCAGATCCGCTCCAGCGGGTCGCCGAACTCCTCGCGCTCCCGGATCCCGGGGGTGTCCGAGGTGTTCAGCACCAGGGCCCGCCCGGCGCGCAGCAGCCCGGCCGGCTCGCCGTCGGCGGTGCCGAGCTTGTACGCGACGCCGGGGACCAGCACCCGCTGCACCCAGCCGGTCAGGACGGCGGGCGGCATGCCCCACCAGTTGGGGTGGATCAGCACCAGGGCGTCCAGGGTGGCCACCTCGGCGCGGTGTGCGGCGAGTTGGGGGTCGGTGGTGGTCCCGGCGTCGGCGACCGTGCCGGTCTCCTCGGCGGTGAGCAGCGGGCCGAAGCCGTCGGCGTACAGGTCGTGCGCCCGGACCTCGCAGCCGCGCCCGCGCAGCTCGTCCACCACGGCCTCGTACAGGGCGTGGTTGAAGCTGCCCGGCCGCGGATGTGCCAGGTAGACCCCGATCCGGTTCATGTTCCGTCCCCCTCAGGCTGGTTGGAGGCCGATGCTACTGGCCCGCCGCTCCCGGGTGCGGCCTGCGGGCCGCGCGGTCCGCAGTGCCGTGCCCGGCACTGTGTGCACACGCACGCACCCTCGGTACGATGAACGGCATGGACCGCGCCGATCTCTCCCTGGGCCCCCTGTCGGAGCAGGACCACGCCTTCTACGGCCTGGTCTGGGCCGGCACCACCCTGGCCGCCCGGGTGGACCGGGAGCTCGCCCGGGTGCACGGGCTGCCGCTGTCCTGGTTCGAGGTGATGCTCTGGCTGGCCGGCCAGCAGGAGCCGGTGGCCGCCTCCGACCTCGGCGCCAAGACCATGCTCAGCCGCAGCCAGGTCTCCCGGGTGGTGGACGCCCTGGCCGGGCGCGGGCTGGTGGCCCGTACGCCCTCGGCCTCGGACGCGCGCTCGGTGCGGATCGAGCTGACCGAGCAGGGCCGCGCCCTGTTCGCGGAGGCGGACGCCACCCGGCGGGCCGCCCTGGCCCCGGTGTTCACCGACCGGCTGGACGCGGCGGACATCGCCGCCCTGGAGACGGTCTGGCGCAAGCTCAAGGCCTGAGTACGGCCACCCAGGCGGAGTGGCCCTGCCGGGGGCCGAGCCGCTACGCGGCGGCCGGTCGCTCGGTGGCCGACCGCTCGGTGGCCGGCTGCCCGGTGGCCGGCTGCCCGGTGGCGCCGGCGATCACCTCGTCCAGCACCTCGCGCGAGCGCAGCAGATCGGAGATCATCCGGTCGATCCGCTCCCGCTCCGAGGTGAGCTCCTCGACCAGCAGCGGGGTGGCGGTCTCGCTCGGGCCGCCGTCGGAGTCCCGCATGCAGGGGAGGATCTTGTAGATCGTGCGGCTGTTCAGCCCGGCGGCGAACAGCTCCTGGATGTGCACCACCCGGTCCACCGCCATCTCCGGGTACTCCCGGTGGCCGCCCTGGGTGCGCCGGGCGAGCAGCAGGCCCTGCTGCTCGTAGTACCGCAGCGAGCGCTCGCTCACGCCCGTGCGCCGGGCCAGTTCACCGATCCGCATGCCGTCACCCCGCCGTTCCGACCGAAGGCTTGAACCTGACACTGATGTTAGCTTCTACCGTTCCGGCATGACGACGAACGCGGAACCCGGCAGCCTCTTCCAGTCCACCCGACTCGGCCCGCTCGTGGCCACCTACTACCGGCAGCGCGCCGGCGCCGACCTGATCTCCTTCGGGCGCGGCTTCCTCGCCAATCCCGACCTGGTCGAGCGCCTGCGCGCCGGGGCCGCGCTCAATCCCGTCCGCGACGGGCCGGTGTACGCCGACGGTCCCGAGGGATACACCGACTGCCCGACGCTCGCCGGGCAACACGCCTAACACGCCGCCGTGACCTCGCGCCCTACGGGGGTGGCGCGCGACGTCCGGCCGCTCGTGCCATGATCCCTGCATGGGTTCCAACGTTTTCTTCGACATCACCATCAACGACGAGCCGGCCGGCCGCATCGTCTTCAAGCTGTACGACGACGTCGTGCCGAAGACCGCGCGCAACTTCCGTGAGCTGGCCACCGGCCAGAACGGCTTCGGCTACGAGGGCTCCGGCTTCCACCGCGTGATCCCCGCCTTCATGCTGCAGGGCGGTGACTTCACCAACCACAACGGCACCGGTGGCAAGAGCATCTACGGCGAGAAGTTCGCGGACGAGAACTTCCAGATCAAGCACACCCGCCCGGGCCTGCTGTCGATGGCCAACGCCGGCAAGAACACCAACGGCTCGCAGTTCTTCATCACCACCATCGTCACCGACTGGCTGGACGGCAAGCACGTCGTCTTCGGCGAGGTCGTCGAGGGCATGGACATCGTGAAGAAGATCGAGGGCCTCGGCTCGCAGAGCGGCCGCACCTCGGCCGCCATCAAGATCGCCAAGTCCGGCGTGGTCGAGACCGTCTGACCGCTGCCCTCCTGGGCCCCTGACGCACGCCACCGCCCCGGAGCGGGGAGTCGGATCCGCCGATCTCCCGCTCCGGGGCGGTGGTGTCTCCCGGGGTGTGCCCCAGGGCCGGAGTCCTAGGCCGAAGGACCGATGCCGGACGCCTGCCCGCCGGGTGGAGCATGGGCGGGTGGATGATGAAAAGGCGGACGATGAAAAGGCGTACGAGGGGCTGACCCCGGCCGTGCGGGCGGCCTACCTGGAGCGGATCGGGGTGCCGGATCCCGGGGCGCCGTCGGCTGCGGGCCTGGCCCGGCTACAGGAGGCCCATCTGCGGGCCGTCCCGTTCGAGAACCTGAGTGTCCACCTCGGCGAGCCGATCGTGCTGGACCCGGCGGCGCTGGTGGCGAAGGTCGTGGACCGGCGGCGCGGCGGCTTCTGCTACGAACTCAACGGCGCCTTCGCCGAGTTGCTGAGCTCGCTGGGGTACCGGGTGAGCCTGCTGGCCGCCCGGGGCCTCGGCGGGGAGCGGCCGGGCCCGCCCTTCGACCACCTGGCGCTGCGGGTCGACCTGGACGAACCCTGGCTGGTCGACGTGGGGTTCGGCCGGTTCACCCGGCTCCCGGTGCGCCTGGACGGGCGCGACGAGCAGTCCGACCCGCACGGCACGGTGCTGCTCCGGCCGCACGGCGGGCACGGCGACCTGGACGTCCTGCTGGACGGGGTGCCGCAGTACCGGATCGGCCGACGCCCGCACCCGCTGGCCGACTTCGTGCCGACCTGCTGGTGGCACGCCACCTCGCCGGAGTCCCACTTCGCCCGGGGCGCCACCTGCTCGGTGCTCACCGCGGACGGCGGCCGCACCACCCTCAGCGGCGGCACCCGCCTGGTCCGCACCGCCCCCGACGGCACCCGCACCGAGGAGCAACTCACCGACGCCGCCGCGCTGTCCGCGTACCGCGAGCACTTCGGCATCGCGCTCGACCGGCTGCCGGGGTCCGCCTCCGCCTGACGGGCGTAGGGGCCGGTCCGACGGACCGGCCTCGACGGCTTACTTGAACTCCGGCACCGCGGAGTCGTTCTTGAAGGCCTCGAAGACCTGCTTGGACTTGGTGGCGTCCCACTGCACCGCCGACTCGCCGGTCTTGGTGTGGTAGTCGGCGTTGCCGATCGGGACGGTCATGGTCTTGCCGCCGCCGCCGTTGACGTCCTTCATGGCGAGGAAGAGCGAGCCCAGGTCGGTCAGCCCGCAGTCGTCGTCGACGATCAGGGTGCCGAGCGCCGAGTCGACCAGCGGGTAGAAGGTGAACGGGTTGAGCACGGTGCCCGGGGAGGCGGCCTGGTGGGCGAGGGCGCCGAGGAACTTCTGCTGGTTGCGCATCCGGCCGAGGTCCTGGTCGGCCATCTGGTGGCGCTGGCGGACGAAGGCCAGGGCCTGGACGCCGTTGAGGGTCTGGTCGCCGGCCTTGAGGTCGAGGCCGGAGTCCCGGTCCTTGATGTCCTGGTCGATGTGCATCTGGACGCCGCCGACGGAGTCGACGATGCCGGCGAACCCGGCGAAGCCGATCTCGGCGTAGTGGTCGATGCGGATGCCGGTGTTCAGCTCGACGGTCTGCACCAGGAGCCGGCCGTTGCCGTTGGCGAAGGCCGAGTTGATCTTCGAGGTGGTGGCCTTGACGGTCTTTCCGGCGCCGGTCTTGAACTCGGGGATCGGCACCCAGGAGTCGCGCGGGATGCTCATCAGGGTGTTCCCGTTGTCCCCGATGTGCAGGATCATCATCGAGTCGCTGCGCTTGCCCTCGACGTCGTGGCCGGTGTGCATGGTGTCCATCTGGGACTCGCTGAGGCCCTCGCGGCTGTCGGAGCCGACGATCAGCCAGTTGGTGCCCTTGCCGGCGGCCGGGCGGCCCGGGTAGTCGGCCAGCACGTTCTCGTGGTTGAGCTTGGAGTCCGCCCAGAACCAGGTGGAGACGGCGGTCACCATGACGGCGATCAGCAGGCCGAAGACCGTCCACTTCACGATCCGCCGCCGCGGCCAGCGCCGGGCCTGCGCCCCGGTCGGCCGGGCACCGCCGGGTCCGCCCGGGCCGCCGGGCCGGCCCGGTCCGCCCGTCCCGCCGGGACCACCGGGGCCCGGTCGCCCGGGACCGCCGGGGGAAGCCTGCGGCGGGACGCCGCCGAGGCGGGACGGCTCCGGCTGCCGGGGGCCCGGTGCGCCGGCCCCGCGCGGGTTGAGGGAGGACGGCAGCGGCGGCTCGGACGCCGCACCGCCGCCGTTGCCTCCGTACGGGTTCCCGCCGCCGCCCGGGCGGCCCTCCTGCCACGTGTTCATGCCGTCGAGGATGCCCGACCCCGGTCGGGCTGACTCCCCCCGGGGGGCCTGCCGGGCCTCTTGTAGCAGTTTTGATGCACGTACCGGATCGTTCCGGCGTGAAACGCGCCGGTCACCTCCGTACCAGTTGCTGAAACGATTCTTGACCGGTCCGAACGCACCGTGTTTGCATTTCGGGCATGGATCAGAGTTGGGCACTCACGCGTCGGCGCCACGTCGACCTGCAGCGTGTGTCCGGTTCGCTCTGTCGCCGCTGAAGCGCGCCCGCCGAGACCGTCGATTCCCGTCGACACTCCGTCGACCCCCGTCGCAGCAGCCGAGCAGGGCCGCTGCGGAGCGTCGCCCCCGCTTCCAGCCAGAGGTGAACCCATGGCCACCGTCCTGTCCGTTTCCGGCTCCCCGTCCGCCACCTCCCGCACCACCCGGCTGCTGCGCCACATCGACGCGCGCCTGGTCGACCGCGGCCACCAGGTCATCCCCTTCGAGGCCCGCAGCCTGCCCGCGCAGGCCCTGCTGTCCGGCGACTTCGACCACCCCGGGATCGTCGCCGCCACCGAGCTGTTCGCCCGCGCCGACGGCATCGTCATCGGCACCCCGGTCTACAAGGCCGCCTACTCCGGCCTGCTCAAGGCCCTGCTCGACGTGCTCCCGCAGTACGCGCTGGCCGGCAAGGCCGTCCTGCCGCTGGCCACCGGCGGCTCGCCCGCGCACGTCCTCGCCGTGGACTACGCGCTGCGCCCGGTGCTCAGCTCGATGGGCGCCGGCCACATCACCCAGGGCTGGTTCGTGCTCGACCGCCACATCACCGTCGGGGAGGACGGCCGGACCCTCGTCGAGTGCGAGACCGACGCCCAGCTCGTCCCCGTGGTGGAGGGGTTCGCCGACGCCCTCGAACGGCTGGCCGCACCGGTGCTGACCGGCTGAGCCGCCGGCCGCCCGCCCCCGTACGGGGCGTCCCCGAGAAGACCCGCGGCGCCCCCTAGGGGGGAGGGGGTGCCGCACCCGTAGAACCTTGGTTGCAGCGCTTCATTCCGACGGAGGACGAGCCCGGCGGCACCGGCTCCTAACGTGGTTCCTACATCCCCGCCCCACAGAGCGCGGCCCGGCACGGTCGGGTCCGTGACCCGGCCGTGCCGGGAGGGTGGGGGTCGACGGGTGAGCCACTTCTTAGGAGACTCCAGTGACGACGGCAGCAGCCGTGTACGACCCCCAGCTTCCCGGCGGACCGTCCGCCGTCGCCGCCTCGGCCCGCCAGGTGACCAAGGCCTACGGTTCCGGCGAGACCAGGGTCACCGCGCTCGACGCGGTCGACGTGGACATCCAGCGCGGCCGCTTCACCGCGATCATGGGCCCCTCCGGCTCCGGCAAGTCCACCCTGATGCACTGCCTGGCCGGGCTGGACACGGTCACCAGCGGACAGATCCGGATCGGCGACACCGAGATCACCGGCCTCAAGGACAAGCAGCTGACCAGGCTGCGCCGGGACAAGATCGGCTTCATCTTCCAGGCGTTCAACCTGCTCCCGACCCTGAACGCGCTGGAGAACATCACGCTGCCGATGGACATCGCCGGACGCAGGCCCGACCAGGCCTGGCTGGACCAGGTGGTGGAGACCGTCGGCCTGGCCGGCCGGCTCAAGCACCGCCCGACCCAGCTCTCCGGCGGCCAGCAGCAGCGCGTCGCGGTGGCCCGGGCGCTGGCCGCCCGCCCCGAGATCATCTTCGGCGACGAGCCCACCGGGAACCTGGACTCCCGGGCCGGCGCCGAGGTGCTGACCTTCCTGCGCCGCTCGGTGGACGAGCTGGGCCAGACCATGGTCATGGTCACCCACGACCCGGTCGCCGCCGGCTACGCGGACCGCGTGCTCTTCCTGGCCGACGGCGTGATCGTCGACGAGATGCACGCGCCGACCGCCGACTCCGTCCTCGAACGCATGCGCCGTTTCGACGGCAAGCGCACCAGCTGAGCGGCGGGACGACGAAACCATGCTGCTCAAGACCTCACTGCGGAGCTTCTTCGCCCACAAGGGCCGGATGGCGCTCTCGCTCATCGCCGTCGTGCTGTCGGTCGCCTTCGTCTCCGGCACCCTGGTGTTCTCCAACACCGCCACCAGCACCTTCTCCAAACTGTTCGCCGCGACCGCCTCCGACGTCTCGGTCCAGCCGCCCAAGCCGGCCGAGGACGAGGAGCCGCAGGCCGGCGACAAGCCCGCCACCGTGCCGGCCGCGCTCGCCCAGCAGGTCGCCGCGCTGCCCGGCGTGAAGACCGCCGTCGGCCAGGTCATGGTCGGCAACGCGATCCTGGTCGACCCGGCCACCAACAAGCTGGTCGGCCCGACCAGCGGCGCGCCGACCCTGGTCGGCAACTGGACCGACACCCCGCGCAACGCGGTGCGGATCACCTCCGGGCACGTCCCGCAGAACTCCGGCGAACTGGTGCTGGACGCGGACACCGCCAAGAAGGCCAAGCTCGGCGTCGGCGACCGGATCCGGGTCGACAACGCGGGCGGCCGGCACCCGTACACGATCGTCGGCATCGCCACCTTCACCACCACCAACCCCGGTGCGGCGCTGGCCTTCCTGGACACCGCGACCGCCCAGCAGGTGCTGCTCGGCACGCAGGCCTACACCTCCGTCGAGGCCTTCGGCGACGGCAGCCGCGGCAACGACCAGCTCAAGGCCGACGCCCTCGCCAAGGTCGGCGGCGGCTACCAGGTCAAGACCGCGGCCGAGCAGAAGGACGAGAACACCAAGTCGATCGGCAGCGGCCTCGACTTCATGAAGTACGCGATGCTCGGGTTCGCCGGGATCTCGCTGATCGTCGGCGGCTTCCTGATCATCAACACCTTCTCGATGCTGGTCGCCCAGCGCACCCGCGAGATCGGCCTGCTGCGGGCCATCGGCGGCAGCCGGGCGCAGGTCAACGGCTCGGTGCTGGTCGAGGCGCTGATCCTGGGCGTGCTCGGCTCGACCCTCGGCGTGGCGGTCGGCCTGGGCGTCGCCGTCGGCCTGATCAAGCTGATGAACGCGATCGGCATGGACCTCAACGCGAGCGACCTGGTGATCGGGCCCGACGTCTTCGCCGCCGGGTACGCGGTCGGCATCCTGATCACCGTCGTCGCGGCCTGGATCCCGGCCCGCCGGGCCAGCCGGATCGCCCCGATGGCCGCCCTGCGCGACCACGGCACCCCGGCCGAGGCCCGCTCCAACCTCGTCCGGACGATCCTCGGCGTGCTGCTCACCGGCGCCGGCGCCGGCCTGCTGGTGCTCGCCGGCACGGCGGACCAGGCGGGCACCGGCGGGCAGCTCCTGGGCCTGGGCCTGCTGCTCACCCTGATCGGCTTCGTGGTGCTCGGCCCGCTGCTGGCCACCGTCGTCATCAAGGTGCTCGGCGCCCTGCTCCCGGCCCTGTTCGGGCCCTCCGGCAAGCTCGCCCAGCGCAACGCGATGCGCAACCCGCGCCGGACCGGCGCCACCGCCGCCGCCCTGATGATCGGGCTGGCGCTGGTGATCGGCTCCTCGGTGTTCAGCTCCTCGGCGGTCAGCTCGGCCAGCGCGCAGATCGACAAGTCGGTGGGCGTGGACTACATCATCTCGGGCGGCCGGACCCCGGTCACCGCCGAGATGATGGACGCGGTGCGCCGCACCCCGGGCATCGACCACGTCACCATCCAGGAGAACTTCCTGCGGGCCAAGGTCCAGCTGCCCGGCGGGCAGAGCGCCAAGACGGACCTGACGGCGGTGCCGGCCGACTTCTTCGGCACCGACTTCCACCCCACGGTCACCTCCGGCGCGGTGGACTCGGTCACCGGCGGCTCGCTCGGGATCGGCGAGAACTTCGCCAAGGACCACGGTCTCAAGGTCGGCGACCAGGTGACCGTCGACTACGGCAAGGGCCGCACCCAGACCCTGCCGGTGGGGGTGGTCTTCCAGAAGGGCGGGCTGCTGGGCGACGGCTCCTTCGTCGGCCTGGACACCATGACCAAGGTCGTTCCGGCCGCCGAGCAGCCGCCGGTCTGGACCTTCTTCGCCAAGGCCTCCTCCGGCACCGACGTCGCCAAGACGCTCACCGCCCTGGAGAGTGCGCTCCAGCAGTACCCGCAGCTGATGGTCAAGGACCAGGCGGGCTACAAGGAGCTGATGCAGTCCCAGATCAACACCCTGCTCTACCTGATCTACGGCCTGGTCGGCCTGTCGATCACCGTCGCGGTGCTCGGCGTGGTCAACACCCTGGCCCTGTCGGTGGTGGAGCGCACCCGCGAGATCGGCCTGCTGCGGGCGATCGGGATCTCCCGCCGCCAGCTGCGCCGGATGATCCGGCTGGAGTCCGTGGTGATCGCCCTGTTCGGCGCGGTGCTCGGCACCGGGCTGGGCCTGGCCTGGGGCGTCACCGCCCAGCGGGTGCTGCGGGACCAGGGCCTCGGGATGCTCTCCGTCCCGACCACCACGATCGTGGTGACGCTGGTCTCCTCGGTGGTGATCGGTCTGGTCGCCGCCCTCGTCCCGGCCTTCCGGGCCGGACGGATGAACGTCCTCGCGGCCATCGCGACGGACTGACCCGGCGACGGGGGACGTCGGGTCGACCCACGGGGGGAACGGGGGAACCGGGGGGGAACGGGGGAGGCGGGGGCCGGGTGCGCACGAGCACCCGGCCCCCGCCGTGCGCGAAGCCGCTGAGATGATCGTGCGATGTTCCCCTCGGACGCTCCGCCGTTGCCCAGCGCCGCGCCCCTCACCGCCGCGGCGGCCGCCAACTGGCGCGCCGCCCGCACGGCTTGGCGGCTGGACAGCCGCTGGCTCGCCCTCGCCCCGCTCGCCTTCCTGATCCTGGCCGCCGCCGTGGAGCCGGAGAACGCCGGCCGGTGCAACGACCAGGGCATCTGCCGGGATCCCTGGGGCGAGACCCTGGCGATCTGGACCGTACTGGCCGAGGCCGTCCTGCTGGCGGCGCGGATCCGCCCCCGGCTGCTGGTCCCGCCGGTCGCCCTGGCCCTGCTCTGGTACGTCCCGGACGGCCTGGTCACCCCGACCGCCCGCTGGTCGGCCGTCCTGCTGCACCTGCTGCTCACCGCCGTCCTGCTCCGGGCCGAGACCGGCCGCCGCAACGCCCGCCGGCAGCTGGACGAGCTGATGGCCCCGCCCGTCCCCTTCCCGTGGACGGCCGCCGGCGCGCCCTCGCCCGTCCGGAGCAACCCGCCGGTGGGGCGCCGCGTCCTCGGCGGCGGGCTGCTGCTGGTCGCCCTGGTGCTCCCGCTGTACGGCCTCTGGGCCCAGGCCCGGCAGGACGCCGCCTTCGAGCAGGCCGCCCGGGTCACCGCCACGGCGGGCGCCACCGACCAGGACGGGGTGCTGACCGTCCGCTTCCAGCCGCCCGGCGGCGGCCCGGAGCGCACCGCCGCCCTGGACGTCCGGTGGGCCCGGCAGCCGCAGCCCGGCGAGCCCGTCCCGCTGCAGGTCGACGGCGACTCCGTGCGCGCCGTCGGCGACGGGTACGACCTCTCCGACCAGCTGACCCTCGGCGGCCTGCTCGCCCTGTTCGGCGTCCTGCTGCTCGCCTCGGCCGCCGCCGCCGAGGCCCGCCGCACCCGGCCCGCCTTCGAGGGCTCGGCGCCCGCACTGGCCGTCCGGGTCCGCGCCGACGTCCGCGGCGACCTGCTGGTGCTGCCGCTGGACGGCCCGCCGGACGGGCCCGCGCTCTGGCGGGTGGTCGAGCGCGACCGCTACCGGTGGTCCCCGCACGGCCCGGACGACGAGGGTCCGGGCTGGGTGCCCGACGAGACGGAGGACGAGGACGAGGAGGACTGCCCCGGCCCGGCCCAGCTGTACGACGGGAGGGAGGAGGAGCACGGGGAGCTCTACTACCGCGCCACCCCCGCCCGGGCCGCCGAGCGGCCGGCCGGGCCCGGCGAACCCGTCCCCGCGGTGCTCTACCGGGGCCCGGACGGGCCCGACCGGCAGCTCCTGGTGCGCCCCGCCCTGCTGGACGGCGACCCGCAGTGGGGGGCCGCCGTGGCCGTGCCCGCCGCCAAGGCCCCGCGGCCGCACCGCAAGGCCACCCGCCTCCGCCAGGACGAGCTCGCCGTCGCCGCGCTCACCGCCGAGACGGTGGCCGCCGCCCCGGCCCCCGGACCGGAGGCCCGGCGGCTGGCCGCCCGCCGCTGGGAGATCCCGTCGGCCCTGCGGGTGCTGCCCGCCCCGGCGATGGCGCTGCTGCTCGCCGCCGCCGTGGTGTACCTGAGCGGGGACGACTGGTGGGAGGGGCTGGTGCGCCCGCTCTGGCTCGGCTCGTCGGCGATCCTCGCCGGCGCCCACGTGCTGTCCTGGCAGCTGGTCGCCGACCGGGACGGCCTGCGGGTGGCCACCGCGCTGCGCACCCGCAGCTACCGGTGGCAGCAGATCAGCGCGGCCGCCGTGCACCGCCACCGGCTGACCATCCGGCTGCGCGGCGGGGACGACCTGGCCATCGGCGGTCGGGCGCTGTTCCGGCTGGCCCGCCACCTCGACGAGCGGTACGACCCGGCGGAGCTGGCCCGCGCGGTCGCCACCGCCGCCCACCGCCCCGACCTGCGCCCGGACCGGGCGCTGCCGGACCGGCTGGGCAGCCCCCAGCACCTGGTGAACACCCTGTCGCTGGCCGGCTTCGTGCTGTTCACCGTCGTTCACCACGTGCTCTGAATCCGCCGTGAATCCATGCCGAACCTGCACCGTTCCCCCGCCGATTCGGGCCCGGGGGAACGGGGCGGTACGGTGAGCGTGATCACGGCGCCGGTGCCGCCCTCCGGGGAGCCGGGAGCCGCCGGACCGGGACAAGACGGATATGCGTCGACACCGGTACGGTTGGCCCCGATGAACACCAAGGCTGCTGAGGAGCTGCCGGCTGTTTCCGTGATCATGCCGGTGCTCAACGAGGAACGACACCTGCGCACGGCGGTCCGGCGCATCCTGGACCAGGACTACCCCGGACCGATGGAAGTGGTGCTCGCCCTCGGCCCCTCCACCGACCGCACCGCCGAGATCGCGGCCGAGCTGGTCGCCGAGGATCCGCGGGTGCGCACGGTGGCGAACCCCACCGGCCGCACCCCCGCGGGACTGAACGCCGCGATCCGGGCCTCGCGGTACCCGATAGTCGTACGGGTGGACGGCCACGGGCTGCTCACGCCCGGCTACATCGCCACCGCGGTCCGGCTGCTCGGCGAGATGGACGCCGCCAACGTCGGCGGCATCATGCACGCCGAGGGCGAGACCGAGTGGGAGAACGCGGTCGCGGCCGCGATGACCTCCAAGATCGGCGTCGGCAACGCGGCCTTCCACACCGGCGGCCTGGCCGGTCCGGCGGACACCGTGTACCTCGGGGTGTTCCGGCGCGAGGTGCTGGAGCGGCTCGGCGGCTACAACGAGGAGTTCATCCGCGCCCAGGACTGGGAGCTCAACTACCGGATCCGCCAGGGCGGCGGGCTGGTCTGGTTCACCCCGCAGCTGAAGGTGACGTACCGGCCGCGGCCGTCCGTCCGGGCGCTGGCCAAGCAGTACAAGGACTACGGCCGCTGGCGCCGGGTGGTCACCCGCTACCACCGCGGCTCGGTCAACCTGCGCTATCTGGCCCCGCCGAGCGCGCTGCTCGCGGTGGTCCTCGGCCTGGTGCTGGGCGCCGCCGTCCACCCGGCCTTCCTCGCGGTGCCCGGCGTCTACCTGCTGGGCATCCTCGGCGGCGCGGCGGTCGAGGGCCGCGGCCTGTCCTTCCGGGCCCGGGCGCTGCTCCCGGTGGCGCTCGCGACCATGCACCTCAGCTGGGGATTCGGCTTCATCACCTCGCCCCGCTCGCTGGCCCGCCGGGTGATAGGGAGCGTCGGCCCGTCCTCGAAGGACGTGCTCTCCCGGACCGGTTGACGCCCGGACCGGCTACCGTCGGTCCGCATGGGGACAGTTGAGGACGGTGCCGGCGCGGCCCGGATCGAGCCGGGCGCGGACGTCGACGAACGGGCCGCGATCGGCGCCGGGACGAGGGTCTGGCACCTCGCCCAGGTCCGCGAGGACGCGGTGGTCGGCGCGGACTGCGTGATCGGCCGCGGCGCGTACATCGGGCCGGGCGTGCGGATCGGGGACCGGGTCAAGGTCCAGAACCACGCGCTGGTGTACGAGCCGGCGGTGGTCGAGGACGGGGTGTTCATCGGCCCGGCCGCCGTGCTGACCAATGACCGCCACCCGCGCGCGGTCACCCCCGACGGCCGGCTCAAGGGCCGACTCGACTGGCACGCCGAACCGGTGACGCTCCGTCGGGGCTGCTCGATCGGCGGCCGCGCGGTGCTGGTCGCCGGGGTCACGGTCGGCCGTTGGGCGCTGGTCGCGGCCGGCGCCGTGGTGCACCGGGACGTCCCGGACTTCGCCCTGGTCGCCGGAGTGCCGGCCCGCCGGATCGGTTGGGTCGGCCGGGCCGGCGAGCCGCTCGACCCGGCGGGCCCGGGCCTGTGGAGCTGCCCCCGGACCGGCGAGCACTACCGCGAGACGGACGGAACCCTCAACCGGACGTAGCTACTTGGCGCACACGTCGACGTCGTCCGCCTGCACCCGCTGGAGGTCCTTCGGAGCCTCGGTGGCCTGCTGCGCCGGGGCCGCGAGGGCGTCCTTGCCGAGCACCAGCAGCAGCGGGTCCTTCGGGCCCGCCTTCGGGTCGGGCTTCACGGCGTCGGCGGGCAGCCCGAGGGCGGCGGCCAGCGCGGCCGCCTCGGCCTGCCGGCCGGCCGGGTGGGACACCGTGGTCGTCCCGGCGGGCGGTGCGTCGGATCCGACCGCTGCCTTGGCGAAGCCCCTGCCCTTGAGCTTCTCCACCGTCGGCCCGGACTGTCCGCGGGTCCCGCTGCCGTTGCGCACCGTCACCTGGACGTCCTTGACGTCCACCGCCGGGGTGGTGGCGCTCGGTGCCGCCGACGCCTCCGGAGCCGCCGAGGGAGCCGCCGAGGGGGTCGCCGGCGGGGTGGCCGGCCCGGTCAGCGAGCGGTCGCCCGCGATCATCGAGAACACCTGCCCGGCGTCCGGCTGGTTCAGGATCAGCCGGTCCTTGTCCTTGGGGTCGTCCAGCACCGGCACGGTGGTGAAGGTGATGTTC
Source organism: Kitasatospora sp. NPDC096128 (assembly GCF_040303105.1). Lineage (NCBI taxonomy): Bacteria > Bacillati > Actinomycetota > Actinomycetes > Kitasatosporales > Streptomycetaceae > Kitasatospora > Kitasatospora sp. NPDC096128. The sequence continues at coordinate 27,250 of NZ_JBEOSP010000057.1, read as the reverse complement.
TTGGTGTCCACCTTGCTGATGTCCTGCGCCAGGTCCTTCAGCTTGTCGACGCTGCCGATGCCGGAGTCCACGGTGAGCGCCTTGGTGGCGGCGTCCGCGAGCCGGTAGAGCTTGCTCGGGCTGGTCAGGGTCCCGTCGCTCTTGATCTTGCGGATCATCGAGCTGATGAACTGCTGCTGGAGCGGTATCCGGGTGAGATCGCCGCCGAAGCCGACCGCGTGCCGGGTGCGGACGAAGGCCAGCGCCTCCTCGCCCTGGACGACGTGGCGGCCCTTGGGCATCTTCAGGTGCGAGTCCTTGTCGTCGATGTCCTTGGCGGCGCAGACCTCGACCCCGCCGACGGCGGTGGAGAGCGTCTTCACCGCCTCGAAGTCGACCTGCACGAAGTGGTCGACCCGGATGCCGGTCACCTTCTCCACGGTCTTCCAGGTGCAGCCCGCGTCGCGCCCGTCCTGGCCGAGGCTGTTGTTGAACATGTCCCGCGCCGAGCCCGGGATCTTCCCGCCCTTGTCGCTCCGGCACTCCGGTATCGGCACCATCAGGTCGCGCGGGATGCTGACCACGGTCGCGTTGGAGCGGTCCTTGGCGACGTGGAACAGCAGGGTGGTGTCGGCGTGCCCGGTGCTGCCCGCGTCGCCGTACTCGCGCCCGAGGCCCTGCCGGCTGTCCGTGCCGATCACCAGGATGTTCAGGGCGTCCCCGGCGGCCTTGGGCCGCTCCTCCTCGTTGCCCAGCTGGACCTTGACGGAGGTCAGGTTGCTGTTGAAGTGCTGGTACAGGTAGTACGCCCCGCCGCAGCCCGCGACCATCACCAGGGCGCCCGTCCCCGCCGTCCACTTGACCGCCCGGCGGCGGCGCTGCCGCTTGGCGGCCGCCGCCAGACGCTTGGCCTCCCGCCGGCTCCCCCCGCTGAACCGACCGGTGTTCGTTTCGTCCTGCTGCACGGGATTCCCCTACGTCCGGCCGGTCACGGAGGCCGACCCGTCGGACGACGGGTCGATCCGGACACACTAGACGAGCCGAACGGGGGAATTGTTCCGAGTGTGATCCCAGTCATGTTTCAGCAATGAAAAGGCAAAGCCGTCAATGCTGCGCGCAGGCGTCCACATCGGCCGTGCGTCCCTCGAAGGTGGGCGAGGCGCCGGCCGAGGGCGACGCCGTCACCCCGTCGGAGCCGGCCCCCGGGCTCGCCCCCGCGCCCGGCGGCCGGACGGCCGGCGGCCGGACGGCCGGCGGCCGGTCGGCCCGCAGCGCGTCGAACAGCTGGGTGGTCTGCGGCTGGACGAACTCGTCCCGGTCCGAGTCGTAGCGGTACGGGCGGCGCGGCGCGGTCAGGAACACCACGTCCCGGGAGGGGATGCCGCGCAGGTCCTGGGTGAGGTCGTACAGCGCGCCGAGCGAGGACAGTCCGCCGTCCGCCTTCACCGATGAGGTGGCCGCGTCCAGCACCGGCCACAGCTTGGCCGGGTTCAGCAGCACCCCCTGCGACTGCACCTTGCGGATCAGTGAGGCCAGGAACTGCTGCTGACGGCCCATCCGCTGGGTGTCGCTGCCGTCGCCCAGGCTCTCCCGGGCGCGGACGTAGCCGAGCGCCTGCTCGCCGTGCAGCACCTGGCGGCCGGCCGGCAGGTCCAGCTTGGCGTCCTTGTCGTGGATCGCCTGCGGCACGCACACCTCGACCCCGCCGATCGCGTCCACCATCGTCTTGAAGCCGCTGAAGTCGAGGATCACGTAGTGGTCGATCCGGATGCCGCTCAGCTGCTCGACGGTGCGGATCGAGCAGGCCGGACCGCCCAGCTCGAACGCCCAGTTGAACTGCATCGTCCCCGGCTTGCTCCGGCTGCCGTCCGGCTTCTCGCAGGAGGGCACGGTGACCATGACGTCGCGCGGGATGGAGACCGCCGTCGCGTGCTTCCGGTCGGCGGCCAGGTGCAGCAGGATCGTGGTGTCCGAGCGCTGGGTGCCGGCCTCGCCGCCGTACGACGAGTTCGCGCCGGAGCGGTCGTCACTGCCGATCAGCAGGATGTTCTCGGCGCCGTCGGCCCCCGCCGAACGGCTCGGGCGCTCGGCCTCCAGCTTGGCCAGCAGCCGGTCGGTGGCCGAGTCCGTCCTGATGTTGCCGTCCAGCTTGCGATACGCGATCCAGAGCAGCACGCCGGTGGCGACCAGCAGGAACGCGACGACGCCGGCGGTGATCATCAGCCACCGCCGGCGCCTGCGCGGGCGTCCCGGTCTGCCCGGGGGAGCGTTCTCCGGGGGAGTCCGGTCGGTCGGGGGGTGCTCGGTGTCGTCCTCGGCCATGGCGGGGATCCCTACCCGCCGGGGCCGTCCCGGGGTCAGCCGAGGCGCACAGTCACCCGTTCGGATTCGGTCCGCTTCTCCCACTGCCCGTCGTCCAGGCCGTCGGAGTTGCGGCACAGCACCACCGAGGCACCGGCCGCCAGCGGGGCCAACAGGCCGGCCTCCAGGCCCGTCCAGTCGTCGAAGGAGAGGGTGGACAGCACCCGGTCCCCGGGCTTGAGGCCGAGCCGCGCGGCGCCCTCCCGGGCCAGCGCGACGGTCTGCTCGCCGGTCAGCTTCAGCGGCAGCCCGTCCACCGAGGTCTCCAGGGCCGGCCCGTCCGGGGCGACGGGGGAGTACGGCGCGAAGCGGTCGCCCTGCCCGGGCACCTCGGCGGCGTAGTCGAGGAAACCGTCCGGACGGTGCGGGAAGCGGCCGCCGAGCGGACGCAGGGCGAGCGCCACCCGCTCGCCCTCGCAGGCCTGGGCAGCCTCCAGGCCGTCCGGGCCGCTCACCACCAGGTCGGCGGCGGCCGGGTCGCCGGCCGGCACCGCCGTCACGCCGACCGACCAGCAGGCCAGCAGCCAGACGGCGCTCTGCCAGTGGGCGGGCAGCAGCAGCGCGGCACGGTCGTCCGGGCCGGCGTTCAGCTCGTCCTGGAGGAGGTTGGCGGTCTTGGCGACCCAGTTGTCGAAGGTCCGGGCGGACAGTTCCACCCGTTCGCCGGTGGCGTCGTCGTAGAAAGTGACCAGCGGGGCCGCGGGATCGACCGAAGGGGTGCCGCCGCGCAGGTAGGCGTGCAGCAGCTCGACGGGGGTGCGGGCATCGGCAGCGAATGGCGCAGTCATGGTGCGCCCCAGCCTACGGCCTTCGAGTGGCAGGCCGGGAGGGGCGGCCGAACGGGCGCGGGGCGGCGTGGCAGCCCGCCCGATTTGCGGCGACGATCCCCTTCATGCGCCTTACAAACCAGGCTGCGCGCCTCTCCACCAGGGCTGTGAGCCTCCCACTGCTCGCCGGCTGCACCGCCGCCCTGCTGCTCCAGCCCGCACCCGCCGCCACCGCCGTGCCCCTTGCCACCGGCGGCGGCCGCACCGTCTCGCTCCGGCTGCCCGACGGACACGGCCTCGCGCCGCGCACCACCCCACCCTTCGACCTCCTCGGCCTCAGCTGGGACGGCTCCCCGGACGCCCTCGCCGGCGGAACCGCCCGGGTCCGCACCCGGGACGCGGCCACCGGCCGCTGGAGCGACTGGCACACCCTGGAGGCCGACACCGACGACGGCCCCGACCACGCCCCGCACGGCGCCAGCGCCCCGCTGTGGACCGGCCGCAGCGACGGCGTCGCCGTCGAGGTCCGGCCCGGCCCGGCCGGACCCCCGCCCGGACTGCGCGTCGAACTCGTCGACCCCGGCTCCGCCGCACCCGCCACCGCCGCCACCCGCACGATGCCCGCCGCACCCGCCGAGGGCGACCACCGGGCGCCGCGCCCGGCGATCGTCACCCGGGCCGGCTGGGGCGCCGACGAGTCCCTGCGCGACCCGGGCTCCGAGTACACCGGCCCGGTCCGCGAGGTCTTCGTCCACCACACCGCGACCGCCACCGAGTACGCCTGCGCGGACGCCCCCCGGGTGATCCGGTCGATCTACCAGTACCACGTCAGGACCAGCGGCTGGCGGGACATCGGCTACAACTTCCTGGTCGACCGCTGCGGCACGGTCTACGAGGGCCGGGCCGGCGGCGTCGGCCGGCCCGTCCACGGCGCCCACACCCTCGGCTTCAACACCGACTCCACCGGCGTCGCCGCGATCGGCACCTACGTCGACGCCGCCCCGCCCCAGCCCCTCCTCGACGGCCTCGCCGCGATCGCCGCCTGGAAGCTCGGCCTCGCCGACCGGCCCGCCGACGGCCGCACCAGGCTCACCTCCGCCTCCGACGCCAGCCGCTACCCCAAGGGCACGGTCGTCGACTTCGACGCCGTCTCCGGCCACCGCGACGCCTTCCGCACCGAATGCCCCGGCAGCGCCCTCCACGCCCGGCTCCCCGACCTGCGCGCGGCCGCGGCCAGACTCCAGACCTCCTAGGGCCGCGTATCCTTCATGGCCCCAGGCACCCCAGGAGGCGACAGCAGTGACCGGCGGCGAGGCGGTACGGCGTTGGCGGCCGGGCTTCCCGCTCGACCCGGTCCGGACCCTGCTCCCGCTGCGCCGGGGCCCCGCCGACCCCTCCTACCGCACCACCGGCGACGGCGCCGTCTGGCGCGCCTCCCGCACCCCGGCCGGCGTCGGCACCCTGCGGGTGCTGCCGCACCCCGCCGCCGCCGAGGTCGAGGCCACCGCCTGGGGCCCGGGCGCCCAGTGGCTGCTCGACCGGCTGCCCGCCCTGCTCGGCGCGGAGGACCACCCGGAGGCGCTGGTCCTTCCCCCCGGCCCGCTCCGGGACGCCCAGCGCCGCACCATCGGGGTGCGGCTCACCCGGACCGGCCTGGTCCTGGAGTCCCTCGTCCCCGCGATCCTGGAACAGAAGGTCACCACCGACGAGGCCTACCGCGCCTGGCGCACCCTGCTACGCGACTTCGGCACGCCCGCCCCCGGCCCCGCCGAGGGCATGCGGGTGGCGCCGTCGGCCCGCGAGTGGGCGATGATCCCGAGCTGGGAGTGGCACCGGGCGGGCGTCGACCCCAAACGCTCGGCCACCGTCCAGCGCGCGGTCCGGCTGGCCCCCCGCCTGGAAGAGGCCTCCGCCATGGCCCACGAGGAGTCCTTCGCCCGCCTGACGGCCGTCCCGGGCATCGGCCCCTGGACCGCCGCCGAAACCCTCCAGCGCAGCAACGGCGACCCGGACGCCGTCTCGGTCGGCGACTTCCACCTCCCCAACCTGGTCGGCTGGGCCCTGGCCGGCCGCCCCCGCAGCGACGACGCCCAGATGCTCGCCCTCCTGGAGCCCTACCGCCCCCACCGCCACCGCCTCTGCCGCCTCCTGACGGCCACCACCCCCCACGCCCCCCGCTACGGCCCCAGACTCACCCCCGACGACCACCGAACCCGCTGAGCGGGGCGTGCTGGTGATCCTCGTCGTGAAGGTGGGCAACCGCCGGGAGGTCTACCGGGGCCGCTGAGATCCCTATCGCACCTCGATGAAGGCGTCCGCGCTGCGGTCCGGGCGGGGCCGGGGCGGTTCGGCGGGCCGGCCGACGGCGACGGCGCCCATCGGGTCCCATCCTTCCGGCAGGTCCAGGACCTGCCGCACGGTGTCGCGGCAGAACATGGTCGAGGAGACCCACGCCGTGCCGTACCCCTCCCCGGTCAACGCCACCAGCAGGTTCTGCACGGCGGCCCCCACGGCCACCGTGAACATCTCCCGTTCGGCCGCAGCCCGCCGCGCGTCCGGGTAGTCGTGCGAGCCGTCCATCACCAGGCACGGCACCACCAGGTACGGCGCGTCCCGCAGCACGTTTCCACGGGCGGTGCGCCGGGCGATCTTGGCCTCGTCCCAGCTGTCCAGCTCCCGCAGGTCCCGCTGCCACGCGCCGAGCATCGCGTCCAGCAGCCGCACCCGCGTCTCGGCGGACTCCAGCAGCACGAACCGCCACGGCGTGGTGTGGTGCGGGGCCGGCGCGGTGACGGCGGCGGCCACCGCGCGCCGCACCGCGGCCGGGTCGACCGGCTCGGCGGTGAAGGAGCGGACGGTGCGCCGCAGGGTGACGGCCTGGCGCAGCGCCTCCGAGGTGCCGAGCCGGAACATGTCGTCCGCGGCGGGCCGCACCAGTGGCCGGGTGCCGGCGCCGTCCTCGGCGGTGACGAGCCGGCCGAGTCCCCGCACGACGGCGACCGGGATGCCGCTGGCCTTGCCCTTGACCAGGTCGGCGGCGGCGGCGAGTTCGTCGGCGGTCGCGGTGACGGTGAGCACCAGCTCATTGCCGTGGCTGTCGGTGCGCCCCCGGTGGTCCTCCAGGACGGACAGCCCGGCGGCGCCGATCGCGACGTCGGTGAGCCCGTTGCGCCAGGGCCGGCCGAAGGTGTCGGTGACGACGACGGCGAGCCGGCGGCCGGTGAGCTGCTGGAGCCGGGCGCGCAGGGCGCGGGCCGAGGCGTCCGGGTCCTCGGGCAGCAGCAGCACGGTGCCGGGGGCGGTGTTGGAGGCGTCGACCCCGGCGGCGGCCATGACGAAGCCGTTGCGGTTCTCGACGATCCGGGCCGGTCCGCGCCGGGCGACCACCCGGACGGTCTCGGCGTCGATCGCGGCGTCGCGGTCGGCGGCGTGCAGCAGTCGGCCCTCGGCCTTGCTGACGATCTTCGAGGTGACCAGCAGGATGTCGCCGTCCCGGTACGTCCCGGCCTTGGCGATCAGCCCGGCCAGGTCGGCCCCGGCCCCGACCTCGGGGATGCCCTCGACCGGAAGGATCTCGACCGGGAGGCGCTCGGCCGTCACGTGCGGACCTGCTCCGCCAGCGCCAGCGCCGCCCGGGCCATCCCGGCGGTGGCCTCGACGTCGGTCATCAGCAGCGGGACGGCCCGGCAGGCGATCCCGGCGGCCTCGACGGCGGCCACGGCGTCCTGGTCCGCACTGTCCACCAACCAGCCGTCGATCAGGGAAGAGCCGTAGTTCAGCGCGACCGCCGCCGCGGTGGCCTCGACGCCGACGGCGGCGAGCACCTTGTCGGCCATGCCCCGCACCGGCGCCCCGCCGATGATCGGGGAGAGTCCGACCACCGGCGCCGGCGCGGCGGCGACGGCCTCCCGGATGCCGGGGACGGCCAGGATGGTGCCGATCGAGACGACCGGGTTGGACGGCGGGAAGAGGATGACGTCGGCCTCGGCGAGCGCCTCCAGCACGCCGGGCGCGGGCTTGGCGGTGTCCGCGCCGACCGGGATGATCGCCTCGGCGTCGACGGCGGCGTGCAGCCGGACCCAGTACTCCTGGAAGTGGACGGCCCGGGTGCCCTGCTCGTCGGTGATCCGCACGTGGGTCTCGACCCGGTCGTCGCTCATCGGCAGCAGCCGCACGCCGGGGTTCCAGCGCACGCACAGCGCCTCGGTGACCTGGCTGAGGCTGTACCCGGCGGTGAGCATCTGGCTGCGGACGAGGTGGGTGGCGAAGTCCCGGTCGCCGAGCCCGAACCACTCGGGGCCGACGCCGTACTCCTTCATCTCGGCCTTGATCGACCAGGTCTCGTCGGTCCGGCCCCAGCCCTGTTCCTCGTTGATGCCGCCGCCGAGGGTGTACATCACCGTGTCGAGGTCGGGGCAGACCTTGAGCCCGTAGAGGTGGATGTCGTCGCCGGTGTTGCCGATGACGGTGATCTCGTCCTGCGGTCCGACCGCCGCGAGGAGTCCGCGCAGGAAGCGCGCCCCGCCGATTCCGCCTGCCAGTGCCACGATGCGCATGGGGTCATCCTGCCACGGTCGGACTGCCCGTCAGGCTGCGGTCAGTGGGTCTCGGACTCGGCTGCGTGGGCGTGCTGCTCCGGGACGGCGGTGGCGGCGCCGTACTGGTTCATCTCGGTCAGGCCGGGGGTGTAGAGGTGGATGGAGACGGCGGGTTCGAGCGCGCCGTTGACCACCTCGTGCAGGTAGCCGGAGGAGAACACGCGCTGTCCGCCGGGGCGCAGGGTGCGGGCGCCTTCTCCGGCGTGCGTGAGGGAGCGTTCGATCAGCTCTCCCCGGACGACGGTCATCACGCCGGAGGACTCGCCGTGGTCGTGGAAGCCGCTGCTCTGGCCGGGCAGCCAGCTGAGCAGCCAGACCTCGTAGCCGGGGCCGGTCTCCAGCCGGGCGTACCAGCGGGTGAGCGCGTCGTAGCGGACCAGCGGTTCCCAGCGGGAGCGGTCGGCGGCGATCTCGCGGACCAGCCGGGCGTACCCGGCGACGGTGGTGGGGTGGCCGGGCAGGTCGGTGCGGGCGAGGTGGGGGAAGGCGAGCGGGTCGCCGGCGATGGAGACGTCGCTGAGGCCGTCGTTCCAGCGAACGGCGTCGACCTGGCGGGAGGTCTGGGCGGTGCGGCCACGGCGGGCGGGCTTGTTGCGGTCGCGGTTCCGCTTGCGGATGCGGATCATGCGCACGGGAGTCGTCCTCGGATGGGTCGGCTGGTCTGGGGGAGCAGCCGGATCCGGGATGTCCTGGGGCGGGATGTCGCGGGCGGCCTCTGTGCTTCCTGGGCGGCGCGCGGTGGGACGCGGGCGCCTAGATACAGCAGGAACAGAGGCGACAACAGGAGTTCACGGCACGGCGGAGCGTGGAACCGCTCCGGGGGCTGGCGAACTCTGACATGGGGGAAAGGACACCGCATCCGTGGGGTCGGTGTCAAACGGAACGATGCGGCATTCGAGTGGGTTAGGTCTGGATCTTGCCCGGATGGGGTGATTCATCACTCTCTATGTTTCGATGGGAAGATCGCCGGGAAGGCAGGCCGATGACCGGCCTGTGATGGTGACCGAGCGTCATTCCGCGAGTGGTAGCGGGCGTTTCGATGCCCTCCAGGCCTTTCAGGCCGAAGGCCCGATGTGTCCGAATATGTACACTATTCGTAACGGCTTGGTGCCAGGGAGTGAATCCCGGCCTCAATACCAGAGCTCGGCTTGACTGGGCCAGAGTGACGCAACTGTAATTTCACTCGTGTCGTCAGCCGCACGAGGCAACGGCAACCACGGGGACGCCAAGTAGGGGCAGAGGAGGCGCGCCACATGAGCGAGCTCTTTGAGCTGTTGATCGGGGACGGCATCACGGAGGAAGAGGAGGAATTCGGTTGGCAGGAGCGCGCGTTGTGCGCCCAGACCGACCCGGAGTCCTTCTTCCCCGAGAAGGGCGGCTCGACCCGCGAGGCCAAGAAGGTCTGCCTCGCCTGCGAGGTCCGCTCGGAATGCCTGGAGTACGCGCTCGCCAATGACGAGCGCTTCGGCATCTGGGGCGGCCTCTCCGAGCGCGAGCGCCGTCGGCTCAAGAAGAGCGCGGTCTGACCGGGCCGACCCCGGCCCCGCTGACCCTCCGCCACCGGCGGACGGTCGCACAGCTGTACGAGCGCCTCACCGCGACGGTGGGGCGCTTTCGTGTTCCCGGACCGCTTCCTGCCGGTCCCGGGCCCGCTTCTTCACCGCCTCCGCACCGGCACCGGGCACGAGGAGGCCATCCGGAGCCGTTAGTGTGGTGCGCCATCCGGTTGCCGTTCACCGGCTGTGTCCACCGAGAACTGGGGCCCGCGCACTCGATGACCGTCTACAGCCACCAGAGCGGCTTCACCGCTTCCAGGCCGCCCGCCTACCCGCGCCACCTGGTCACCGCGGTGATCGTCTCGCACGACGGCGCCCGCTGGCTGCCGCAGGCCCTGGCCGGTCTGCTCGGCCAGGACCGTCAGGTCCAGCGGATCCTCGCGGTCGACACCGGATCCACCGACAACTCCCCGCAACTGCTCGCCGACACCCTCGAGGACTGGCTGCCCGAGAGCGGCCCGCTGGTGCTCGGCCGCCGGGCCGGCTTCGGCGCCGCCGTCGCCGAGGCCGTCTTCAACAGCCCGCCGCTGCGCCCGGAGGACCTGCCCTACCGGCTCGACCCCTCCGGCTACGACCCGGTCACCGGCGGCTGGGACGACTACGGCGACCCGCTCGCCCAGGAGGACGACCTCGGCCGCGGCGGCCCGCGCGAGACCCAGCCGGTCGAGTGGCTCTGGCTGCTGCACGACGACTGCGAGCCGCAGACCGACGCACTGCGCCGCCTCCTCCAGGTCGCCGACTCCACCCCGAGCGCCGGCGTGGTCGGCCCCAAGCTGCGCAGCTGGTACGACCGCCGCCAGCTGCTGGAGATCGGCGTCACCATCGCCCGCTCCGGCCGCCGCTGGACCGGCCTGGACCGCCGCGAGCAGGACCAGGGCCAGCACGACCAGGTCCGCCCGGTGCTCGCCGTCTCCAGTGCGGGCATGCTGGTGCGCCGGGACGTCTTCGAGGAGCTCGGCGGCTTCGACAAGGCCCTCCCGCTGATGCGGGACGACACCGACTTCTGCTGGCGGGTCAACGCCGCCGGCCACCGCGTGGTGGTCGCCCCCGACGCCGTGCTGCGGCACGCCGAGGCGGCCAGCCGCGAGCGCCGCGCGATCGACTGCGGCCCCGCCCACCCGCACCGGGTGGACAAGGCCGGGGCCGTCTACACCCTGCTGGCCAACTGCAAGGGCGCGCTCTTCCCGTACGTGCTGCTGCGCCTGGTGCTCGGCACCCTGGTGCGGGCCGTCACCAACCTGCTCGGCAAGGACCCGCGCCAGGCGGTCGACGAGCTGGCCGGACTCGGCCACGAACTCGTCCGCTTCCCGCGGCTGTTGGCCGCACGCAAACACCGCGCCCGGACCCGCGCCGCGGACCCCCTGGACGACCGCACGCTGTTCCCGGCGCCCGGTGCCACCACCCGGCTGGCCGTCGAGGGCGTCATCGGCTCGCTCGGGATAGGGGGCGCCGACGACACCGGCAGCCGGCACGGCTCGGTCGAGGCGGGCGGTGACGAGGACGGCGAGGACCTCGTCATCGAGCAGTTCGCACTGATCAAGAAGCTGGCCCGGCGCCCCGCGCCGGTGCTGTTCGCCGCCCTGCTGGTGTTCGCCCTGGTCGCCTGCCGCGGCCTGTTCGGCAGCGGCGAGCTGTTCGGCGGCGCCCTGCTGCCCGCCTCCGACGGCGCGGGCGGACTGTGGGCGATGTACGCGGACGCCTGGCACCCGGTCGGCACCGGCTCCACCGCCGCCGCCCCGCCGTACCTCGGCGTGCTCGCGGTGCTCTCCTGGCTGCTGTTCGGCCACGCCGACCTCGCGCTCACCCTGCTGGTCGTGCTCACCGTCCCGCTCGCCGCGGTCAGCGCCTACCTGGTGTCCCGGCCGCTGCTGGACTCCAAGCTGGTCCGCGCCTGGGCCAGCGCCACCTACGCCCTGCTGCCCGCCGCCACCGGCGCGCTCGCCCAGGGCCGGATCGGCACCGCCGTCCTCGCCGTGCTGCTGCCGCCGCTGGCCCGCGCCGCGGCGATCGCGGCCGGCCTCGGCATCCGCCAGGAGAGCGCCGCCAAGGGCGCCCGCCCCGGCTGGCGGCCGGTCTGGATGACCGTCCTGCTGCTCACCCTGGCCACCGCCTTCGTCCCGCTGACCTGGGCGCTCGCCGTACCGCTGTGCCTGGCCATGCTGGTCTTCGCGGTGCTGCGCGGCGGGGCCCTCGGCTCCGGCGGCACGGCGCTGCGGCTGCTCGGCCTGCGCGTCCTGGTGATCCTCGCGGTGCCCGTCGCGGTGCTCGCCCCCTGGTCGCTGAAGGTGCTGTCGCACCCGCAGTGGCTGCTGCTGGAGGCCGGACTGCCCGGTCTGCACGGCGCCGGGGCGAGCGCGGCCGGCCTGCTGCTGGTCAACCCCGGCGGCGCCGGGGTGCCGCCGGTCTGGCTCTCCACCGGTGTCGTCCTCGCCGCGCTGGCAGCGCTGCTGCGTGCCGACCGGCGCCGCGCGGTGCTCGCCGCCTGGGGCGCGGCCGGGGCCGGGCTGGTCTTCGCGGTCGCGGTGGCGGGCGCCTCCGTCACCCCGGCCTCCGGCGGCCAGCCGGTGCCCGCCTGGGCCGGGCCGGCCACCCTGATCGCCGGGATCGCCCTGCTCGCCGCCGCCGCGATCGGCGCCGACGGCGCCAACGCCCGCGTCGCCGGGATCGCCTTCGGCTGGCGCCAGCCGGTGGCCGCGCTGGTGGTGGCCACCGCCGTGCTGGCCCCGCTGGGCACCGGACTGTGGTGGGCGCTGACCGGTGCCGGCGGTCCGCTGCACCGCGCCGCGGCCGGCCAGGTGCCCGCCTTCATCGCCGAGGAGGCCGGCACCAGCGACCGGGCCCGCACCCTCGTCGTCACCGGCCAGAAGGGCGCCGTCCGCTACACCGTGGTGCGCGGCGCCGGCCTGACTCTCGGCCAGGCGGAGTCCACCGTCGACCCGGCCACCGGAACCCAGGACGGCCTGAACAAGATGGTCGGCAGCCTGCTGGCCGGCTCCGGCGCCGACCAGGCGAACGCCCTGGCCGGCTACGGCATCGCCTACGTGCTGGTCGAGCGGCAGGCCGTCGACGCCTTCAAGGACGTCCTGGACACCACCCCCGGCCTGGTCAAGGCCAACCAGGACGGCGACGCCGCGCTCTGGCAGGTCAACGGCGCCCCCGCGGTGCGCGCGGTGATCACCGCCCCGGGAGCCACCCCGGTGGCCGTCCCGGCCGGGGTCCGCGACCTCGCCGCCACCGTCCCGGCCGGTCCGGACGGCCGGGTGCTGCGGCTCGCCGAGACCGCCGCCCCCGAGTGGAAGGCCACCGTGGACGGCACCGCCCTGGAGCCCACCACGGTCGACGGCTGGGCGCAGGGCTTCAAGCTCCCGGCCGCCGGCGGCAAGCTGAGCGTCACCCGGGAGGGCAGCCTCGCCCACACCGGCTGGATCTGGGCCCAGGTGCTGATCGGCCTCACCATCCTGGTGCTGGCCCTGCCCGGCCGCCGCAGCCACAAGGACGACGACCTGCCCGAGGAGGTGGTCGCCGCCGCCGCGCTGGCCGCCGCCCAGGCGCAGACCCCCGCCCCCGGCAGCCGCCGGGCCCGGCGGATGGCCGAGCGCGGCGAGGGCGGCGAGCCCGGCGCCGAGGAGCCCGGGGTGTACGACGGCCGGCCGGGCCCGATCCCGACGCAGCCCGTCGGCGAGCCGGTGGCCGGGGCGGTCCAGGCGGCCGCCGCCGTCCAGGAGGCCGAGCCGTACACCGACCCGTACCAGACGTACCAGCAGGCCGACCCGTACAGCTACGACCAGTACGCGGCCCAGCAGCCGGCAGCCGCGCCGTACGCCGGCCAGGGGTACGAGGGTCAGGGCTACGAGGGCCAGGGGTACGACGGCCACCAGCAGCAGGCCTACCCCCAGCAGGGGTACGAGCAGCAGGGCTACGACCAGCAGGGGTACGAGCAGCAGGGGTACGAGCCGTACCCGCAGGAGCAGTACGGCTACGACCCCTACCAGCAGCAGGGCGGTCAGCCCCAGCAGACCTGGCTGCCGGGCCAGCAGCAGGGCGAGCCGTACTACGACCCCAATGAACCCGGCGGCACCGGTCATCCCTCCGGGAACCACGGTCCCCACCAGCACGGATCGGGGAGCTGACCCGCGATGAAGAAGCCCGCATTCAGGAAGAAGTCCGACGCCGGGGCCGAGCCGTCCTTCGTGCCCGCCGCTGCCGCCGAGTCGGCGGGGGCCGCGGAGAAGGCCCCCGGCCGGGCGGGGAAGACCACCCAGTCCCTGCTGGCCGCGGCCGTGGTGCTGGCGGCCGTGTTCGGGATCGCCGAGGCACGCCCGCCGGCGAGCCCGGCCAAGGCGGACGGCGGGGCCGCCCCGAGCACCGCGCAGGTCGAGCGGACGGCTGCGGTCTGCCCGCAGCCCTTCCAGAGCCTGACCGGCTCGACCACCCTCACCGCCTACACCCCGCCCGGCACCGGCTCGGCCCCCGGCGGCGCCGGCTGGATCTCCGAGCAGGCCGCCCCGGCCATCCCGCCGACCGCGGCCCCCTCGGCTCCGGCACCGAGCGGATCGCCGACCGCCGCGCCCTCCACCACCCCGAGCGGCTCCGGCGCCCCGGCCACCCCGGTCCCGGACAAGAACGCCGCGCCCGCCGACGCCAAGCTGACCCTCACCAAGCCCGGCACCCCGGCGACCGGCCCGGCCTCCAACGGCGACGCCGCGCCCGGCACCGGGGCCGTCGCCACCGGCGCCCTCGCCCCCGGCTTCACCGTCACCCAGACCACCGTGGTCACCGAGCAGCGCGGCATGGGCCTGTCCGGCCTCACCTGCACCCCGGAGAGCACCAGCTTCTGGTTCGCCGGGGCCAGTACGGCCGGCGACCGGGTCGACTACGTCAGCCTGGTCAACCCCGAGTCCTCCGCCGCCGTGGTCGACATCAAGCTGTACGGCGACAAGGGCCTGATCGACAACGACGCCGCCAACGGCATCACCGTGGCCCCCGGCAGCTCGCAGTCCGTCCTGCTGTCGACCATCAGCAAGGGCGCCGTCACCGACCTCGCCGTGCACGTGGTGGTGCGCTCCGGGCGGCTCGGCGCCGCGCTGCACGCCGCCGACGGGGCCAAGGGCGCCGACTGGATCCCCGCCTCGACCGAGCCCGCCCCCACCCAGGTGCTGCCCGGCCTGCCCGCCGACACGGCCTCGGCCCGACTGGTGGTCTGGGCACCGCCGGAGGACGACGCCGACCTCAAGATCCAGCTGTCCGGCAAGAACGGCTGGTTCACCCCGGCCGGCAACGAGTCGATCCACGTCAAGGCGGGCATGGTGGCCGCCGTCGACCTCGGCAAGGTCACCCGGGACGAGGTCGCCGGGCTGCGGCTGTCGCCCAGCGACGACAAGCACCCCACCCCGGTCGTGGCGGGCCTGCGGGTCGACCGGGTGGGCGGCAACGGCAAGAGCGACGCGGCCTGGCTCACCGGCAGCGGCCCGGTCGGCGCCCGCGCCACCGTCGCCGACAACCGGGCCGGCGCCTCCACGGTGTTCCTGACCTCCACCGGCGACGCCGCCACCGTCAAGGTCACCGGCTCGGCCGGCAGCGGCGGCGGCACCCCGGTGACCAAGGAGGTCCAGCTCCCGGCCGGCGGTACGGTCGCCATCCCGGCGCCCGAGCCCGCCGGGCTGAACGGCGTCTTCGCGGTCACCGTGGAGACCGAGTCCGGCGGACCGGTGGTCGCCGCCCGGATGCTGGCCGTCCCCACCAAGGACGTGCCGATGTTCACCGTCCAGGCGCTGCGCGACGACCACAGCACCGTCCAGGTCCCGCAGGCCACCCAGGACCCCGGCGTCGTGCTGCGCTGACCCGGGCCTTCCGGGGCCCCGCGGGGCCCCGGAAGGTCACTCCTCGTCGTAGCGCGGGTCGATCGCGTCCGGCGACAGCCCCAGCAGCTCGGCCACCTGCTCGATCAGGATCTCGTGCACCAGCGCCGCCCGGTCCTCCCGGGTCTTCGCCCGGATCTCCACCGGCCGCCGGTAGACCACGATCTGGCTCTTGTGCCCCTTCTGACCCGGTGACACCCGGCCCAGCGGCACGCCGTCCTCGGTGTCGGCGCCGTCCGGCTCGTGCAGCGGTACCTCCTGCACGGCGAACTCCACCTCGATCAGCTGCGGCCACCGCCGCTCCAACCGCTCCACCGACTCGCGCACGTAGTCGTCGAACAGTTCGGAGCGGGTGAGCGAGATCGGCACCTGGGGCGGGGCCAGCGGGCCGCGCAGCCCCCTGCCGTGCCGGTCGCGGTGCCGGGGGCGGCGCGAGGGGCCTGTCGATGACTGCGGTGCGGAGCTGTCCATATCACTGCCGAGAGTAGTCCTTGGCGGGTCGGAAGTGGACCACTCCGACGGGGGAATCGCCGGTGCGACGGCGCGTGCCGGAACAGCCGGAGCGAGCCGGACGGCAGGAGCCGGACGGCGCGCCCGGGGGCGCCCCCGGGCCCCGGCGACGGGCTGCCCGGGGGCTGCCGGTCCGCGACACGGCACCCCGCCGGGCAGGCGGTCTTCGCTCCCCGGCGGGGAGTGCGGTACCGTCCACCCTCGTGAGCTCTGTACGTCGTTGTTCGCGGACCGCGTGCGGCCGACCGGCCGTCGCGACGCTGACGTACGTCTACGCGGACTCCACCGCTGTGCTGGGCCCGCTCGCCACCTACGCCGAGCCGCACTGCTACGACCTGTGCGCCGAGCACGCCGAGCGGCTCACCGCCCCGCGCGGCTGGGAGGTCGTCCGGCTCGCCGCCGAGGCCGGGCCGCTGCGCCGCAGCAGCGACGACCTGGAAGCCCTCGCCAACGCCGTCCGCGAGGCCGCCCGCCCGCAGACCCCCCGTCAGGGCCGCGGCCCCGACGGCGATTCCACCGAGGGCGGCCGCCGCGGCCACCTCCGGGTCCTGCGCTCGCCCGACAACTAGGGCGTGCCCTGACCCCGTCCCGGCACGGTGCGTTCGCCCGGCCCGGGTACGCTGCCCGTCTGACATCCCCCGCGATCCGTCGACCGGACGCGCGGGTGGCCCGACGTATCGATCAGCACAGAACCAGGGTGGAGCCGCAGTGCGCGACCTCAAGCAGCTCGTGAAGGCGTACGACGTCCGAGGTGTCGTCCCGGACCAGTGGGACGAGAGCCTGTCCCGGGCCTTCGGCGCCGCATTCGTGCAGGTCACCGGGGCGACCGCGATCGTGGTCGGGCACGACATGCGCCCCTCCTCGCCGTCGCTCAGCCGGGCCTTCGCCGAGGGCGCGGCGGCCTACGGCGCCGACGTGGTCGAGATCGGCCTCTGCTCGACCGACCAGCTCTACTACGCCAGCGGCAAGCTCGACCTGCCCGGCGCGATGTTCACCGCCAGTCACAACCCGGCCCAGTACAACGGCATCAAGCTCTGCCGGGCCGGCGCCGCCCCGGTCGGCCAGGACACCGGCCTGTCCGAGATCCGCGAGCTGGTCGAGTCCTGGACCGCCGAGGACGACACCGTCACCGTCCCGGCCCGGGACGTGAAGCCCGGCGCGCTCTCCGCCGAGGAGACCCTGCGCGGCTACGCCGACCACCTGCTGGGCCTGGTCGACCTCACCGCGATCCGCCCGCTGAAGGTCGCCGTGGACGCCGGCAACGGCATGGGCGGCCACACCGTGCCGACCGTCTTCGACGGCCTGCCGCTCGAACTCGTCCCGATGTACTTCGAGCTGGACGGCACCTTCCCCAACCACGAGGCCAACCCGCTCGACCCGAAGAACCTGGTCGACCTCCAGGCCAAGGTCCGCGAGGTCGGCGCCGACATCGGCCTGGCCTTCGACGGCGACGCCGACCGCTGCTTCGTCGTCGACGAGCGCGGCGAGCCGGTCTCCCCGTCCGCGATCACCGCCCTGGTCGCCGCCCGCGAGATCGCCCGCGCCCAGGCCGCCGGCGAGGCCGAGCCGACGATCATCCACAACCTGATCACCTCCTGGACCGTCCCCGAGGTGGTCCGCGAGCTCGGCGCCACCCCGGTGCGCACCCGGGTCGGCCACTCCTTCATCAAGCAGGAGATGGCCGTCACCGACGCCGTCTTCGGCGGCGAGCACTCGGCCCACTACTACTTCCGCGACTTCTGGCGTGCCGACACCGGCATGCTGGCCGCGCTGCACGTGCTGGCCGCGCTCGGCGGCCAGCCGGGCACCCTCTCCGAGCTGACCGCCGAGTACGACCGCTACGCCGCCTCCGGCGAGATCAACAGCACCGTCGCCGACCAGGCCGCCAGCACCGCCGCCGTCCGCGCCGCGTACGCCGGCCTGGAGGGCACCACGGTGGACGAGCTGGACGGCCTCACCGTGGCCGGCCCGGACTGGTGGTTCAACCTGCGCGCCTCCAACACCGAGCCGCTGCTGCGCCTCAACGTCGAGGCCAAGGACCCGGCGCGGATGGCCGAACTGCGCGACGGCGTGCTCGCCATCGTCCGCGCCTGACCGGACCGCGCCTGACCGAAGCGCGCGGTGCCCCGGCCGGTAGGGTTGCCTATCGGCCGGGGCACCTCCGTGCCACCACCGAACTTTGGAGAGCCCCATGAAGCTCGAATCCTTCCTGCTGGAGATCCTGGTCTGCCCGCAGTGCCGGGCCGCGCTCGTCGAGGGCGGCACCGAGGAGCAGCCCGAGCTGCTCTGCACCGGCGCGGACTGCGGCCTCGCGTACCCGGTCCGCGAGGGCATTCCGGTCCTCCTGGTGGACGAGGCCCGCCGCCCGGCCTGATCCTGTTGGGGCCGACCAGTCGACCAGCCCCACCCGCGCCCGCCGCCCACACAGGACAGCCGGAGGCCCGCCGCATGCTCGACGACACCCTGCTCGACGACCCGGCCGCCCTCCAGCGCGCCGACCACGACCGAGCCCTGCTGGCCCTGGCCGGCGCCGGTGCCCGGGTCCGCACCGCGCTGCGGCAGGCCGACGCGGCCGGCCTCGACCGGCTGCGCCCGGACGGTCGCCCGCGCGCCGTCCTGGTCGCCGGGCACGGCAGCGCCCTGACCGCGGCCGAGATCCTCGCCGCGCTGGCCGGGTCCGCCACCCTGATCGCCCCGCTGCCGCCGACCGAGGCCGCCGCCCCGCGCGCCGACCGGGCCGGCGCCCCGCCCGCCTTCACCGCCGGACTCGGCTGGCAGCTGCCCGGCTGGGCCGGCCCGCTCGACCTGCTGGTGGTCAGCTCCGCCGCCGGCGGCGAGCAGGGCCTGATCGGCCTCGCCGAGCAGGCCTACGCCCGCGGCTGCGCCGTCGTCGTCACCGCCCCGCCCGGCAGCCCGCTGGCCGAGGCCGCGCTGCAGGTGCGCGCGCTGCCGCTGCCGTACGTCGGCACGGTGCTGCCCGACGAGGACCCGACCGCCGCGCCCGCCGCCGAGCCGGACCTGCCGGCCGAGGACCCGGCCGCGCTGTGGTCCCACCTGACCCCGCTGCTGGCGCTCGCCCAGAAGCTCGGCCTCACCCAGCTGCCCTATGACGCGCTGCCGGCCGTCGCCGACCTGCTGGACACCGCCGCCGTGCGCTGCCGCCCGGACGCCGCCGCGTACACCAACCCGGCCAAGGGTCTGGCCGCGCGGCTCGCCGGAACCGTCCCGCTGCTCTGGGCCGAGGGCCCGGTCGCCGGTGCCGCCGCCGCCCGCTTCGCCGCCCAGCTGGCCGACCGGGCCGGCCGCCCGGCCCTGGCCGGCGCGCTGCCCCAGGTGCTCACCGCCCACCGCGGCATGTTCACCGGCCAGTTGGGCGCGGGCGCCGACCCGGACGACTTCTTCCGCGACCGGGTCGAGGAGCCCGACCCGCTGCACCTCCAGGTGCTGCTGCTGCGGCACCTCCCCGGGACGGACGGGCCGGAGGCCGCGCCGGAGCAGGACGGCCCCGTCGAGGTCACCGAGGACGACGAGCGGCCGCGCAGCTTCGGCGTGCGCCGCGCCCACCGGTTGGCCGCCGCCCACGACGTACGGCTCACCGAGTACGCGAGCACCCTCGCGGACCCGCTGCACGCGCTGGCCGACCTGATCGCGCTGACCGACTTCGCCGCGGTCTACCTGGGGCTCGCCGCCGCGCAGTCCTGATGCCGCTAGGTTGTGCGCATGAGCACTGAGGGCGGGACGAAGGCACTGGTCGCGGCGCTGTCCGCCAACCTGGCGATCGCGGCGGCCAAGTTCACCGCCTTCGGCTTCACCGGCTCCTCCTCGATGCTGGCCGAGGGCGTGCACTCGGTGGCCGACTCCGGCAACCAGGTGCTGTTGCTGATCGGCGGCAAGCGGGCGCGCCGGGAGGCGGACGAGGAGCACCCCTTCGGGTACGGGCGTGAGCGCTACGTCTACGGCTTTCTGGTGGCGATCGTGCTGTTCAGCGTCGGCGGGCTGTTCGCGGTCTACGAGGGCTGGCACAAGGTCAACCACCCCGAGACGCTGGACTCCTGGGGCTGGGCGGTGGGCGTGCTGCTCTTCGCCGTCGCGATGGAGGGCTGGTCCTTCCTGACCGCGGTGCGCGAATCCGCCAAGGCCAAGGGCGGCCAGGGCTGGGTGCAGTACATCCGCACCGCCAAGGCGCCGGAGCTGCCGGTGGTGCTGCTGGAGGACACCGGCGCGCTGATCGGCCTGGTGCTCGCGCTGCTCGGCGTCTCGCTCACCGTGATCACCGGCGACGGCGTCTGGGACGGCGTCGGCACCCTGTGCATCGGCGTGCTGCTGGTGGTGATCGCGGTGGTGCTCGCGCTGGAGACCAAGTCGCTGCTGCTCGGCGAGTCCGCCGACAAGGAGTCGGTGCGGCGGATCCGTGCCGCGCTGGTGGACGGCGAGGCGGTCACCGGGGTGATCCACATGCGCACCCTGCACCTCGGTCCGGAGGAGCTGCTGGTCGCCGCCAAGGTCGCCGTCAACGCGGAGGACAGCGCCGACCGGGTGGCACGGGCCATCGACGCGGCCGAGGAGAGGGTCCGCGCCGCCGTTCCGATCGCCCGGGCGATCTACCTGGAACCGGACGTCTACAGCGCCGAGAAGGCCGCCGCGGGCGAGGACCCGGCGGCCACCCCGGGCGGCCCGGGGCCGGAAGCGGCGCACTGACGGACCGTCCGCCCGGGACCGGAGGCCGGCCCCCGGTCCCGGGCTCCCGGCGGCTCGGGCCCCGGTCGAGCGGTGGTCGGATCCGACCGCCCAAATCACTCATCTGCGGACGCCCGACGGGGCCATCGGTGTAGATTCGTCACCAGAGCCAGAACGTCGCTGCTGATGGCGGTCGATCGGCGGTCCGCGCCCGTAGGGTGTGCGCCGGTCGAGGGAGAGAGGTCCTCCGACGGTTTGTGCTGCGCAGCAGGGAGCCGGTCCGCCACCACGGGATCCGGCGGCCCCGGCGTAGCCGTGCGTCCGTACGGCCCGCCATGCGCATCGCACATCCGTACCTTGGCCGTGCCCCACCCCCATCAGCGAGGAGCAGACGCATGTCGACCGACATCACCGGTGACTTCAAGGTCGCCGACCTTTCCCTGGCGCCGTTCGGCCGCAAGGAGATCCAGCTGGCCGAGCACGAGATGCCCGGCCTCATGTCCATCCGCGCCGAGTACGCCGCGTCGCAGCCGCTGGCCGGCGCCCGGATCACCGGCTCGCTGCACATGACCATCCAGACCGCCGTGCTGATCGAGACCCTGACGGCGCTCGGTGCCGAGGTCCGCTGGTGCTCCTGCAACATCTTCTCCACTCAGGACCACGCGGCCGCGGCCATCGCCGTCGGCCCGGAGGGCACCCCGGAGAACCCGAAGGGCGTGCCGGTCTTCGCCTGGAAGGGCGAGACCCTGGAGGAGTACTGGTGGTGCACCGAGCAGGCGCTGACCTGGCCTGACGGCCAGACCCCGAACATGATCCTGGACGACGGCGGCGACGCCACCCTGCTGATCCACAAGGGCGTCGAGTTCGAGAAGGCCGGTGCCGCTCCGGATCCGTCCACCGCGGACAACGACGAGTTCCGGATCATCCTGGAGCTGCTCAACCGCACGCTCAAGGAGACCCCGAACAAGTGGACCGAGGTCGCCGCCACCATCAAGGGCGTGACCGAGGAGACCACCACCGGTGTCCACCGCCTGTACGAGATGCACCGTGACGGCCAGCTGCTGTTCCCGGCGATCAACGTCAACGACTCGGTCACCAAGTCGAAGTTCGACAACAAGTACGGCTGCCGCCACTCGCTCATCGACGGCATCAACCGCGCCACCGACGTCCTGATCGGCGGCAAGGTCGCCGTCGTCTGCGGCTACGGCGACGTCGGCAAGGGCTGCGCGGAGTCGCTGCGCGGCCAGGGCGCCCGCGTCATCGTCACCGAGATCGACCCGATCTGCGCGCTCCAGGCGGCGATGGACGGCTACCAGGTCGCCACCCTGGACGACGTGGTCGAGATCGCCGACATCTTCATCACCACCACGGGCAACAAGGACATCATCATGGCCTCCCACATGGCCCGGATGAAGCACCAGGCCATCGTGGGCAACATCGGCCACTTCGACAACGAGATCGACATGGCCGGCCTGGCCAAGCTCGACGGCATCGTGAAGACCGAGATCAAGCCGCAGGTCCACGAGTGGCGCAAGGCCGACGGTCGCACCATCATCGTCCTCTCCGAGGGCCGCCTGCTGAACCTGGGCAACGCGACCGGCCACCCGTCGTTCGTGATGTCCAACTCCTTCGCGAACCAGACGATCGCCCAGATCGAGCTGTTCACGAAGACCGACGAGTACCCGATCGGCGTCTACGTGCTGCCGAAGCACCTGGACGAGAAGGTCGCCCGCCTGCACCTCGACGCGCTGGGCGTGAAGCTGACCACCCTGAGCCAGGAGCAGGCCGACTACATCGGCGTCCCGGTCGAGGGCCCGTACAAGTCGGAGCAGTACCGCTACTGATGCGGTGAGTTCCTGCTGACGCCGGTGGCCGGCACCCCTGGGCGGGGTGCCGGCCACCGGCGCGCCCGGGCTCAGCGCAGGTTGCCGGTCGTCCAGGTGCTCTCGTCCGCACCGGTGACGTGCGCCAGCTTCAGCAGGCCCGCCAGGCCGCCGACCCGGTCGAGTCGGGGCAGGACGTCGGGCATCGTGGACGCGCAGAGCTGCAGGCCGCCCTCGTGCCGACACTGCGAGACGGGCGCGAGGCCCTTCAGGTCTCCCTCCGGGGCCGCGGTGACGGTGACGATCTTGCCGTCGACCGCGAGGGCGATCCGCGCCTCCCAGGGCACCGTTCCGGTGTAGCGGGCCATGGAGGCGGAGTCCGGCCGGATCGACGCCGGAACCCCGCTCAGCCAGAGCGGCATCGGGACGTCCCGGCTGCCGCCCGTGACGGACTCCGCGATCCGGATCAGGTCCCCGTCGGGGATGGCCTGGTCCTCGAAGTGCGTCGCCCTGATCACCGCCCACCGGCCGTCGGCGGTCTGCCACCGGAGGACCCGGTCGCTGCTGTCGTAGCGCGGCTCGGACGGATGCTCGACCCAGTACGCCGTCCGGCCGTTGACCGGGGGAGCCGGGACCTTGGCCTCGTCCGGACCGGTCCCGAGGACCGGCTCGGGGCCGGGGGCGAGGAGGGCGATGAAGAGGCGCCGGTAGGCCGGCTTCGGTTCGACGGCGGTGAGATTGGAACCGAAGGTGCCCGTGGTGTAGCTGACACCGTGCTCGCGGTCCACCCAGTCGGGCAGCCAGCCGACCTTGAGCTCGGAGGTCAGCGCGGGGGTGCCGTCGACCGCCTTGTCGGCGGGGGAGGGCGTCGGGGTGACCGCGGCCGGGGCGGAGGCCGGCGACGTTGCGGGCGTCGCGCTCCCGGTCCGGGGCGACAGCGCGGTGAAGCCGACCGTGAGCGCCGTCGCGACGGCCACCGCAGCGATCGCCGCCCCCTGCCGGGCACGCAGCCGGGTGCGGCCCCGGGCGATGGACACGGTGGCGTCGAAGGCCGGAGGCGGGGCCGGCTCTTCGGCCAAGTCGCGCAGCTGGAAGGCAAGTTCAGCATTCTCGAGGTTGATCATGAGGTCCTCTCCACGATCGTGGGAACGGGAACGAGACTGCCGCGCAGGGTGTCCAGGGCCCGGGAGCTCTGGCTCTTGACGTTGCCCGTCGAGCAGCCCAGCGCCTCGGCGGCCTGGTCGATCGACAGGTCGCAGTAGTAGCGCAGGACGACGGTGGCCCGTTGTCGGGGCGGCAGGGCCGCGAGTGCCCGGCGCAGGTCGAGCGAGGCGTCCAGGTCGAGGACCGCGGCCGCGGATTCCGGGTCGACGTCCGTCCGTACCGTGCGGCGCCACCAGGAGGTGCGCTGCTCGGCGAGGAAGGTGTTGACCAGCGTGCGCCGGGCGTAGCCGTCCAGGTTGTCCGCCCGGCTCGCCTTGGACCAGTGCACGTACAGCTTGGTGATGGTCTCCTGCACCAGGTCGTCGGCCCGGTGCCAGTCCCCGCACAGCAGATAGGCGACCTTCCGCAGCCAGCCGCCCCTGGAGGCCACGTACTCCGTGAACTCCGCGTCGCGCGTCTGCTTCGCCATCCGCACCCCCTCTCGTCGTCCTGCTCGTGGTTCTGCTCTGTGGTCGGGGCGGCGTCTCCCGCGCCGTCCGCCCCTCTGATGCGGGCGGCTCCGCGGAATGTTGCACGGGGTGCGCACGTAGGCTTTCCGGCATGCCCAACGGCCGGTACTCACTGCACGACAGCCACGACCACCTCCTGCTCGGCGAGGAGCGCTTCAGCTGTGCGCCCGGGGCGGCCGGCTGGCGCTACGTCTCCAAGACCTACGCGCCGGACGGGCGGGTGATCGGCAGCGTCGACCTGACGCTGGACTCGCGGGCCCGGCCGCTGCGGATGGAGCTGCGGGCGGGCGGCTGGCAGGTGCGCGGCGGCGCGGTGGACGGGGTGGCCTGGGTCCGCACCGACGCGGCCGACCCGGGCGGCGAGCACGCGGCGGAGGGGCACGACCGGGCGCACGGCTTCGCCGGGCGCTCGCCGGGTTTCCTGGTCGCCACGGCCCGGATGCTGCGGCTGCGGGAGGGGGCGAGTGCGCGGGTGCGGCTGGTGGCGTTCACCGAGCCGGTGCTGGCGCCGCGCACCTTCGACCAGGGGTGGCTGCTGGAGGGCGTGGACACCCACGAGACGGACTCGGGGCCGCTGTTGGTCGAGCGGTACCAGGTGGGGGACCTGGAGACGGGGGAGCAGCAGGTCGTGCACCTGGCGGGGGACGTGGTGCTGGCGGCGGAGGGGATCGAGCTGGAGGAACTGCAGTCGCCGCCGAACGCCTGGCCGGTCGGGGAGTAGGGCGGACGGTCCGGCGGGCGGTTCAGCCGGGCGGTTCAGGCACGTGGTTCAGGCGGGGGTCGGGCGGGGGCGGGCGGGGGTTCAGGCGGGCGGGGCGAAGCCGGCGTCGGGGGCGGGGGCGGGGGCGGCGGGTCGCGGGGGCTGCACGGGCTGCGCGGGCTTGACGAAGGACGGGACGGCGGGCGCCGGGGCGTACGGGCCGGGCAGCGGTGCGGGCGCGGGTGCCGCGGGAACGCCGAGGACGCGGTGGGGGCGGCCGTCGGCCGTGGGGACCGGGGCGGCAGCCGGGTGCGGGACGGGCGGCTGGACGGGTGCCGAGGCCGCGAACCGCTGCTGGGCGCGCATCCACTCCCGGCGCTGGCGCTCGGTGAGCACCGCGCCCAGGTACGCGGCCGGGTGCAGCCCCGGCGGCACCGGGTTGCCGATCCGGGCGGCCAGGTCCTCGGCCAGCCCGGTGGACATCCGGAACGTCACAGCCGGGTCCAACTGACCGATCCGGCCGAGCAGTTGGCGGATCGCCAGCCAGAGCGGCTCGGGCACCGCGGAGAAATCCATCGCGACCAGCTCGCGGCCCATGTCGTGCAGCAGTTGCGGGTGCACCGGGGGCAGCGG
Organism: Kitasatospora sp. NPDC096128; assembly: GCF_040303105.1. Classification (NCBI taxonomy): domain Bacteria; kingdom Bacillati; phylum Actinomycetota; class Actinomycetes; order Kitasatosporales; family Streptomycetaceae; genus Kitasatospora; species Kitasatospora sp. NPDC096128. The sequence goes on along the minus strand of NZ_JBEOSP010000057.1, from coordinate 2,115 downwards.
GCTGACCGCGCCGGCGCCGGCCGGGGTGCGCTCGCGGACCACGACCGTCCCGGCGAAGATGTCGCCGAGTCGCTTGCCGTCCGAGTTCAGCGCGGAGGTGATCACGGCCGGGGCGCCGGTTATCGCGATCAGCTCGAAGAAGCCCACCAGCCCGCGCACCAGCGAGTGCCGGAACCGGACCGGCCCGCCGTCGGTGCGCACCACCCGCAGGCCGAGCGCGGCCTTGCCGACCGAGCGCCCGTGGCTGAAGGTCTCGATCATCACCGGCACGGCGACCAGGTAGAAGACCGTCATCCCGAGCATCGTCGCCGCCAGCGCCGCGGTGTCCAGGTCGGTCAGGGCGACGCTCATCACCAGTGTCGACACGAACAGCGCGGCGAACTCGATGAGGAGGTCGAGCACGATCGCCAACGCCCTGCTCGGAAGCTTCGCCGTCTGCAGGTCGAGGACGACCGCCTCACCCGTCACCAGGTCGCTCAAGACACCTGTCCGTTCACGCTCATGCGAGCAGGTGGGAGCGGCGCTCGGATCCGCCCCCACTGCTCGCTCTCCGCAGTCTGATCCGCAGCCGCAAACATACGGCGCCCGGTGGGCGCACGGGAAGTGAGATCCCGGCGGTCGGGGCGGCGACGGCTCCTGGCATGCTGGGCCCGCACGTGTCCGCACGTACCTGCCCGACCGCGCACGCGCGCCTCGCGCCATCGCCGACCATGGAGCCGCCGAATGGACCTGGACGTCTTCGTCGCCACCCACCAGGGGGAGTGGGCCCGGCTGGACGCCCTGGCCCGTAGGCGCCGGCTCAGCGGCGAGGAGGCCGACGAGCTGGTCACCCTCTACCAGCGCGTCACCGGCCACCTCGCCAAGGTGCAGGCCGCCGCGCCGGACCCGGCACTGGTCAGCCGGCTGACCAGCCTGGTCTCGCGGTCCCGCAGTGCGGTGACCGGCGCCCGCAGCAACGGTTGGCAGGACGTCGCCCGCTACTACACGGTGAGCTTCCCGGCCGCGCTGTACCGCGCCCGCCGCTGGTGGGTGCCGGTCGCGGTGGTCTCGATGGTCTTCACCGTGCTGATCGCCTGGTGGATCGCCACCCACCCCGAGGTCCGGAACAGCCTCATCGCGCCCGACGACCTGCGGGAGATGACCCGCCCCGGCGGACAGTACGAGGCGTACTACTCGGACCGGCCGGCCAGTTCCTTCGCCGCCCAGGTCTGGACGAACAACGCCTGGATCGCCGTGCAGTGCCTGCTCTTCGGGATCGCCCTGGGTATCCCGGTGCTCATCGTGATGTGGACCAACGTGGTCAACCTCGCTGTCGGTATCGGACTGATGGCCTCCGCCGGGCGGCTCGACATCTTCCTCGGCCTGCTGATCCCGCACGGTCTGCTGGAGCTGACCACGGTCTTCGTGGCCGGAGGCCTGGGCCTGCGACTCGGCTGGACTGTCATCGACCCCGGCCCGCGCACCCGTGCGGTGGCGCTGGCGGAACAGGGCCGCTCGATCATCGGCATGGGAATCGGGCTGGCGACGGTGCTGGCGGTGGCCGGAACGCTGGAAGCCTTCGTGACCCCGTCCGGTCTGCCGACCTGGGCGCGCATTTCCATCGGAGTCGTGGCCGAGGCGGCGTTCCTCACCTATGCCCTGATCCTCGGCCGGAAGGCCGCGGCCAGCGGCGAGTTCGGCGATGTGGACGCGGCCGATCGGGCGGACCTCCAGCCTGTCGCCGCCTGAGCCGATGTGATCAACAGGCCCCTGACCTGCTACTCTTCTCGCATCCCGACCAAACCATTGACGTGGTGAGGGTGGGCTAGTAGGTTTCAACGGTTGGGACTGACTGGACAACGGTCAGCCCGGGCGTTAGTGTCTACGACACCGCCGAAATCGAGGCGAGCGTGTTTCACGAAATGCGCATCCTCTGATGAAGCAAATCCCACGGACAGAACACTCCGAAGGCTTTGATAGGCTTCGGGACGAAGTTCGCAGGAAATCCCGCCAGCGGGAATCGGATGAATGAAACTCCGGAAAACGGAGCGGAAAACATCTGGTAAGCTGGAAACACGAAAGAACGAAGCGCCCGGAGGGCCCGCTGGAAGGCGGTCCGAAGGAAGCGTCCGTTCC
>NZ_JBEOSP010000056.1:0-43323 GCF_040303105.1 Kitasatospora sp. NPDC096128 | reverse complement strand
GAGTTCTCAAGGAACGGACGCTTCCTTCGGACCGCCTTCCAGCGGGCCCTCCGGGCGCTTCGTTCTTTCGTGTTTCAAGCTTATCAGATGTTTTCTGCTCCGTTTTCCGGAGTTTCATTCATCCGATTCGGCTTTTGCCTTTCGGCGCTCCCGGACTCTATCAGAGTCTCTCGGTCCGTTTTCCCGGCCGTTCTCGAATTTGCTTTCGCATTCGAGGACTTCCTTGGGGCTCGTCCCGTGGGGCAACCCGGAGAACATTACGCACCGGGTCGCCCCACGTCAAACCAGCCTCAGCAGGGCCGGGCGAGGCCCTGGAGCGGGGCTCAGACCTCGACGACGACCGGCAGGATCATCGGCCGGCGGCGGTAGTTGTCCGCGACCCACTTGCCGATGGTCCGACGGACGAGCTGCTGCACCTGGCGGGGCTCCAGCACGCCGTCGCTCGCCGAGCGGTCCAGGGCTTCCTGGAGCTTGGCGACGACCGGCACGAAGGCGTTGTCGTCGATACCGGAGCCGCGGGCCTGGATGGTCGGGGCACCGACCATCTTGCCGTTGGTCGAGTCGACCGCGACGAAGACCGAGATGAAGCCCTCCTCGCCCAGGATCTTGCGGTCCTTGAGCGAGGCCTCGGTGATGTCGCCGACCGAGGCGCCGTCCACGTAGACGTAGCCGGCCCGCACCTTGCCGACGATCCGGGCGACGCCCTTCTCCAGGTCGACGCAGACGCCGTCCTCGGCGATGACCACGCGGTTGCGCGGCACGCCGGTGGCGACGCCCAGTTCGGCGGCGGCCCGCAGGTGGCGCCACTCGCCGTGGACCGGCATCAGGTTGCGCGGCTTGCAGATGTTGAAGAAGTACAGCAGCTCGCCGGCCGAGGCGTGGCCGGAGACGTGCACCTTGGCGTTGCCCTTGTGCACGACCTTGGCGCCCCAGCGGGTCAGGCCGTTGATCACGCGGTAGACGGCGTTCTCGTTGCCCGGGATGAGCGAGGACGCCAGGACGACGGTGTCGCCCTCGACGATGCGGATCTGGTGGTCGCGGTTGGCCATCCGGGACAGCGCCGCCATCGGCTCGCCCTGCGAGCCGGTGCAGATGAGCACGACCTCCTTGTCCGGCAGGTCGTCGAGCTGCTTGACGTCGACGACCATGTTGCCGGGGACCTTCAGGTACCCGAGGTCACGGGCGATGCCCATGTTGCGGACCATCGAGCGGCCGACGAAGGCGACCTTGCGCTTGTACTCGTGCGCGGCGTCCAGCACCTGCTGGATGCGGTGCACGTGGCTGGCGAAGGAGGCGACGATGATGCGCTTGTCGGCGTTCGCGAAGACGTTGCGCAGCGCCGCCGAGATGTCCCGCTCGTGCGGGATGAAGCCGGGGACCTCGGCGTTGGTGGAGTCCACCAGCAGCAGGTCCATGCCCTCCTCGGCCAGCTTGGCGAAGGTCGGCAGGTCGGTGAGGCGGCCGTCCAGCGGCAGCTGGTCCATCTTGAAGTCACCGGTGGCCACGACCATGCCGGCGGGGGTGCGGACGGCCACGGCGAGGGCGTCCGGGATGGAGTGGTTGACCGCGATGAACTCGCAGTCGAAGGGGCCGATGCGCTCGCGCTCGCCCTCCTTCACCTCCAGGACGTACGGCCGGATGCGGTGCTCGGCGAGCTTGGCCTCGATCAGGGCGAGGGTCAGCTTGGAGCCGATCAGCGGGATGTCCGGGTTCTCCCGTAGGAGGAAGGGGACGGCGCCGATGTGGTCCTCGTGCCCGTGGGTGAGGACGATGCCGTCGACCTTGTCGAGGCGGTCCCGGATGTAGCTGAAGTCCGGGAGGATCAGGTCCACGCCGGGCTGCTCGTCCTCGGGGAAGAGGACGCCGCAGTCGATGATCAGGATGCGGTCGCCGTACTCGAGGACCGTCATGTTGCGGCCGATCTCGCCGAGGCCGCCGAGCGGGGTGATGCGGAGGGCGCCCTCCTTCAGGGCCGGGGGTGCGCCGAGTTCGGGGTGCGGGTGGCTCAAAAGACTCTCCTCACGACGCACGCCATATGCCTGGGGTCCTCCCCCTGGAGACATATGGCGTGTGTACTCAGTGTCGTTTTCCTACTGGGTCTGTGCTCTCGCGCCTTCGGTCCGGTCCAGCGGCGGACCCGGTCGGGTCCGGCGAGCCGGGGGCGCGCACGTCTGTGTCTGCTACAGGTGTACCCCGCCGGAGGCGAGATCCTGCTTCAATCGGTCGATCTCCTCGGGCGTCGCCCCGACCAGGGGCAGCCGCAGCGGCCCGGCCGGCAGGCCCTGGAGGTCCAGCGCGGCCTTGGTGAGGATCACGCCCTGGGTGCGGAACATACCGGTGAACACCGGCAGCAGGCTCTGGTGGACGGCGGTGGCCTTGGCCACATCGCCGGCCAGGAAGGCCTCGATCATCGCCTTCAGCTCACCGGCCACCACGTGCCCGACGACGCTGACCACGCCGACGGCCCCTACGGACAGCAGCGGCAGGTTGAGGATGTCGTCGCCGGAGTACCAGGCGAGGTCGGAGCGGGCGATCGCCCAGGCCGCCGCGCCGAGGTCGCCCTTGGCGTCCTTGTTGGCGACGATCCGCGGGTGCTCGCCGAGGCGGACCAGGGTCTCGTGGCTCAGCGCGACCCCACTGCGGCCCGGGATGTCGTAGGCCATGACCGGCAGGCCGGTGGCGTCGGCGACCTGCGTGAAGTGCCGGTACAGGCCCTCCTGCGGGGGCTTGTTGTAGTACGGGGTGACGACCAGCAGGCCGTGCGCCCCGGCCGCCTCCGCCTGGCGGGCCAGTTCGACGCTGTGGTGGGTGTCGTTGGTGCCGACCCCGGCCACCACGTGGGCACGGTCCCCGACCGCCTCCACCACGGCGCGGACGAGCTGGGCCTTCTCGGCGTCGCTGGTGGTCGGGGACTCACCGGTGGTGCCGTTGACGACGAGGCCGTCGTTCCCGGAGTCGACGAGGTGCGTGGCGAGGCGCTGGGCGCCGTCGAGGTCGAGCGCGCCGTCGGCGGTGAACGGGGTGACCATCGCGGTCAGCACCCGGCCGAACGGCGTCTGGGGGGTGGAGGTCGGAGCCATGGTCCAAAGCTACTCGTAGGCGGTGGGGCGGTACCCATGCCGGTCCAGGGTTCGGACAGGTGTGCAGGCCAGGGCGGGGAAGTGGGATCCCGGTGCTGCCCGCTCGGGGGTTCGGGCGGCACCGGGATCCGTGGTCACGAATGTAGGGAGCGGCTAGAAAAGCCGCAATCCAGACATGCCCGACACACTGCCCATATGCCTGTCGTCCCAGGTCAGGGGGCGACCCGGCCGTGCTTCTCGAAGGCCGCATGGGTGAGCGGCATGAGCCGCGCCCACTGCTCCTCCATCTGCTCCGCGACCATCTCGATCTCGCGCTGCGGGAACGACGGCACCGCCGAGTTCTCCCGCCGGGTGCGCAGCGAGAGGAAGTGCATCAGCGAGCGCGCGTTGCAGGTCGCGTACATCGAGGAGAACAGGCCGACCGGCAGCACCGCCCGGGCCACCTCGCGGGCCACGCCGGCCGCCAGCATCTCCTGGTAGCGGGCGTAGGACTCGCGGTACGCGGCCTCCATCGCCCCGGTGGTGGTCTCGTGCTGCTCCGCGGTGCCCTCGTGGAACTCGTACTTGCCCGGGCGGCCCTGCTGGACCAGCTTGCGGTCGGCGCCCGGCACGTAGAAGACCGGCTCCAGCTCGCGGTAGCGGCCGGACTCCTCGTTGTAGGACCAGCCGCTGCGGTGCCGGTGGAACTCGCGGAACACGAAGATCGGCGCGCTGATGAAGAAGGTCATCGAGTTGTGCTCGAACGGCGTACCGTGCCGGTCGCGCATCAGGAAGTTGATCAGGCCCTTGGACTTCTCCGGGTCCTCCTGGAGCGCCTCCAGGGACTGCTCCCCCGCGGTCGACACCCGGGCCGACCAGATCACGTCCGAGTCGGCGGCGGCGCTGCGGACCAGCTCCACCGTCACGTCGCTGCGGAAGCTGGGGGCCGTCGGTTCGTCGCTCACGCGTTACTCCTTGCGGGTTCGGTGCTGTGCAGCTTGATGGCGTGCTGCATGGTCTTGCGGGCGCGCGGGGTGTCGCCGGCGTCGGCGTAGGCCACGGCGAGGCGGAACCAGACCCGCCAGTCGCCCGGCTCGGCCTCCGCCTCGGCCTGGCGGCGGCTGAACACCGCGTCGGCCGAGGCCCGGTCGATCCGTCCGCCGCCGGTGCGCTTGAGCTCGTCCACCGGCAGGCCGCCCTCGGCCTCCAGCTCACGGGCGAGCTGCTCGCTGGCCCGGCCGAAGCGGACGGTCTGGCGCAGGAACCAGACGCCGATCAGCGGGATCACGAAGGCGCAGAGGCCGATGCCGATGCCGAGCGGCTTTCCGGTGGCGACCAGTTGGACGCCCTCCCCCACGCAGAGGAGGGCGACCAGCAGCAGCACGCCGGACAGGACGAAGAAACCGGTACGGGAGGTCATGTCGCGCTCCTGGAATTCGACACAGTCACAGGTCCAGGAAGTGTTCGAGGCCGAAGGTCAGCCCCGGCGTCTCGACGACCTTGCGCACGCCCAGCAGGATGCCCGGCATGAAGCTGCTGTGGTGCAGCGAGTCGTGCCGGATGGTGAGCGTCTCGCCCGTGTCGCCGAACATCACCTGCTGGTGGGCGAGCAGCCCGCGCAGCCGTACGGCATGTACCGGCACCCCGTCCACGTCGGCGCCGCGCGCGCCGGGCAGGCTGTGGGTGGTCGGGTCCTGCTGCTTCGGACGGCCGGCCTCGGCGCGGGCCGCCGCGATCAGCTGGGCGGTGCGGGTGGCGGTGCCGCTGGGGGCGTCGGCCTTGCGGTCGTGGTGCAGTTCGACCACCTCGACCGACTCGAAGTAGCGGGCGGCGATCTGGGAGAACTTCATGCCGAGGATCGCGCCGATGGAGAAGTTGGGCGCGATCAGCAGGCCGAGATCGGGGGCCTGCGCCAACCAGCCCTCGACGGTGGCCAGTCGGTCGTCGGTCCAGCCGGTGGTGCCGGTGACCACGTGGATGCCGTGGTGCAGGCAGTAGTCGAGGTTGCCCAACACCGAGTCCGGGTGGGTCAGTTCGACGACGACCTGGGCCCTGGCCGCGGTCAGCTCCTCCAGCTTCGAGCCGCGGCCGAGGGCGGCCACCAGCTCCATGTCCGGCGCGGCCTCGACGGCCTTGACGGCCTCGGAGCCGATCCGTCCCTTGGCGCCGATCACGGCGACACGCAGCGTCATAGCGAAGTTCCTCTCACACCAGCCAGTCTCAGACCAGCAGATCGGCGAGCTTGGCGGCCCGCTTGTCGTTGACCGGACCGATCAGCGCCAGCGACGGCCGGTACGCGCCCAGCACATCACGGGCGACCGCGTGGACGTCCTCCAGGGTCACCGCGGCGATCCGCTCCAGCATGTCGTCCACCGACAGGTGGTGGCCGTAGCTGAGTTCGGCCTTGCCGATCCGGTTCATCAGCGAGCCGGTGTCCTCCATGCCGAGCACGGTGGATCCGGAGATCTGGCCGATCGCGCGCTGCAGCTCCTCCTCGGTGATGCCGTCGGCGACCACCTTGGCCAGCTCCTCGCGGCAGATCCGCAGCACCTCCTCGACCCGCTTGGGCTGGCAGCCGGCGTAGATGCCGAACAGGCCGCTGTCCGCGTAGGAGGAGGAGTACGAGTAGACGGAGTACGCCAGGCCGCGCTTCTCCCGGACCTCCTGGAACAACCGGGAGCTCATCCCGCCGCCCAGGGCCGCGTTGAGCACGCCCATCGCCCAGCGGCGCTCGTCGTGCCGGGGCACGCCGGGCACGCCCAGCACCAGGTGGGCCTGCTCGGTTGAGCGGTTGAGCACCTCGACCCTGCCGGCCGTGCGCAGCGCCTTGACGCCGCGGCGGGCCTCGGCGGGCACCGCGGTGGAGCGGGCCAGGACCGGCGCGAAGGCCTCCTGGACCTGCTTGACGACCTTGCGGTGGTCGAGGTTGCCGGCCGCGGCGACGACCAGGTTCTCCGGGCGGTAGCGGCGGTGGTAGAAGCCCGCGATCTGGTCCCGGGTGAGGGACTTGATGGTCTCCTGGGTGCCGAGGATCGGGCGGCCGAGCGGGCCGCTGCCGTAGATCACCTTGGCGAACAGGTCGTGGACGACGTCGCCCGGGTCGTCCTCGGCCATCGCCATCTCCTCGAGGATGACGCCGCGTTCGGCGTCGACGTCCTCGGGGCGGATCAGCGAGCCGGTGAGCATGTCGCAGACCACGTCGATGGCCAGCGGCAGGTCGGTGTCCAGGACCCGGGCGTAGTAGCAGGTGTTCTCCTTCGCGGTGAAGGCGTTCATCTCGCCGCCGACCGCGTCCAGGGCCGCCGAGATGTCCAGCGCGCTGCGCCGCTCGGTGCCCTTGAAGAGCAGGTGCTCCAGGTAGTGGGTCGCGCCGTTGAGCTGCGGGGTCTCGTCCCGCGAGCCGACGCCGACCCAGATGCCGAAGGTCGCGGAGCGCACCGTCGGCAGGGTCTCGGTGACGACCCGCAGGCCGCCGGGCAGGACGGAGCGGCGCACCGTGCCGGCGCCGTCGACGCCCTTGAGCAGGGTCCGGGTCGAGCCGGGACGCTGCTTTACCGCCGGGGCCTGGGCCACGGTGGGTACCTCCAGAGGAAACGCACGTGGAATGGCACGTACGGACGAAAGCGTGGACAACAGGGTGCGGCCCGCACGCCGGGAGGCGTACGGGCCGCAAGGGTCAGCTAGCGGCGCTTCACTCGGAAGCGGCCTCGCCGGCTTCCTCGCCCTCGACGACCGGGATCAGGGAGAGCTTGCCGCGCGGGTCGATCTCGGCGATCTCGACCTGCACCTTGGCGCCGACGCCGAGGACGTCCTCGACGTTCTCGACGCGCTTGCCGCCGGCCAGCTTGCGGATCTGCGAGATGTGCAGCAGGCCGTCCTTGCCCGGCATGAGCGACACGAACGCGCCGAACGTCGTGGTCTTGACCACGGTGCCCAGGTAGCGCTCGCCGACCTCCGGCATGGTCGGGTTGGCGATCTGGTTGATCGTGGTGCGGGCGGCCTCGGCGGCCGGGCCGTCGGAGGCACCGATGTAGATGGTGCCGTCGTCCTCGATCGTGATCTCGGCGCCGGTGTCCTCCTGGATCTGGTTGATCATCTTGCCCTTGGGGCCGATGACCTCACCGATCTTGTCCACCGGGATCTTGATGGTGATGATGCGCGGGGCGTACTGCGACATCTCGTCCGGAGTGTCGATCGCCTCGTTCATCACGTCCAGGATGTGCAGACGCGCGTCCTTGGCCTGCTTCAGCGCGGCGGCCAGCACGGAGGCCGGGATGCCGTTCAGCTTGGTGTCGAGCTGCAGCGCGGTGATGAAGTTGCGGGTACCGGCGACCTTGAAGTCCATGTCGCCGTACGCGTCCTCGGCACCGAGGATGTCGGTCAGCGCGACGTAGTGGGTCTCGCCGTCGATCTCCTGGGAGATCAGGCCCATGGCGATACCGGCGACGGCGGCCTTCAGCGGCACACCGGCGTTCAGCAGCGACATGGTCGAGGCGCAGACCGAGCCCATCGAGGTGGAGCCGTTGGAGCTCAGCGCCTCGGAGACCTGGCGGATCGCGTAGGGGAACTCCTCGCGGGTCGGCAGGACCGGGAGGATGGCGCGCTCGGCCAGGGCGCCGTGGCCGATCTCGCGGCGCTTGGGCGAGCCCACGCGGCCGGTCTCGCCGACCGAGTACGGCGGGAAGTTGTAGTTGTGCATGTAGCGGCGACGCGTCTCCGGGGAGAGCGTGTCGAGCTGCTGCTCCATGCGGAGCATGTTCAGCGTGGTGACGCCCAGGATCTGGGTCTCGCCGCGCTCGAACAGGGCCGAGCCGTGGACGCGCGGGATGGCCTCGACCTCGGCGGCCAGGGTGCGGATGTCGGTGACACCGCGGCCGTCGATGCGGACCTTGTCCTTGATGACGCGCTCGCGGACGATCTTCTTGGTCAGCGCGTTGTAGGCGGCGCTGATCTCCTTCTCGCGACCCTCGAACTCGGGGAGCAGCTTCTCGGCGGCGACCGCCTTGACGCGGTCCAGCTCGGCGTTGCGCTCCTGCTTGCCCGGGATGGTGAGGGCCTTGGCCAGCTCGTCCTTGACGGCGGCGGTCAGCGCGGCCAGGACGTCGTCCTGGTAGTCCAGGAAGACCGGGAACTCGGCGGTCGGCTTGGCGGCCTGGGCGGCCAGCTGCGCCTGCGCGGCGCACAGCACCTTGATGAACGGCTTGGCGGCGTCGAGGCCGGAGGCCACGACCTCCTCGGTCGGCGCCTCGGCGCCGCCCTCGACCAGCTTGATGGTCTTGTCGGTGGCCTCGGCCTCGACCATCATGATCGCGACGTCGCCGTCCGGCAGGACGCGACCGGCGACGACCATGTCGAAGACGGCCGACTCCAGCTCGCTGTGGGTCGGGAAGGCGACCCACTGGCCCTTGATCAGCGCGACGCGGACGCCGCCGATCGGGCCGGAGAACGGCAGGCCCGCCAGCTGGGTGGAGGCGGAGGCGGCGTTGATCGCGACCACGTCGTACAGGTGGTCGGGGTTGAGCGCCATGATCGTGCAGACGACCTGGACCTCGTTGCGCAGGCCCTTGACGAAGGACGGGCGCAGCGGGCGGTCGATCAGGCGGCAGGTGAGGATCGCGTCCTCGGAGGGCCGGCCCTCACGACGGAAGAACGAACCGGGGATGCGCCCGGCGGCGTACATCCGCTCCTCGACGTCCACGGTCAGCGGGAAGAAGTCGAAGTGCTCCTTCGGCTGCTTGGACGCGCTGGTGGCCGACAGCACCATGGTGTCGTCGTCCAGGTAGGCCACGGCGGAGCCGGCGGCCTGACGGGCCAGACGGCCGGTCTCGAAGCGGATGGTACGGGTGCCGAAGGAACCGTTGTCGATGACGGCCTCGGCGTAGAACACGTTCTCTTCCACCTGGAAGATCTCCTCTTTCGTACGTTCTCCGGGAGAGCGTCCCCGCGCACTGCCTGGGGGGTGGCCCTGGGGCCCTCCTGCCAGGGAGGGCGACAGTCGGGCCGGTCTTCGATCGAAGCCTCCGGGGTGCCCCGCTCGGCTGCGGGGGTTCCGGGGGCCACTACCGAGGACCGGCGCCTCACGGCTGCCGGGCCGGGACGGGCGGTCCGCGTCTGGACGCTCTCTCGGATGCGGGCGGCTTCCGTTTGAAGCCTTCGTCCCGCGGGGGTTCGGGCCTGCTGCCCGGGTGGCGCGCTCGGCGCCATCACCCGGCATGCCCACAACCCTACGGTGCAATCCTCGGCCACCTGGGGAGGTGCGCGCGAGTTGTTATGTCAGGGTGCCGCGGTCGAACCGCCGCGGCATACGCGCGAGGGGCGGCTCCCCGGTGTGGGGAGCCGCCCCATGCGGCGGTCTTAGCGGGCGCCGCCGGCGGCACCGCGACGGATGCCCAGGCGGTCGACGAGCGTACGGAAGCGCTCGATGTCCTTCTTGGCCAGGTACTGCAGGAGGCGGCGACGCTGGCCGACCAGGATCAGCAGGCCACGACGCGAGTGGTGGTCGTGCTTGTGGAACTTGAGGTGCTCGGTCAGGTCCGAGATACGACGGGAGAGCATGGCCACCTGGACCTCGGGGGAACCGGTGTCGCCCTCCTTCTGGCCGAACTCGGCGAAAATCTGCTTCTTGACGTCAGAGGCGAGAGCCACTGCAACTCCTTCAAGGTCTACCGAGCGGTCCTGGTCGACAGCACAGGACTCTGCGCGAACTCGGTGTCGTGAGCGCCGTCCGCGGTCGACGGCCCACGAGGGGGTGGACACACGGCTGCGCTCGAAGGCCAAGGGTACCAGTGCTGCCCACCCGGCCGGTCGGCGGGCGGGTGGGGCGGCGACGGGCGGGTGGCGGCGGTCAGCCGGTGGCGCCGCGGACCAGCCGGTAGACGTTGAGCACGGCGAGCGCCAGCGGGACCAGCGAGATCAGCGTGAGGCTGTCCACCAGGTCCAGGATGCGGCCCCAGAACGGGGAGACGCCGAGCCGGGGCACCACCAGGGCGATCGCGGTGAGCAGCGCGGCCCCGAAGGCGATGGAGGCGGTCAGCCAGATGGTGCGCAGGTCGAGCTCGGTGCTGGAGCCGGCCGCGCGCAGGATGAACTGCGGGGTGTGCAGGGACAGCCCGACGATCAGCAGGCACAGGCCGAGCAGGCCGGCGACGGTGAGGCTGAGGACCTGCGCGGTGTAGCGGAACAGCCGGGCGCGCAGCATGGTGGCGATGCCCAGGGCGAGCGCGAGCAGCTCCGGGAAGGTCCGGTCGGTGAAGGAGAGGACGGCGCAGGCGCCGACCACCACCGCGGCGCAGCCGCCGACCAGGCCGACCAGCACCTCGTGGCCGCGGCGGGCCTGGTGGGCGATCCGCTCGTACTGGACGGCCTCGGCGCGCTCGGCCTCCTCGTCGTAGTCGCGGCTGCGGGTACGGGTCTGGCCGGGGGCGCTGAAGCCGACCGGCAGCCGGGCGAAGCGGGCGGAGAGGCTGGGCAGGAAGCCGATCGCGGCGACGGCGGCGACGCCGGTGACGGCGGCGATGTTGCCGGCCGGGGTGCCGGGCATCAGCACGGCGGCGAAGGTGGCGAGCGCGCCGGCGGTGGCGACGAAGGCGGCGGCGACGAACACCGCGTCCTTCTCCGGCAGCAGTCCGGCGAGCAGCACGGCGATCACCAGGACGGTGACGCAGCCGGTGAGGAACTGGAGCCGGCCGGGGCCGTCCCACGGGTGGGCGACGGCGATCAGTCCGCTGCCGGCGATCATGGCGTGCGGCAGGGCGCCGAGGCCGAGCGCGACGGCGGCGTGGGCGTCCTGGTAGACCCGGGCGCGCACCCCGGCGAGCGCGGTGAGCACCACGGCGGCGACGCCGGCCAGCACGCCGGGCAGGCTGTGCATGTCGTGGCGCAGGTCGGAGAACCAGAGCGCGAAGCCGAGCAGGGTGAGCAGCACCCCGGCGCCGATCAGGCCGAAGCCGCGCATGAGGTCGACGGTCCAGAACCGGCGGTCGGCCTCGACGGCGCTGGCGATGGCGTCGGCGACGTCGTCGTAGACGGCCGGCGGCAGGGACTCGGCGAAGGGGCGCAGCGCCAGCAGGTCGCCGTCGCGAACGTGCTGGGCGGCCAGCGACAGGCTGCTGTCGAGCACGGTGCCGTCGCGGCGGACCAGGTGGAAGCCGGTGGGGGTGCCGTCGGGCTGGCTCTGGTTGGCCAGCCGCAGCACCTCGGGGTAGACGTCGGCGAGGGCGACGTCCTCGGGCAGGGCGACGTCGATCCGGCGGTCCGGGGCGACGACGGTGACCCGGCAGTAGCCGGTGGCCGCTGTGGCGCTCACGACGGCACCTCGATCCTTCGACGCACTTGACGCTCCCCCTGGGTGGACGGTGCCGCGGCACGGTGGCGCGCGGTGTGGCTGTGGAACGGGCCCGGCCGGGCCGCGAGTTGGCGCGGCGTTACCCTACCCGCTCGGTTCGTGCCCGGTGCCGCGGCGGGGTGCGGCCCCGCCGTCGCGGGGGCGACCGTTAGGATCGGCGCCTGCGCGAGGTGGTACGGGGGCTGCGCTGTGTGGGGCGTCCTCAGTCACGGGAACCCCGTACCGGGCCGAGCGCAGTCGCGTGAGGGCTGATGCCGAAGTGATCGATCGACGCCGCGGGGTGGGTGACGCATGGGTGTGATCATGGTCAAGCGACCGGCCAGGGCCTACCCGCCGACGGTGCCGGAGGAGCCGGTGGAGCTGGTCAGTCCGCCCGAGCTGCCCCGGCAGGGCGGCGAGGACTGGCTGATGAGCATCCTGCCGATGCTCGGCATGGGCGGTTCGGCGGTGTTCTTCTTCTCGCCGGGTGCGGCCGCCCCGATGAAGATCATGGGCGGTCTGATGATCGTCTCGACGGTCGGCATGGTGCTGGCCCAGATCATGCGGGCCCGCCGGGGCGGTTCGACCGCGATGGCGGACGAGCGGCGCGACTACCTCAAGTACCTCCAGCAGACCCGCCGCCAGGTGCGCCGCACGGCGGAGAGCCAGCGCGGCGCGCTGCTGTTCCTGAACCCGGCGCCGGACCAGCTGTGGTCGATCGTCGAGGACGGCCGCCGGCTGTGGGAGCGGCGGACGGCGGACGGCGACTTCGCGCAGATCCGGGTGGGCCTCGGGCCGGTGCAGCTGTCCACCCCGCTGGTGGCGCCGCAGACCGCGCCGATGGACGAGCTGGAGCCGCTGTCGGCGGCCGCGATGCACTCCTTCCTGAAGGCGCACGGCACCCTCCAGGACCTGCCGCTGGCGGTCTCGCTGCGGGCCTTCTACCACATCACGGTGTGCGGGGACCCGGACTCGGTGTACGGGAACGTGCGCGCGATGATCGCCCAACTGACCACCCTGCACTCGCCGGACGACCTGCTGATCGCGGTCGCCGCGGCGCCCGGCGCGGCCGAGGAGTGGGACTGGACCAAGTGGCTCCCGCACAACCAGCACCGCAAGGAGAGCGACGGCGCGGGCTCGCGCCGGCTGAGCGCCGCCGACCTGGGCGAGCTGGAGTACCTGCTGCAGGACGAGCTGTCCGGCCGCCAGCGCTTCGTCCGGGACGCGGCGCCCGCCGCGGACCAGCCGCACCTGGTGGTGATCATGGACGGCGCCGGGGTGCCGCACGACTCGGTGCTGGCGGGCCCGGAGGGCGTGCAGGGGGTGACCGTCATCGAGGTCGTCCCCGGTGAGGTGGACGAGCCGAGCGGGCACCTGATGGTGACGGTCAACCCGCAGGAGCTGGTGCTGCGTTCGGCCTCCGGGGCGACGTACAGCGGCAAGCCGGACCTGCTCTCGCTGTGGCAGTCCGAGGCGCTGGCGCGGCAGTTGGCCCCGTACCGGGCCTCGGCCGGCGGGGACGACGAGCCGCTGCTGTCCAACCTGGACTTCACCGACATGATGAACTCGGGCGACCCTGGCTCCTTCGACGTGGCCCGCAGCTGGCGCCCGCGCGCCCAGCACGAGCGGATGCGGGTGCCGATCGGCGTCGGCGCGGGCGGCGAGCACGTCTACCTGGACATCAAGGAGGCCGCGCTGGAGGGCATGGGCCCGCACGGCCTGTGCGTGGGCGCGACCGGCTCCGGCAAGTCGGAGCTGCTGCGCACGCTGGTGCTGGCGCTGGCGATGACCCACTCCTCGGAGACGCTCAACTTCGTGCTCGCCGACTTCAAGGGCGGCGCGACCTTCCTGGGCATGGCCGACATGCCGCACACCTCCGCGGTGATCACCAACCTGGAGGGCGAGCTCACCCTGGTCGACCGCATGCGCGACGCGATCGAGGGCGAGCTGCACCGCCGCCAGGAACTGCTGCACCGCTCCGGCAACTACGCCAACATCCACGAGTACGAGCGGGCCCGGGCGGCCGGCGCGGCGCTGGACCCGCTGCCCTCGCTGGTGCTGATCATCGACGAGTTCTCCGAACTCCTCACCGCCAAGCCCGACTTCATCGAGATGTTCATCCAGATCGGCCGGATCGGCCGCTCCCTGGGCGTGCACCTGCTGCTGGCCTCGCAGCGCCTGGAGGAGGGCAAGCTGCGCGGACTGGACACCTACCTGTCGTACCGGATCGGTCTGCGCACCTTCTCGGCGGCCGAGTCCCGGGCGGCGATCGGCGTACCGGACGCGTACCACCTGCCGCCGGTCCCGGGCGTCGGCTACCTGAAGTTCGGCGAGGACGTGATGGACCGGTTCAAGGCCGCGTACGTCTCGGGCCCGTACCGGGCGCCCGGGCAGCAGCGGTCCACCGGCGGGCAGCGGGTGAACGCCCGGCCGGTGCGGTTCACCTCGGCCTTCGTGGACCTGCCGCCGGCCCCGGTGGAGGAGGAGGCACCGCAGGTCCAGGAGCAGGACGACGCGCTGGTGGACACCGTGCTGGACGTCTTCGTCCAGCGGATGTCCGGCCAGGGCCCGGCCGCCCACCAGGTGTGGCTGCCGCCGCTGGACGAGGCGCCGAGCCTGGACCACCTGCTGCCGCCGCTGCAGGTCGTCCCGGAGCGCGGGCTGACCGCGCCGGGCTACCCGGGCGGCCGGCTGCGGGCGCCGATCGGCATCGTGGACAAGCCGCGCGAGCAGAAGACCGACATCCTGGAGGTCGACTTCTCCGGGGCGGCCGGCCACGGCCTGGTCGTCGGCGGCCCGCGCTCCGGCAAGTCGACCGTGCTGCGCAGCATGACGGCCGCCTTCGGCCTCACCCACACCCCGCGCGAGGTGCAGTTCTACCTGCTGGACTTCGGCGCCGGCAGCTTCCAGTCGCTGCTCGGGCTGCCGCACGTCGGCGGGGTGGCCGGCCGGCTGGACGTGGACAAGGTCCGCCGGATGGTCTCCGAGGTGCACGCGGTGCTGAACCGGCGCGAGGAGCTGTTCCGGGCCACCGGGATCGACACCATCGCGACCTACCGGGCCCGCCGGGCGGCCGGGCAGCTGCCCGACGAGGCCTTCGGCGACGTCTTCCTGATGATCGACGGCTGGAACACCTTCAAGCAGGAGTTCGAGGGGCTGGAGCCGGTGATCGGCGACATCGCCCAGCGCGGCCTCGGCTACGGCGTCCACCTGGTGATCTCGGCGACCCGGTACGCGGAGGTGCGCCCCGCACTGAAGGACCTGCTGCAGAACCGCATCGAGCTCAAGCTCGGCGACTCGATGGAGTCCGAGGTCGACCGCCGGGTGGCGCAGAACGTCCCGCCGTCGGCCGGTCGCGGCATCACCGCGGAGCGGCTGCACTTCCTGGGCGGCCTGCCGCGACTGGACGGCTCCTCCTCGGTGGAGGACCTCCAGGACGGCGTGGCCGGGCTGGTCGGCGCGGTCGACGGGGCCTGGACCGGCCCGCGCGCCCCGCAGGTGCGGATGCTGCCGGCCGTCCTGGACGGGAACTCGCTGCCGAAGGGCTTCGAGCACCCGGAGCGCGGCGTGTGCTTCGGCGTGGACGAGGCCGAACTGGCCCCGGTGTTCGTCAACTTCGAGACGGACCCGCTGTTCATCGTGTTCGGCGACACCGAGTCCGGCAAGTCCGCGATGCTGCGGATGCTGATCAAGCAGATCACCGAGCGGTACACGCCGGACCAGGCGGGCATCGTGGTCGGCGACTACCGGCGCGCGCTGCTGGGCACCGTCCCGTCGGAGTACCTGGTGGAGTACGCGGCCGCGCAGCCGGCCATGGCGTCCATCGTGGAGATGCTGCGCGGGGCCTGCGCCCGCCGCCTGCCCGGCCCGGACGTGACCGCCGAACAGCTGCGCAACCGCAGCTGGTACACCGGCAAGGACATGTTCGTGATCGTCGACGACTACGAGCTGGTCGCCACCGGCTCGGGCAACCCGCTGGCGCCGCTGGCCGAGTTCCTGCCGTTCGCCCGGGACATCGGCCTGCGGGTGATCGTGGCCCGCAGCGCGGGCGGCGCCGGGCGTTCGCTGTACGAGCCGGTGATGCAGCGGATGCGCGAGCTGGGCGGGCAGGGCGTCATCCTGTCCGGCAACCGGGACGAGGGCGCGCTGCTGGGGACGGTCAAGCCGCAGCCGCTGCCGCCGGGCCGCGGGGTGTACGTGTCGCGCCGGGTGACCCACGGGCAGATGGTCCAGACGGGCTGGCTGCCGGCGCAGTGACCGGGGCAGGAAAACAGGCCGTCCGCTACGGACGGTGAACGAAGGGGTCGGACTCAGCGGAGTCCGACCCCTTCGGTGTCCCAGGTGCTGAAACGTTACCTAGATCTTTCCGGGCCGGGGCTGCGGTTCCCGTACCCACCTGGGCAGTTGCCGGACGGTGGAGAGGCACCTGGCGTGTCACCGTACGACCGAGCTATCGCCTTTGAATGGTGGTGCTCCACCCGCAGTTCACCTTTAATTCATGCCCGATGGAGCCAAAGTAACAAGTCGGACAAACGATGCCATGACCCTCAGTGATCATCGGATCGCATGTTTATGCCTTCCACCGCAACGGATTCCGAAGCAGTTCCGGCGTTGACGCAATCAATACGCCCAAGGTTCCATGGCGGCCCGGGAGCGACCGGACAAGACCCGAGCAACCAGCCAGCGGAGGCGATACCGCTCCCGTCCCAGGACCGAACAGAGCCGATCGGAATCCACATGACCGACACGCTTCGCCCGCCACAGAACGTAGCCGCCACGGCGGACGGCGCGGCCGCACCCCAGCAGCTCAAGCGCTCGATCGGCGTCGTGGGCGGGACCCTGCTCACGCTGTCCTGCGTCACCCCCGCGTCGACGCTCTTCGTGATCGTGCCGGGACTGTTCTCCACCATCGGCAGCGCCACCGCCCTGGCCATCGGCATCGGCTCCGTGCTCTGCGTCGCCGTCGCGTTCTGTTACTCCGAGCTCGGCACCCTGATCCCCAGCGCCGGCGGCGAGTACGCGATGGTCGGCACCCTGGCCGGCCGGCTCGCGGGCTGGCTGGTCTTCATCCAGTCGCTGATCGTGGTGATGATCGTCCCCTCGGTCATCGCCCTCGGCACCGCCGACTACCTGGCGCCCGTCATGCACGTCGACAAGCCGATCGCCGGCGCCGCCGTGATGCTCGCCGCCACCCTGGCCGGCCTGCTCGACCTGCGCGCCAACGCCTGGATCACCGGCATCTTCCTGGTCCTGGAGGTCATCGCGGCCGGCGTCGTCTCGGTGCTCGGCTTCGCCCACACCAACGCCGCCCACCCCAGCCTGCTGCACGGCCTGGTCTCCACCCACAGCGGCGCCGCCGCCCCCGTCGGCATCGGCGCCATCGTCGGCGCCCTCGGCATCGCGCTGTTCGCCACCCAGGGCTTCTCCACCGCGGTCTACCTCTCCGAGGAACTGGAGAACCCCCGCCGCACCGTCTCCCGCACCGTGCTGTGGACCCTCGGCCTCTCCAGCGCCATCATCCTGATCCCGGTCGCCGCCATCACCATGGGCGCCCCCGACCTGCAGACCCTGACCTCCGGCGACATCCCCGGCATGGTCACCGCCTGGAGCAACTCCGCCGTCGGCACCTTCATCAGCCTCTGCATCGCGCTGGCCATCATCAACGCCGGCATCGTCATGGTCATCCAGAACTCCCGGGTGCTGTTCGCCTCCGCCCGCGACAAGGCCTGGCCCGAGCCCGTCAACAAGGCCTTCGGCACCCTCGGCCGCTTCGGCTCCCCGTGGGTCGCCACCCTCGCGGTCGGCGTGCCCGGCGCCGCGCTCTGCTTCGTCAAGGGCGAGCTGCTCAGCAACATCACCGGCGTCGCCGTCACCGCGATGTACCTGCTCGTCGCCGTCGCCTCGCTGCTCTCCCGCCGCGGCCACCACAAGCACGCCGCCGCCTGGCGGATGCCGCTGTGGCCCGTCCTCCCGGCGCTGCTGATCGTCGTCCTGGTCTACGTGATGACCAAGCTGGCCGCCGAACCCCTGCTGTGGACCGGCGGCATCACCGCCGCCGCCACCCTCTACTGGCTGTTCTACCTGCGCCCCCGACAGGACACCCACTGGGTGATCAGCCTCCCCGAGGACCAGCGGGACTGATCCTCCCCGGATCCCCCGATCCCCCACCCCTCCCCCACGCGGCGGTGCCCCGGACCTCCCCCGAGGTCCGGGGCACCGCCGCGTCCGCAGGCCCTACTTCTTCAGCTTCCAGACCGGGGCCGCGGCGATCGCCTGCATCTGGTCATCGGTCAGCACCGGGGTCTTGCGGGTCGCCGGGCTCACCTGGGTGCCGCTGTTGAACGAGCTGATCACCACCCGCAGGCCGTCCGGGTGCAGGGTGTCGACGGTCCACATGCCCACACCCGGCTTGTCGCTCCCCTTGCTGACGGCCACCTTGGTGCCGTCCGGCAGCGTCCTGGCGTTGCCGAACAGCTCCTCCTTCGTCCGGTCGCTGCGGCTCCAGTCCTGCACGTTGAGCTGCACCATGGACTTGCCCCTGCCGTCGTCGAGCACGAAGTTGGCGTAGCCGGAGCCGTCGCCGCCGGGCTCCGTCTCGGTCAGCCCGCTCGGCAGCAGCCCGGCGACGATCCGCAGGATCTCCTGGGCGGTGTACTCCTTGGAGGTGTCGCGGACCGGGACCGGTCGCGGCTCCGGGATCGCGGCGACGACCGCGTCCCAGGACTTGTCGGTGACGATCGCCGTGAGCTGCTCCGGCGACAGCGGCGGGGCCGGCCGGCTGTCCGGCGAGCCCTTCTCGGCCGCGGAGTTCCACTCGGACAGCTGGATCAGACGGCCGTCCTGGCCGATCAGCCTGGCGTTCCACCACTTGGTGGTGGCCCGCCTGTCGGGGTACTCGTAGCCCTGGAGGACGGTCACCGAACCGCCGCCCGGCAGGCCGGTGCTGGTGCAGGCGTCGTACGGGACGGTCTTCCTGTCCGGGCAGGCGTTCTGCGTCCGACCCGGGTCGTTCGACGCCGTGCGGCTGAACGAGATGCCCATCGCGGCCTTGCCGTGGCCGTCGTCGAACACCAGGGTGGCACCGGCGCCGCCGGGCATGCCCGGCGTCGACTCGGTGCCGGTGCCCTTGGCGGAGGTGACCTGGCCCTTGGGCAGCAGCGCCTGGAAGGCGGCCAGCACCTCGTCGCCGCTGACCGCCTCGGGGGTGGGCGTCCCGGTCGAAGCCGGGGTCAGGGCGGCACTCGCGCTCCCGGAGGCGGACCCCGACGCGGCCCCGGACGCGGCCCCCGTGGAGGCGGCCGTCACCGTGCCCGTGCCGGACGGGGAGCCGGACCCGGTCAGGTACACCGCGCCGGTGCCCACCAAGGCCAGCGCCGCGGCGCCGCCCACCACCGCGGCGGTCGAACGGCGGCGCCAGCGGCGGCGGCCGCGCTGGTACCCGCCCGCCACCAGCCCGGCCTGGTCGGCCTGCCCGGGGCGGAAACCCTCACCGGTACGGGTGAGGGCGTAGAGAAGATCGTCTTCGAACTTGTCCGGCTCGGACATGGCGGATCACCGTCTCCTTGCGTCGCGGAAGTGCCAGGGAAAGGGGTGGTGGGCGGGGCGTTCCGGCACGCGGAACGTCTCGGTGGAACGTTTCAGCGGGCCCCGAGTTCGGCCAGCGAGTCGCCGAGCAGGCCGCGCAGCCGGGCCAGCGCCCGGGTGGTCCTGGTGCGGACCGCGCCGGAGGAGAGCCGCAGCACCTCGGCGGTCTGCTCGACGCTGCGGTCCTCCCAGTAGCGCAGCACCAGCACGGCCCGGTCCCCGGCCGACATCTGGCCGAGCGCGTCGAGCAGGGTCAGCCGCAGCGTGCTGTCCGCGTCGTGCCCCGGTGCCTCCGGCAGGGCCTCGGTCGGGCGCTCGCCGCTGGAACGGCGGCGCTGCTGGGCGATGTAGGTGCGCACCATCACGGTGTGGGTGTAGGCCGCCGGGTTCTCGATCCGGTGCCGGCCGCCGGTGAAGGCGCTGCGCCGCCAGAGCACGTACATCCGGCTGAGGGCCTCCTGCACGAGGTCCTCGGCGTAGTGGGTGTCGCCGCTGGTGAGCAGGCAGGCCGAGCGGTACAGGTGCCCGGTACGGCTGGAGACGAGTTCCAGGAACTCGGCGTCCTTGGCCTCCCGGCCTCCCCCGATCCACCCCATGTACCCGCCGCTCCCCCGCGTCCGTGTGCCCCGTCGACACTTGATGGATGCGGTGAGCCGCCGCCGGTGTTACAGGTGTCCCGCGGGTTTTTCCCGGACGCCGCGCGGACGCCGCACGGGCACCCGGCCGATCGGGTCAGTCGGGTCAGTCGGGTCGGTCGGCGGACTTGCGGCGCTGGTCGCGCAGGACGACGCCGCCGCCGATCAGCAGGGCGACCAGCAGCGCGCCGACGCCGACCACGTAGGTGGCGGTGCGGCCGTCGCGGTCCGCCTGGGTCTCGCCGAGGCCGACCGGGGCCGGGACGATCGGAGCGGCGGCCAGCTGCACCGGGGCGTCCGGGGCGGCCTCGGACGGCGGGTTCTGCGGCGCCTTGGTGACGGCCTTGACCGGGTCCACCACTCCCCAGCCGATGAACCGGTTCGGGCCGGGCTCGGTGCGCTGGGCGGTCTGCTCGATCCAGGCCCGCACCTGGGCCGGCGTCCAGTCCGGGTGCGCGCCGACCAGCAGTGCGGCCAGCCCGGAGACGTACGGGGCGGCGAAGCTCGTGCCGTTGTCCACGCACTGGCCGCCGCCGGGCACCGTGGAGAGCATGTTGACGCCCGGCGCGGCGACCTTCACGAAGGAGCCGTACTGGGAGAACGGCGCGCGCTCGTTGTTGCGGTCGGAGGCGCCGACGGACAACACCGTCGGGAAGGCGCCCGGGTAGGTGTCACCCTCCAGGCCGTCGTTGCCGCTGGAGGCGACCACCACGATCTTGTTCTGTTCGGCGAGGTCGATCGCGGCCTTCAGCTCCTGGTAGCCGCCGAAGTGGGCGTCACCGGCGCCGCGCACATCCTGGGAGATGTTGATGACCCCGACGTTGACCTTGTCCTTGGTCTTGTGTTCGACGACCGTCTGGATGGCCTTCGCCAGGGTGGTGACGTCGCCGTTGCCCTCGCTGTCGTTCTGCCGGATCGCGAAGATCCTGGCGTCGGGGGCCAGTCCGACGAAGCCGGTCCGGTCGCTGCGGCCCGCGGCGATGATGCCGGCCACCTTGGTGCCGTGGCCGACCGTGTCGTCCCGGGAGGTGCCGTCGGCCATCTTGTTGTTCTGCTTGTCGAACAGCAGGCTGGGGCCCACGTCCACCTTGCCGGCCAGCTGCGGGTTGCGGTCGTCAACCCCGGTGTCGATGACGGCGACCGTCACGTTCGCGCCGGTGGTCCTCCCGCCCTGCCAGAGCTCGTCGAGCAGTATCCGCTGCAGCGACCACGGCACGGTCGGCACGTCGGGCGCGGGCTTGGGGCAGTCACCGGCGGCGGCCAGCCCGGGCCCGCCGTCCGCGTGGGCGGGAGCGGCCAGCGGGCCGCCCAGCACCGTGAGCGCGGCCAGCGCCGCGACCGTCCTGCGGAACCCGCGTCCGGACACCCTGCCACCCCTCATGTTCGCCACCCCGTGCCGCGCCGCGCCGCGCGCCGAAGGGCGGGCGCCCGGGATCCGGGCACCCGCCCCTGTCGTCACCGCCGTTCCCGGTCCGGGAACGGCCGGTCGACCACTAGCCCCAGAGACCGGCGTTCTTCTTCTCGGTCGCGTGGTAGCTCTGCGCGGCGCTCTCCAGCGAGCTGGAGATCGTGGCGCAGGTGTCCTTCAGGTTCTGCGCGGCGCCGTCCCACTTGGCCTGCTGGGCGTTGTAGCCCTGCTGGGCCTGGCCCTGCCACCCGTGGGAGATCTTGGTGACCTCCTTCTTGAGCTCGGACAGCATGTGGTCGATCTTGTTGGCCGAGTTCTGGACGTCCTGGGACGCCTGGTGCAGGGTCTGGAAGTTGACGAGGATGTGGTCGGTCACAATGTCTCCCTTGACGAGGATGCGGAGCACCCGGCGCTCAGCCGCGGGCGCCCCGTCGAACGGACGGTCGGAACAGAGTGCTGATCAGCTCTCCGATGCTCAGCCCTGCGGGCCGAACAGCGCCTTCTGCTCCTCTTCCGCGCTCGCGTAGTGCTTGGTGGTCAGCTCGATGGCGTGCTTGATCGCGGTCAGCGATTCCTTCAGCTGCTTGACGTCATCGTTGACCTGCGTCTGCAGGGACTTGTAGGCGTCCGCCGCCTGTCCCTTCCAGCCACTGGTGATGTTGTCGACCGTCGTCTGGAGAGCGCTGCGCTCCGCCTCGATCTGGCCAATCGCCGTCTCGATCTTCCCGGCGAAGTCCATCATCTCCTGCGCGGTCACCGTGAACTGGCCGTCACTCATGCTCCACCATCCCCCATGAGACAAACATTGTGTGTACGGAGGGCCCCGGGCCCCGCCGCCGCCATCACCCGTGTGATGTCCAGCAGCACTGTAGTCGGCACACGCAACTCGCCCAACATCGAGTGTCGAGTAGTTACCAGACCATGACACTGGGGCCAATTCCGTTGCGCGGCTTGGCCGATCAGGCGTTCTGCGGCTGCGCGGCGCTCTTCGCGGTCAGCGGCGGGCCGGCCGGGACCAGGTTCGACCACTCCCTGGGCACCGGCAGCGGCTGGACGTTCTGGTAGCCCAACCGCGCCTGGTTGCCGCCGGGTTGCTCGTCCGGGGTCGGGGTCGGCTGGCCGCCGGCACCGGGGTTCGGGGCGCCCGGCGCCGGGGTCGCCGTCTTGGCCGCACCGCTCGCCGTCGGCGACGGGGTGGGGCCGCGGCCGCCGTCGCTGTTGGCCGGGACGGAGTAGCGCAGGCCGGTCTCGGTGATCAGGAAGTCGGTGCCGGAGGCGTCGGCCGCACCGGGGTTGGCACCGGCGGCGGCAGCCGCTGCGGCCGCCGCGGCCGCGTTGGCGCCGGGGGCCGCGTTGTCCACCGCCCGGTAGAACAGGCCGTGGCCGGGCGTCACGAACGCCGCGCCCGCGCCGTTGTTGTACGCCGCCGGGTAGGACGTCCCCGCCCAGACGCTGCGCTTGGGCGTGCGGCCGTCCTCGGCCATGCCGTCGAAGGTGCTGCACACCACCTGGCGGGGGTCCTGGCGCTCCGTCCAGTTGTTCACCGGCGCACCGGTCTTCAGCGGCCAGTCGTCCGGCGTCTTCGGCAGCCGCACATCGGTGTTGAACCTGGACTGGTCGTCCGGGGTCATGTCGTCGCTGCGCGGCCGCTTGTCCTGGTCGTACTTGTAGAGCACCTGGTAGGCCGGGTTCTGCCGGATCAGCTCCGCCTGGAACGGGGTGATCAGGAAGAGGCTGTCCTTGCCGACCACGTAGTTGCGGTCCTGGTAGTGCACCAGTCGGCCGATCCGGCGGTCCGCCGCGTTGCCCAGGTTCACCGAGGAGTTGGCGCCCTGGCTGTCGGCCATGTCCTTGACGTCGGGGAAGACGATCGCGCTGGCGGTCACCAGGGTGTCCAGCCACTCCCGCTTCACCCGCTGCGGCACCGCGTTGGGGCCGAAGACCGCGGTGACCAGCGCCTTGCGCTCCTTGTCGTCGGCCTGCGGCCCGATCGGGTGCTTGCGGCCCTGCGCGTCGACCAGGAACACCGCCGCGGCGCCCGCGCCCCCCTGGCCCGGCCCCGAGGTGGTCGAGACCTGCTGGTCGTCGGCCTGCTGCACCAGCATCAGCTGGTCCGGGCCGAGCATCCGGTCCTTGGCGGACAGCGCCGCCGCGTCCGCCCCGGCCGCCACGAACACCGCCTGGTTGACCGTCTCCTGCTTGTCGTCCGAGCCCGGACGGTCGCAGACCGCCCACTTCATCGGCTGGCTCGCGTTGTCCTTGCCCGGCAGCTTGTCCGGGGCGTACGGGATCCCGATGGTCGGACCGTGGTTGGGGTAGCGGTCCAGCACCCCGTCGTCCACCACCACGACCTTGGCGTCGACCGGCAGCACCAGCCGCGCCGAGGACATGTTGAGCACCTGGTGCAGCCGCTTGGTCTTGCCGTCCGGGTCGGTCAGCACCACGTAGCGGGTGGTCGACTGCTTGCCCTGGATGATGTTCTTGCCGCTGTCCCACTGCATCGGGGCGGCCGGCTTGAACACCCCCCAGAGCCCGAACCCGGCCACCACCACAGCCCCGACCAGCACGCTCGGCAGCACCGCCTTCACCGGCCGCGGCGCGTCCTCGTCACTGCCGCCGCCGGAGGGCAGCAGGAACGCCCCCACCGTGCGTTTGCGGGCGAAGGTGTACGCGTTGAGCTCGTCCCGGCGCGATGCCATCCTCGTCGTCCCCCTCTGTCAGACGTGTGCCGGCGCCGTGCCGGCGGCGGCCGGCCTCCCGTCGGCCCGGCCCGCCCCGTGGTCCGCACCCGCCGGGCGGGACCCGGCCCGAACCCTCTACGATGCGGCAGCAGACGGTGAGTACGGTACGGGTACGGTCCGCGAGCCAGCCAGCCGGGCCGCGACAACGGATCAGAGAGGGCCATCGGGGGATGCCAAGCCAGACCGCTCCAGAACGCCGCGCCGACCCGGGCGGCGGAAGGTCGCGCCGGTCCGGACGGCCCCGCCGCGCCGGTGCGCCCGCCGGGACCACGACCGGCCGGCCGCCGACGGGCGGCGACGGCGGCCCCGTCCAGGTCCGCGTCAACCCGCGGCCCGGGCTGCTCGGCGGCCGGTTGAAGCTCCAGCAGCTCGTCCTGGTCGAGGTCGCGGCCGCCCTGGTCGCGGTGGGCTGGACGATCAGCCGCCCCGTCGCGGCCGGCTTCGGCGCGGTCTCGCTGGTCCTGCTGGTGCTGGCGGTCGTGCCGCTGCGCGGCCGCACCATCCCGGAGCTGCTGCGCGTCCGCTCCGCCCTCAAGTCCCGCCGCAAGCAGGCGAAGTCGCTGCTGCCGCCGCCCGGCACCGACCCGGCCCTGGCGCCCGCGCTGGAGCTCGAACCGGCGCTGCGCACCTGCACCCACGCCACCGAAGCCGATTTCGGCGGCCGCCCCGTCCGCCGGGAGACCGGCATGGTCGGCGACGGCACCTTCCTCAGCTCGGTGCTGCTCGTCCAGGCCAAGGACCAGCCGCTGCGCCCGGTGCGCACCGCGCTGCCGCTGCCGCTGGACGTGATCTGCTCGGCGCTCACCGTGGACGACATCGCCCTGGAGTCGGTGCAGCTGGTCCAGCACACCCAGCCCGCCCCGGCCCAGCACGTGCCCGAGCAGTCGC
Source organism: Kitasatospora sp. NPDC096128 (assembly GCF_040303105.1). NCBI lineage: Bacteria > Bacillati > Actinomycetota > Actinomycetes > Kitasatosporales > Streptomycetaceae > Kitasatospora > Kitasatospora sp. NPDC096128. The sequence goes on along the minus strand of NZ_JBEOSP010000056.1, from coordinate 18,685 downwards.
TGGCCGCCCGCGGCTACCGCGAACTGCCCGACGGCACCGCCACCCCCGGCCTGCGGCTGACCTGGATCGCCCTCAAGCTCGACCCGGAGCGCGCGGCCACCGCCGTCCGGGCCCGCGGCGGCGGCGAGGAGGGCGCCCGCAAGGCCCTGCAACGGGTGACCGACCAGCTGGCCGGACGCCTCAACAGCGCCGGGTTCAACGCCACCGTGCTGGACGAGCGCGAGCTGATCGCCGCCCTCGCCATCGCCACCTGCGCCAACCCGATCGCGGTGGCCGGGCGCCAGGGCACCGGCAGCGGCGGCGGCACCACCCGCCGAACCCAGGAGGGCAACCGCTTCTGGCGGATCGACGACCGCTTCCACAGCACCTACTGGATCTCCCGCTGGCCGCAGCTGACCCGCCCCGGCGGCGGCGCCGGCCGGATCGGCGCCCCGGACCTGGTCAACCTGATCACCGGCTCCCCCGCGCTGGCCAGCACCTTCAGCCTCACCGCCGGGCACGGCTCCGGCGGCTCGGTGACCGTCAGCGGCCACCTGCGGGTGACCGGGCGCAGCGAGGGCGAGGTCGGCGACATCGGCCGTCAGGCGGAGGCACGGGCGCAGAGCGCCGGCCTCGGCCTGGTCCGGCTCGACCTCGAACAGGCCCCCGGCATGCTCGCCACCCTGCCCTTGGGAGGAACGTCCTGATGGCGTACCAGACCTACCCCGCCCCGGGCCCGACGCCCGGCGCCGAGCGGCGCCGGCCGCGGCCGCGGGTCCTGCCCGGCTTCGGGCTGCGCGGACCGCGCCGGGAGAAGCACGTGCTGGAGGCCGCCGACCTGGCGGCACTGGCCTTCCCGGTCGGCGACGACGGCGTGGTGATCGGCGTCGACCCGCAGGGCCTGCCCGCCGTGCTCGGCCTGTTCCGCCCCAGCGCGTACGACCTGGTGCTGGTCGGCGGCGTCTGGACGGCGCAGGTCATCGCGCTGCGGGCGGCCGCGATCGGCGCCCGGGTCGCGGTGGAGACCGCCCGCGCCCAGCTCTGGGGCCCGATGGCGCAGGCCGCCGGCGGCGGTCAGCCCTGCGTGACGGTCCACCAGGTCGGACGGCTCGGCCCGCAGGGCGCCTCGGTGGCCTCGCCCGTCCTGGTGGTGCGCGACCTCGGCGCCCGCCCGCCGCGCACCCGGCTCTCCGCCGCGCCCTGGCAGACCACCCTGACCCTGCTGCCCTACCTCGGCCCGAACGCCTCCCGGGTGCTCAACGCGGCCGACCTGGTCGGCGTGCAGCGGATCATGCCCCAGGAGGCGGAGCTGGTCGGCCGGGTGCTGTCGCTGCCGCCGGAGGACGTGGCCGCACTGCCCACCCTCGGCGACGACCTCACCCTGTGGGCCACCCGGATGCGCCGCCAGTACGTGCGGGCGGTGGCCGGCCAGGCCGAACAGCAGGTGCTCGGCGGCCCGCGCCGGATGGACTGAGGGGCGCGTCCGGGCCGGTCGATGCCGGTCCGGAACCGAAGCCGCCTTCAACAGGGGCAGCCGAACGGCCTAGTCTTTGTTGCGGCAACGGCACCGCTGAAGCAAGCGGCGGCGAACACGAGGGAGCCCTAGTGAGCAGCGATCGGGACGGCGTCTACGTCGGCGACAACGCGGCGGAGGACGACGACGACTGGTCCGACGCGCCCGATTACACTCCCCCGTCCTGGTACGTGCAGTCGGGTCCGTCGGCGGCGCCCGCCGCTCCGGTCCCGGGGACCGACGACCAGGCGGGCGGGGCTGCGGCGGGCGGGCTCCCGGCGGCCGAACCGGCCGTGCCCGGCCCGGCTCCGGTGCCGGCTCCGGTGCCGGCTCCGGTGCCGGCTCCGGTGCCGGCTCCGGTGCCGGCTCCGGTGCCGACGGCCGACCAGGCACCCGCTGCGGCACCGCCGCAGGTCCCGGCTCCCGCCCCGGCCGCGACCCCGGCGGCCGAGCCGGTGCCCGCGCCCGCGCCCGCCCCGGTGCCGCCGGTCGCGCCCGTGCAAGCCGAGGCGCAGCACGTCCCGTTCCCGCTGGCGGCCCCGCCCGTGACGCCGGAGCAGCCGCAGCCGCCGGCCGGCGCCCAGCCCTGGCCGCCGGCGGCGGAGGCACCGGCCCAGCCGAACGCGCCGCAGCCGTACAGGGCGCCGGTGCCGGCCCCGCAGCCCGTCCAGCCCGCGCAGCCGCAGCCCGGTCAGCCGGTGGCGCCGCAGCAGTTCGCGCAGCAGGCGCCGGCCCAGCCCGCTCCGGCCCAGCCGGTGCCGACCCCGGGCGTGACGGCCCCGCAGGCCCCGCAGGCCGGCTGGGATCCGCAGGCCGGTTGGGACCCGCAGGCCGCCTGGGCCGCCCAGCAGTCGGCCGCCGCCCAGCCTGCGCCGCCCGCCCAGCCGCAGCCCCAGCCCGGGCAGCCGCAGCCCGCTCCGGTGGACCCGCGCCAGGGCGGCTGGCCGCAGCCCGGCGCCTACCAGCAGCCGACCGCCGTCCAGCCCCAGCCCCAGCCGTACCCCGGCCAGCCCGGCCAGCACGGCCAGCCCGGCCAGCCCGGCCAGCCGCAGCAGCCCGTCCCCGCGCAGCCCTGGCCGCCGCAGGCCGCCACCACGCCGCCACCCGCCGCGTTCCAGCAGTCCGCCGCCCCGCAGCAGACCGCCCACGGCGCGCCGCTCGGCTACACCGCCGCCGTCGAGCTGTCCTCGGACCGGCTGCTGCGCAGCCAGCCCAAGCAGCAGCGCCAGCAGCCGCGGTTCCAGTTCGGCGGCAAGGCCGCGGCGGCCGAGAAGGCCCGCAAGCTGGAGATCATCCGCACCCCGGTGCTGAGCTGCTACCGGATCGCCGTGATCAGCCTCAAGGGCGGCGTCGGCAAGACCACGACCACCACCGCGCTCGGCGCGACCCTGGCCAGCGAGCGCCAGGACAAGGTGATCGCGATCGACGCCAACCCGGACGCCGGCACCCTGGGCCGCCGGGTCAAGCGCCAGACCGGCGCGACCATCCGGGACCTGGTGACGGCCATCCCGCACCTGCGCAGCTACATGGACATCCGTCAGTTCACCTCGCAGGACCTCAACTCGGGCCTGGAGATCCTGGCGAACGACGTCGACCCGGCCGTGTCGACGACCTTCAACGACTCGGACTACCGCCAGGTCATCGAGGTCCTGGGCCGCCAGTACCCGATCATCCTGACCGACTCCGGCACCGGCCTGCTGTACAGCGCGATGCGCGGGGTGCTGGACCTCGCCGACCAGCTGATCATCGTCTCCACCCCGAGCGTGGACGGCGCCTCCAGCGCCTCGACCACGCTGGACTGGCTCTCCGCGCACGGCTACGCGGACCTGGTGCAGCGCAGCATCACGGTGGTCTCCGGGGTGCGCGAGACCAGCAAGATGATCAAGGTCGAGGACATCGTCGCGCACTTCCAGACCCGCTGCCGCGGCGTCATCGTGGTGCCCTTCGACGAGAGCCTGGCGGCCGGGGCCGAGGTCAACCTCGACATGATGCGGCCCAAGGTCCGCGAGGCGTACTTCGAACTGGCCACCCTGGTCGGCGAGGACATCGCCCGGGCCCAGCAGGCGTCCGCCCAGCAGGCCGGCTGGCAGCAGCAGGCGCAGCAGGGCTACCCGCAGCAGGGCCAGCCGCAGCCGTACGTCGAGCCCCAGCAGCCCGGCTACCCGGGCCAGGCCGCCCAGCCCGGGCAGCCCGCCCCCGGGGCGCCGTGGGCGCCGCAGCCCGGCCAGGCCCCGCCGCCCCCGCCCGGGTACGGCTACCCCCAGCAGCCCGCCCCGGGCGCGCCCTGGCCGCAGCAGCCCGGCGCCCCGCAGCCGGGCCCCGGCTACGGCTACCCGCCGCAGGCGCCCCCGCAGTGACGACGGAAGGGCCCGCCGACTCGGCGGGCCCTTCCCCGTGCCACGGCCCCGGTCAGCCCTCGGTCAGCTCCCGGGCGCGCTTGACGTCGTCGGCCATCCGGTCCAGCAGCGCCTCGATGGAGTCGAACTTCTCCATCCCGCGCAGGTAGGCCAGGAAGTCGACGGCCACGTGCAGCCCGTACAGGTCCAGGCCGACCCGGTCGATGGCGTACGCCTCGACGGTGCGGGCGGTGCCGTCGAAGGTCGGGTTGGTGCCGACCGAGATCGCCGCCGGCATCCTCTCGCCCTGCGCGGTCAGCCAGCCCGCGTACACCCCGTCGGCCGGGACGGCGCTGTGCGGCACGGTCTCCACGTTGGCGGTCGGGTAGCCGAGCTCGCGGCCGCGCTGGGCGCCGCGCACCACCACGCCCTCGACCCGGTGCGGGCGGCCGAGCACCTCGCCGGCGCCGGCCATGTCCCCGGTCTCGACCAGGCGGCGGGTCAGGCTGGAGGAGAACGGCTCGCCGTCCCCGGCGGTGCCGCACACCTGGAGGTCCACCACCTCGACCTGGAAGTCGTCCGCCCCGCCCAGTTCGGTGAGCAGCGCGACGTCCCCGGCGGCCTTGTGCCCGAAGCGGAAGTTGGGGCCCTCGATGACGACCCGGGCGTGCAGGGCGTCCACCAGCACCTGCTGGACGAAGGTCTCCGGGGACTCCTGGGAGAACTCGGTGGTGAACGGCAGCACCAGCACCGCGTCCACGCCGAGTTCGGCGATCAGCTCGGCACGGCGCGGGTGCGGCGCGAGCAGCGGCGGGTGGCTGCCGGGGCGGATCACCTCGCGCGGGTGCGGGTCGAAGGTCACCACGACCGAGGGGAGGCCGAGTTCACGGGCCCGCTCGACGGCCCGTCCGATGATCAGCTGATGCCCGCGGTGCACCCCGTCGAACGAGCCGATGGTGACGACGCTGCGTCCCCAGTCACCGGGGATCTCCTCCAGGCCACGCCAGCGCTGCACCCGACTGCTCCTTGTTCCGTACGGTGCGTGCCCTCGGCACGCTCAAACGCTCACAACCGAACCCCTATAGCGTGCCATGCGCCTGCCCCGGCTCAGGCACCGGAATGGGGGTTGGGCGCACCTGCGCGCGGACGGCCCGCACGGGTGCCGTCCGCTCGGCCTCGGCGGCGGCGTACTGGGCGTCCCGGCCGGCCGCCGCCAGGGCCCGCATCCGGGCCAGTCGGGGCCCGTCCGGGGCGGTCGGCGCGGCGTCGCGCGGCCACCGGGCGAGCAGCCGGGCGAAGGCCGCCGAGCGCCCGGCGCAGCGCACCAGCAGCTCGTCCGCGCCCACCAGTCCCGGGACCGCCCGGGCCAGCACGGCGCGCGCCCGGGCGGGGTTCTCGGCCGCGCAGTGCTCGGCGAGGCGCTCCACGGCCGCGATGAGCACCGCCTGGTCGGTCTCGGCGGCGAGCAGGGTGTCCAGCAGCTCGCAGCGCAGCGCGTCCGCCGCCGGGTCGGCCACCGGGACGGACAGCACCTCGGCGAAGGGCCTGCGGACCGCCGCCGCCCCGGCGGCCAGGGCGCCGCCGAGCAGCACCCGCAGCTCCAGCCGGGCGGCCGGCCCGTCGATCGCGGCGTGCCGCAGCCGGCGGCCGAGGTAGTCGACAGCGACCGGCCCGGCCAGCTCCGGGTGCCGGCGCAGCAGCCGGGCGGCCAGGTCGGCGCCGCGCCGGGCGGCCACCGGGGCCCGGGCGTCGGCGAGCACCCGCAGGATCTCGACGGGGGCCGCGCCGGGCACCGCGAGGGCGTCGGCGAGCGCGGCCAGTACGGGCTCCGGGTCGCTCTCCAGGGCCGGGGCGAGGGCGCGCGCAGTGAGGAAGGCGTCACCGCCGGCGCGGTGGAGGGCGAGCGCGGCCTCCAGGTGCCCGGCCCGGGTCACCGGGTCGCCGACCAGCAGGGCCAGCGCGGCGCCGTGCAGGGCCGGTTCGTCCTCGCGGGCGAGCAGGGTCAGCGCGGTGAAGCGCAGCAGTTCGGCCCCGGCACCGGCCGCGTACGGGGCGGTCCGCAGCGCGTGCACGGCGGCCGCGACGTGCCGTTCGGGCCGCCGGTCGTGGCTCCAGCGGTCCACCGCGCGGCAGAGCGCGGAGGGCTCCTCGGCGGCGAGCACGGTGAGCAGCGCGTCCGCCCGCGGGTGCGCGGCGTCGGCCAGCGCGTCGGCCAACTCGTCCAGGGCCGACCACCGGTGGGCGTACAGCAGGTCGTGGGCGAGGTCGGCCACCCCCGCTCCCGGGCGGCCCGGCAGGCCGGCCGGGTCGTCGAACCAGGCACAGAGCAGCGGGAACACCGCGACCGGGTCGGCGCGCAGCCGCTCGGCCGCCACGCCGAGGAAGTCCTGCCTGGGGCCGTCGGCGGCCACCAGGCGGCGCAGCAGGGCGAGTTCGGCCTCGACGGGCAGGCCGAGGCCGGTCCAGAACGCCGGGCCGAAGCGGTTCAGCCCGTCGAGCGCCGCCCAACCGCCCGCAGTGGCCGCCCGTTCGGCCATCCGGCGGGCCAACTGGTCGAGCAGCAAACGGTGTTCGGCGGGGTCGGGGCTGGCGGCGAGTCCGGCGGTGAGCAACCGGGCGGCCCACCAGGCGGGTTCACTGCCGGGCGGGCGCAGGTCCAGCGCGCGCCAGATCCGGTGCAGCCACAGGTCCAGGGCGGGCGCGCCCCAGGTCTCGGCGACCCGGCGCAGCGCGGCGGCGACCGGGCCGATCCGGTGCCGGGGAACGCCCGGGCCGGGCCCCTCCGGCCCGGGCGGGGTGTCCTCGGCCTCGCCGAGCAGCATCCGCAGCGCCGCGTCCAGGTCCAGGTGCCGGCCCTGCAGCCAGTCGGCGAACTCCCCGTGGGCGAAGCGGAAGCCGGGCCCGGCGGGGACGAACAGCCCCTCGGCGAGCACCGCCGTGGCCCAGCCGCCGTCGACCGGGAACAGCTCCTCGAAGGCCTCCCGGCCCAGCGCGCCCGGCTCCTCGCCGAGCATCCGCCGGGCCGCCTCGTGCACCCGCCCGGCCACCGCCGCCGCGAGCCGGCGCACCCGGCCCCGGCGCGGTCCGGCGGGCCGGGCGGCGCCCCGGCGGTGGGCACCGGGGCGGCGCGGCCGGACGTCCTCGGCCAGCCGCTGGGCCACCCGCAGGCAGAGCAGGTCCAGGTGGGCGCCGAACAGCTCGCCGCGCGACGCCGGCCCGTCGCGCAGGCCCTGCGCCCACAGCTCCCCGGCCAGCCGGACGGCCAGCGGGTGCCGGGCGTCCTCGGCGGCGGCCGGGCGGCCCGGCGGCAGCCCGTAGCGGCGGCGCACCCGCTCGGCCGCCTCGGCGGGCAGCGGGCCCAGCCGGTGTCCGGCCAGGGTCGGGGCGCCGGGGCCGCCGCCGTCCATCCGGACGGTGGGGGCGCTGGCCAGGTCGCCGTCCGGGCCCGGTTCTGCCGACCGGGCGCCGCCGGCGGCGCCGCTCCCCCAGGGCTCGGCGGCCAGCCGTTCCCAGACCTCCTCGCCGCAGGCGGTCAGCAGCCGGGCGCCGCAGCCGGTCAGCCACTGCCCGGCGCCGCGCAGCCAGCGCGGGTCCAGCTCGGCCTGGGCCTCCTCGGGGCCGTCCAGGACGATCAGCAGCGGCCGCCCGGCCGCCGCGCACAGCGCCGCCACCGGCTCCGGCGCGGGCGCCGGGGTGCCGAGTTCGGCCGCGGCGGCGGCCAGCGCCCGTTCGACCGGTTCGGCGAGCGAGCGGTCCTCGGCGCGCAGGTCGGCGCCGCGCAGCCAGAGCGTGGGCAGCGGCCGGGCACCGTCGCAGCGGCGGACGGCCAGCGCGGCCAGTTCGGTGGTGCGGCCGCTGCCGGGGGCGCCGACCAGGGCGGTGACGGTCGCCTCGGGCTCGTCCCCGGCCAGGCCGTCCGGCCGGTCCACCCGGTCGGCGGCCAGCCCGGCCACCCGGCCGGGCCCGGCCCCGGCGGCGGCCAGCTGGGCGGCGGTCAGCCGCAGCACCCCGGCCAGGTTCAGCGCCCGGCCGTACCCGGGCACCGTCGCCGCGTTGCGCGCCAGCAGCTCGGCCAGCGCCGGCGCGACCACCGCCCCGCCACCGGCCGGCACCGCCCACAGCGCCCCGCCGCACTGCGCCTCGCCGTACTGGGCTCCGCCGTACCCCGGCCCGCGCAGGGCGGGCGCGGTCAGCGCCACCACGGCGCCGCTGCGGGCGTCCAGCACCGGCGAGCCGGCCGGCACCACGACCCCGGCCACCACCGGCACGTCCAGCACCGGCACCCCGGCCAGCAGGTGCCCGCCGTACGCCGCGCCGCTGACGCCCAGCAGCCCGCAGCGCAGCACGACCGCCCGGCCGTCCTCGCCGGTCAGGGCGGGCAGCAGCACCTCGTGCCCGGCGCCCACCGCGGCCACCGGCAGCGGCGGCACCGGGAGCCCGCCGACCGCGTCGGTGCGCAGCAGGGCGAGCCCGTGCTCGGGCAGCGGCAGCAGGGCGTCCGGGCCCAGCACCCGGGTCTGTCCGCCGGGGGTGTGCAGCACCAGCCGGTCCAGGCCGGCCACGGCCTCGTGTGCGGTGAGCACCCAGCCCTGCGGGTCGGCGGCGAACCCTAAGCCGTGCAGCCGCCCGTTGAGGTCGCGGATCCGCAGCAGGTACCGCCCCGGATCACCCTCCGCAAACCCCGGCATGACCGCCCCCTCGCCCGTCGAGCGGGCCCGTCGCCGCTCGCCGCCGGGAGCCTGCCCGCCGGAGCGGCGCCCCGACCGCGCCCGCGCCGTTCACCACGGCGTTTCACCTCGTGCGCTCCCCCGCACGGGTGATTGCCCCGGTGCGGGTGAACGCCCCGGCCGGGGGAAATCCGGGGACCGCTCGGAGGACGGGAAGACCGACACGGAACCCCCGCCGGGAGGGCTCCCGACGGGGGTTCCGGTACGACGGAAGGCTTGACTCAGCCGACGAACACCGCGACCGGCTTCGCCTGGCCGCCCTTCTCCTCGACCAGCGCGAGGAAGCGCCCGTCCGGCCCGAACACCGCGATCGGCCCGTCCACGCCCAGCCCGGGCGCCTTCAGCCGGGAGCCGTGCGACAGCTTCTCCGCGGAGTCCTCGTCCAGGTCCCAGCGCGGGAAGGCGGCGGCCGCGGCCGCCCCGATCGGCAGCACCTCCAGCCCGGTGGCGGCGTCGCCCGTGACCGACTCCTCGAGCTGCTCCAGAGTGCGTGCCGACTCCACCCCGTACGGCCCGACCTTGGTGCGCCGCAGCGCCGTCAGGTGGCCGCCGACGCCCAGCCCGGCGCCCAGGTCGCGGGCCAGCGCCCGGATGTAGGTGCCGGAGGAGCACTCCACGGTGACGTCCAGGTCGACCACCGGCGTGCCGTCCTCGGCGACCGCCGCGCGCTGCCCGTGCACGGTGAAGGAGTGGATGGTGGTGGGCCGGGCCGCGAGCTCGAAGTCCTCGCCCTCGCGCACCCGCGCGTACGAGCGCTTGCCGTCGATCTTGATCGCGCTGACCTTGGAGGGCACCTGCATGATCTCGCCGGTGAGCGCCGCGATCCCGGCGTCGATCGCCTCCCGGGTGACGCCGTCCGCCGCGGCCGAGGCGGTGACCTCGCCCTCGCGGTCGTCGGTGACGGTGGTCTGGCCGAGCCGGATGGTCGCCTCGTAGGTCTTGGCGGTCAGCATCAGGTGGCCGAGCAGCCGGGTGGCCCGCTCGACGCCGATCACCAGGACGCCGGTGGCCATCGGGTCCAGCGTGCCCGCGTGCCCGACCTTCCTGGTCCCGGCCAGCCACCGCAGCTTGGCGACGACCCCGTGGGAGGTGATGCCCTCGGGCTTGTCGACGATCACCAGGCCGTCCGGGCCGGTGCCTTTGCGCTTCATCGGGTTCTTTCTCTGGAACGTGCGGGAGTTGCTCAACTCGGGATGGTCAGTGATGGGGCCGCAGGGCGCCCCGGAACCGCTCCACCACCGCGGCCACGTCCTCCCGGGCGCTGAACCCGGCCGCGAAGACGTGCCCGCCGCCGCCCAGTTCGGCGCAGGCCGCGGCGACGTCCACGGCGCCCTTGGAGCGGGAGGAGCCGCGCAGCGTGCCGTCCGGGTCCTGCTTGAGCACCAGGGCCACCTCGGCCTCGGCCGGCCGGCGCAGGATGTCGATCAGCCCCTCGATCTCCTCGACGGTGACGCTGAACAGCGCCAGGTCCTGGTAGGGCACCCAGGTCCACACCAGGCCCAGCCCGCCGGCCGCCTCCGGCTCGTAGACGGCCCGGTCCAGGGCGGCCGCGAGCACCTTGAGGTAGCCGAAGGAGGAGGTGTCCCAGAGCTGCCGGGAGATCAGGTCGTGCCGGATGCCGGTGGCCAGCAGCCGCCCGGCGAGTTCGTGGGTGGCGGGTGTGGTGGCCCGGTACTTGAAGGAGCCGGTGTCGGTGGCGACCCCGGTGTACAGGCAGGTGGCCAGCGACTGGTCGAGCTCGACGCCGAGCCGGCGCAGCAGCTCGTCCACCAGGACGGCGGTGGCCGGCGCGGTCGGGTCGATCAGCTGGTGGGTGCCGAAGCCCGGATTGGAGGCGTGGTGGTCGAACACCACCAGGACGGGCGCGGCGAAGGCCTTGTCGTGCAGCAGCCCCAGTCGGCTCTGCGCGGCGACGTCGAAGCAGAGCACCAGCTCGGGGACGTCCGGCACCTCGGAGGCCGGCACGATCAACTCCTGGCCGGGCAGGAAGGCCAGCGACTCGGGCACGACCTGCGGGTCGTCGCCGAAGGAGACCCGCACCTGCTTGCCGAGCGCGCGCAGCGCCAGCGCCGCCGCCAGCGAGGAGCCCAGCGCGTCGCCGTCCGGGCAGATGTGGCAGATCAGGTCGATCGAGCGGGCCCGCCCGATCTCCGCCACCACCTGCTGCCAGAGCAGCTCGAAGCCGCTCTCCTCCGCGCGCGGACCGGGGAGCGCCGCGAGGGCACCCTCCACCGTGCTGGTGGAGGACGCCCCCGTGGTCGATCCGGCTCGCGAGGCGGCCTGCGCCGGCTCACCCGCCATGACTACTCGTCCTCGTCTTCACGCTCGGACGCCGGGACCTTGTACGGGTCCGCGTCGCCGGCGTAGGTCGCGCCCGCGGCGGTGGTGCGCACCGCCGCGTCGATGGCCTTGGCCCGGTCGAGCAGGTCGTCGATGTTCCGGGCGTTCTCCGGCAGCGCGTCCGCGACGAAGGTCAGCGTCGGGGTGAAGCGCACCCCGATCTTGCCGACCTCGGAGCGGATCACGCCCTTGGCGCTCTCCAGCGCGGCCGCGGTGGCCTCGCGGTCGGTGTCGTCACCGAAGACGGTGTAGAAGACGGTGGCCTCGCGCAGGTCGCCGGTCACCCGGGTGTCGGTGATGGTCACGAACCCCAGTCGCGGGTCCTTGATCCGCCGCTCCAGGGTCTGGGCGACGACCACCTGGATGCGGTCGGCGAGCTTGCGCGCCCTAGCGGTGTCGGTCACGTTGCCTCCTCGTGCAATGGGCCCGGTACCCGGGAGAGCTGCACCCGTCGGGGCCCACGCCCCAAAGTACCGGCCCGCGCCCGGCCTTGCGGGCGCTCTCGGTCCTGATCTGTGTGAGAACGGCGACTTCCGCCGACGGGCTCCACAGTTCTCATTCGTCGTCGTCGTTGTGGTAGCGCCTCCTCGCGGAGAGGAGCTGCACCTCGGGGCGGCCGGCGACCAACCGCTCACAGCTGTCCAGGACCTCGGTGACGTACCCGGCTTCGCCGGCGACCACCGCGAGGCCGATCTCGGCCCGGCGGTGCAGGTCCTGGTTCCCGGTCTCGGCAGCACACACGCTGTACTTGCGCTGCAGTTCGGCCACGATCGGCCGCACGATCGAACGCTTCTCCTTGAGCGAGTGGACGTCGCCCAGCAGCAGGTCGAAAGTGAGTGTTCCCACGAACATGTATGACAGGTCTCGCCGACCTGGAAGGCCTCGGGATGCCAGCGCGGAACCGGCTGACATCCCAGGACCCTACACAGCGAGACCGGGGCCGGTCGACGGAAATACCACCCGTCGACCGGCCCCGGTTGACACCGACTAGGCGCGCGGCTTCTCGCGCATCTCGTAGGTCTCGATGATGTCCTCGACCTTGATGTCGTTGAACGACCCCAGGGTGACACCGGCCTCGAAGCCCTCGCGGACCTCGGTCGCGTCGTCCTTGAAGCGGCGCAGACCCTCGATGGTGAGGCTCTCCGCCACGACCTTGCCGTCGCGCAGCAGGCGGGCCTTGGCGTTGCGGCGGATGATGCCGTCGCGGACCAGGACACCGGCGATGTTGCCGAACTTGGAGGAGCGGAAGACCTCGCGGATCTCCGCGGCGCCGAGGCGCACCTCCTCGTACTCCGGCTTGAGCATGCCCTTGAGGGCGTTCTCGATCTCCTCGATCGCCTGGTAGATGACCGAGTAGTACCGGACGTCCACGCCTTCCTTGTCGGCTGCGGCACGCGCACGGCCTTCGGCGCGCACGTTGAAGCCGATGATGATGGCGTCCGAGCCCATCGCCAGGTCGACGTCGGACTCGGTGATCGCACCGACGCCGCGGTGCAGCACCCGGAGCTCGACCTCCTCGCCCACGTCCAGCTTGACGAGGGCGTCCTCGAGGGCCTCGACCGAACCGGAGACGTCACCCTTGATGATGAGGTTGAGCTGCTCGATGGAGCCGGCGGCGATGGCCTTGTCCAGGTCCTCCAGGGACACCCGGACCCGACGCTGCGCGAAGGCGGCGTTGCGGTCGCGGGCCGAGCGCTTCTCGGCGATCTGGCGGGCGGTGCGGTCCTCGTCGACGACGATGAAGCTGTCGCCGGCGCGGGGCACCGAGGTCAGACCGAGCAGCAGCACCGGGCGGGACGGGCCGGCCTCGGCGAGGCTGTTGCCGTTCTCGTCCAGCATGGCGCGGACGCGGCCGTAGGCGTCGCCCACGACGATCGAGTCACCGACGCGGAGGGTACCGCGCTGGACCAGGACGGTCGCCATGGCGCCGCGGCCCTTGTCCAGGTGGGCTTCGATCGCAATACCCTGCGCGTCCTGGTGCGGGTTGGCCCGCAGGTCGAGCGAGGCGTCCGCGGTCAGGACCACGGCCTCCAGCAGCTGGTCGATGTTCAGACCCTGGCGCGCGGAGATGTCGACGAACATGGTGTCGCCGCCGTACTCCTCGGCCACCAGGCCGAACTCGGTCAGCTGACCGCGGACCTTGGTCGGGTCGGCGCCCTCGACGTCGATCTTGTTGACCGCGACCACGATCGGCACACCGGCGGCCTTGGCGTGGTTCAACGCCTCGACCGTCTGCGGCATGACACCGTCGTTGGCCGCGACCACCAGGATCGCGATGTCGGTGGACTTGGCACCACGGGCACGCATGGCGGAGAACGCCTCGTGACCCGGGGTGTCGAGGAAGGTGATCGGGCGCTCTTCGCCGTTCACCATCGTCGCCACCTGGTAGGCACCGATGTGCTGGGTGATGCCACCGGCCTCGCCGGCCACCACGTTGGACTTGCGGATCGCGTCCAGCAGTCGGGTCTTACCGTGGTCGACGTGACCCATGACGGTGACGACCGGCGGGCGCGGGGCCAGCTGGTCCTCGTCGCCCTCGTTGGCACCGAAGTCGATGTCGAACGACTCCAGCAGCTCGCGGTCCTCGTCGTCCCGGCTGACGATCTCCAGCTGGAAGCCCATCTCGTCCGCCAGCAGCTGCAGCGTGGCGTCGGAGACCGACTGGGTCGCGGTGACCATCTCACCGAGGTTGAACATGACGGAGACGAGCGCGGCCGGGTTGGCGTTGATCTTCTCCGCGAAGTCCATCAGCGAGGCGCCGCTCGACAGGCGAACGGTCTGGCCGTTGCCGCGAGGCAGCATCACACCGCCGACGGACGGGGCCTGCATGGCCTCGTACTCCTGGCGCTTCGCCCGCTTCGACTTGCGACCGCGAGCCGGGCGACCGCCCGGGCCACGACCGAAGGCACCCTGCGTGCCACCACGGGCACCCGGGCCACCGGGACGACCGCCGAAGCCGCCGGGACGGGGGCCGAAGCCGCCGCCACCACCGGGGGCGCCGCCACCCGGACGCGGACCGCCGAAGCCGCCGCCACCGGCCGGACGCGAGCCCGGACCGGCCGGACGACCCTGGAAGCCCGGACGGGCGCCACCGGCACCCGGACCACCCGGACGGCCACCGGGGCCACCGGGGCCACGGCCGCCGGGGCCCGGACGCGGGCCCGGAGCCGGACGCTGCGGCATCATGCCCGGGTTCGGACGCGGCATGCCGGACGGGGACGGGGCGCCGGGGCGCGGACCGGCCGGACGCGGCATACCGTCGGGGCGCGGAGCGCCACCGGGACGCGGCGCACCGGCACCCGGGGCACCGGCGGGACGCGGACGGTCGCCACCGGGACGCGGGGCGCCACGGTCGGCACCGGGAGCACCGGCGGGACGCGGACGGTCGCCGCCCGGACGCGGGGCGCCACGGTCAGCGCCGGGAGCACCGGCGGGACGCGGACGGTCGCCACCGGGACGCGGACGGTCGCCGCCCTGCGCACCCGGAGCACCCGGACGGGCACCCGGCGCGCCCGGACGGCGGTCGCCGGGGCGGGCCATGCCGGTCGCACTGCCCGAGGTGAACGGGTTGTTGCCCGGACGCGGGCCGGCCGGACGCGGGCCCGGACGGGCGCCGCCGGAGGCCTGGCCGCTCGGCCGCGGGGCCTGGGCGGCCGGACGCGGGGCGTCGGCACCGGCCGGAGCCGGGGAGGAGAACTCGGCCGCGGGCGCGGCCGGGGCCGCCGGAGCGGCGGGACGCGCGGCCGGGCGCGGGCCCGGAGTCGGCGCACCCGGACGCGAGGCGGCGGGGGCGGCCGGAGCCGCGGGGGCGGCCGGGGCGGCGGGAGCCGCGGCGGCCGGGGTCGGACGGGGACCAGGGGTCGCGGCAGGCCGCGGACCCGGGGTCGGGGCACCCGGCTTGGGTGCACCCGCGGCGCCTGCCGCGGGCTGGGGCGCCGCGGGCTTCCGCGGGCCAGGCTTGGCAGCGCCACCACCGGTGGGGGCCACGCCAAGCGCGTCAGTCAGCTTGCGCACGACCGGCGCCTCGATCGTCGAGGACGCCGAACGGACGAACTCGCCGAGCTCGGTGAGCTTGGCCATGACGGCCTTGCTCTCCAAGCCAAGCTCCTTGGCGAGTTCATAAACCCGGACCTTAGCCACTTCACTCCTGTCTATGAGTCCGGGGGTCTCGTCCGCCGGACTGTCGCTACTTCATGGGCGTACCCATCGCGTACTCATCGCGTACTCATCGAGTGCTCATCGCAATCTCGACCTACTTCCACATCGCGAGGTACCTGACTGGTGGCACGGCGCGCGGCTGCCCGAGCGCTGTGCTTGTTGCGGTAGTTCTCCGCCGCGATGAGCGGCGGCGGTCACGGGAGGCGGCCCGCCTGAGAGGCTCCGCCCGCCCGCTCCTCGATGAACCCGCGGAGCCGCTCCGTGTCGAGCGTCCCCTGGAGCCGGAAGGCCCGGGGGAACGCCCGGCGGCGGACCGCGAGGTCGAGGCAGGCCGGATCGGGGTGCAGGTGAGCGCCCCGGCCCGGCAGTGCGCCACGGGGATCAGGGACGCAGACGCCCTCGACCGCCGTGACACGCAACAGCTGGTGCTTGGCCGCTCGCTTGCGGCAGCCCACGCAGGTGCGCTCCGGGCGTGCTCGGACATGCGTCCGGCCAGACGAAGGCAAGTCTACCCCTCCGAAGGGACATGGCGCCGCCCCGAAGATCCCGGAGGACCGACGGGGACGACAGGAACAACAGTCACTACCGGTCTGCGGATTCCTCGGCCGGGGCCTCGGTGTCCGGCCGGATGTCGATCCGCCAGCCCGTCAGACGCGCGGCCAGGCGGGCGTTCTGCCCCTCCTTGCCGATCGCCAGGGACAGCTGGTAGTCCGGCACGATCACCCGGGCGGAACGCTGGGCGAGGTCCACGATCTCCACACTGGTCACCCGCGCGGGGGACAGCGCGGCCGCGACCATCTCGCGCGGGTCCTCGGACCAGTCGACGATGTCGATCTTCTCGCCGTGCAGTTCGCCCATCACGGCGCGCACCCGGGAGCCCATCGGACCGATGCAGGCGCCCTTGGCGTTCAGCCCCGCCCGGCGCGACCAGACCGCGATCTTGGTCCGGTGGCCGGCCTCACGGGCGATCGCGGCGATCTCCACGCTGCCGTCGGCGATCTCCGGGACCTCCAGCGCGAACAGCTTCTTCACCAGGCTGGGGTGGGTGCGCGACAGCGTCACCGACGGCCCGCGGACACCGCGGCGCACGGCGACGACGTAGCACTTCAGTCGGGTGCCGTGCCGGTAGTCCTCGCCCGGGACCTGCTCCTGCGGCGGCAGGATGGCCTCCAGCTTGCCGATGTCGACCAGCACGTTCTTCGGGTCGTTGCCCTGCTGGACGACACCGGTGACGATGTCGCCCTCCTTGCCCGCGTACTCGCCGAAGGTCTGGTCGTCGGCGGCGTCGCGCAGGCGCTGCATCATCACCTGGATGCCGATGCTGGACGCGATCCGGCCGAAGCCGTTCGGGGTGTCGTCGAACTCCTTCGGCTCGACGCCCTCGTCCAGCTCCGCCGGGTCCTCGGTGGCCCACACGGTGACGTGGCCGCTCTTGCGGTCCAGGTGCACCCGGGCGCGGCGGCGCGAGCCCTCGGTGCGGTGGTACGCGGTGAGGAGGGCGGACTCGATGGACTCGACCAGCAGGTCGAAGGGGATGTTCTTCTCGTTGACCAGCGTGCGCAGGGCACTCATGTCGATGTCCACGGCTACGCCTCCTCGTCTTTCGTCACGTTCATGATGGTCGTACGGCGGCCGGCTCACTCGGCGCCGTCGTCCCCCTCGTCGAAGTCGGCGGCCTCGTCCAGGAGCTCGTCGTCCTTGCGGTTGAACTCGACCTGGACCCGGGCCCGCGCGACCTCGACGTACTCCAGGCGCCGTTCCTTCGGACGGCCGCGCCCCTTCACCGGCTGCACCTCGACCAGCGCGCCGTCCTCGTCCGCCTCCAGCACCCGGGCGACCAGCTCCCCGCCGTCGACCAGGTGGATCTTGGCGAGCCGGCCCTCCGCGCGCTGCCAGTGCCGGGGCAGCTCCAGCGGACGCTCCGCACCCGGCGAACCGACCTCCAGCAGGTAGGGCTCGTCCCCCATGACGTCCGAGGCGTCCAGGGCCTCGCCGACCACCCGGCTGAACTCGGCGATCGCGTCCATGTCCACGCCGCCGTCGGTGTCGACGTCGATCTGCACCTGACGACGGTTGCCCGCCTTGGTGACCTTGACGTCCTCCAGGTCCAGTCCGGCCTGGACGGCCAGCGGCTCCAGCAACGCGCGCAGCCGGTCGGTGTGGGTGGTGCTCATCCGGGTGGACTCCTCGGCCGCGTCTGCTGTTGTCAGAGGTCGCCCCGCACCCTCGGCGCCCCTGGGGCGCGCACCGGGTCACGGCAGCTCGGCCCAAAGCCTAGCCGGTGAAGCCGCGAACCACCGATTCCGGACCTCCCCCGACCGGTCGCACGCCACCCACTGCGAGCAAGCTCACACCACCCCGCCCACCGCACCGAAACCCCCGACACCACCCGCAATCGTGGGGGTTCTGCGAAGATTCAGGCTGACGAGGGCAGGCAGGGGAGGCCGTCCTCCCGTACCCGCTCCGGAGTGACCCCGATGCAGCCGCCCAGCCGACGGACCTTCCTGGCCCTCGGACTGACCACCCTCACCGCCGCCTGCACCAGTACCACCGACGGGGGCGTGCCGCCCGGCGACAAGCCCCCGGGGCCGGACTCCGACCACCCCGTCCGGCTGCGCGCCGTCGCCGCCACCGACACCCTGCTGTCGGCCTACGACGCCCTGCTCGCCGCCCCCGGCGCCCAGACCGCCCTGCTGCAACCCCTGCGCGCGGAGACCGCCCAGCACCGCGCCGCCCTCGCCTACGGCGTCCCGGCCGCCTCCCTGCCCCCGACCCCCAGCGCCACCCCCACCCCGACCACCGCCGCCGCACTGGCCGCGCTGGAGCGCCGGACCGCCCAGGCCCGGCTGGCCGACCTGGGCGCCGCCCGGCCACCGCTCGCCCGCCTGCTCGCCTCGGTGGCCGCCGCCAACGCCGTACACGCCGCCGCCCTCGGCGCCCCCGCCGACCAGCCGGACCAAGCCACCGCAGCCCCGGGCCCCACTGCCTCCCCCGCCCCGGTCCCGGCCCTGCAGAAGGCCCTGGGCGCCGAACACGCCGCCGTCTACGGCTACGGCGTGGTCGGCGCCCACCTCCCCGACGACCAGCAACGCGCCGACGCCCGCACCGCCTACGCCGCCCACCAGTCCCAGCGCGACGCCTGGCAGCGCCTCATCACCGGCCTCGGCGCCACCCCCACCCCGGCCGCCGGCGGCTACCGGCTCCCCTTCCCCGTCACCGACGCCGCCGGCGCCACCCGCCTCGCCGCCCAACTGGAGACCAGCCTCACCACGGTCTACGCCGACCTGGTCGCCGACCTGCCCACCCAACACCGCCCCGCCGCAGCCGCAGCCCTGCGCGACTGCGCCCTACGCGCCCGCCGCTGGGCCGCCCCCGACACCGCCTTCCCAGGCGTCCCCGATCCCCTCCCCCTCCCCACCCCCACCCCCACCCCCACCCCCACCCCCACCCGCCCAAGCTGACCCCCACAGGCCCACAACCAAAACCCCCACCCCACCCCGCACCAACCCACCCACCCCCACCCCCTCCCCACCCCAAGCGAGAGGGACGCGCTGCGGGAGGGGGCGGTGGAGGGGGTGGGTGCGGAGAGGGGCGTGACGGGTGATTTTCAGACCGCCAACGGTCCCAGCCCC
>NZ_JBEOSP010000055.1:0-48803 GCF_040303105.1 Kitasatospora sp. NPDC096128 | reverse complement strand
GGTGCCCCGGGCACCCGCACCGCGGCACGCGGCGGGTCAGTTGGACGGGTTGTGGTAGCCGTCGTAGGGGGCGCCGAGGTAGGGGAAGGTGTCCAGGTAGGGGTTCTTGACGTCGGCGGGGGTGAGGCCGTCGGTGATGGCGCTGGTGGCGGCGTCGGGGGTGAAGGACGGGTCGACCAGGGGCAGGGTCAGGCCCGCGACGGCGCGCAGCTCCACGGTGACGACGTCGTCGAAGACGCGGCGCCCGTTGGGGAAGCCCGCGGGGTCGCCGGCGACCAGGCCCAGGATGTTGGGCTTGGCGGCCGGGGGGACGGCGACGTTCAGGCGCAGCATGTCGGCCTGGGTGTCGCCGGTGTAGTTCTGGAAGCCGGGGACGACGCCGGTGGGGATGCCGGTGAGGAGGATGGCGAGCAGGTCGGCGCGCGGCTTGGTGTAGGCGGCCAGGTTGGGGAACACGCCCGGGTACAGGGCCGGGAGGAGCTTGGCGAGTTCGGGCATGGCGACGTACTGGGCGAAGTTCTTGTCGTCGGCCGGGGGCTGGGTGTTCCACAGGTCCTTCTTCCCCATGGGGATGATGACCTCGTTGACCAGCGGGTTGCCCAGCCGGGAGACCTGGACGAAGGGGCCGGTCTCGGTGTCGTGGCCGGTGGTGTTGATGACGCGGGCCTGGCGGCGGGAGGCGGTGGTCCACACGCCGATGGTGGCGTGGGGGTCGCTCACGTTGCCGGGCTTGCGGCCGCCGAAGGTCAGGTCGGTGATCGGGACCTGGAGGGCGATGCTGTGGACGTTGAGGGCCTTGGTGGTGTTCACGCCCGGTGCGGGCTGGGTGAAGGCGGGCATGACGTGCAGCTGCTGGAAGGGGCGCAGGGTGCCGAGGTCGAAGATCGACCCGAGGTCGACATAGAAGCCCTCGGCGCGCTGCCCGGCGAAGACCTTCCGGCCACCGGCCAGTTGGTGCACCGCCGCGGTCGCCAGTGATCCGTAGTCCGGGGTGGACAGCGGGCCGATGTTGCACGGAGGGCAGGCCAGGTGTTCGGCCAGCACGCTGCGGCGGCCGTCGGCCTCGACGCGGGTGACGGTGTAGGTCTGGCGGCGGTTCCAGTTCGGGTCGTCGAGGGAGGTGATCGGCCCGGTGTTGTAGAGGAAGGAGTCGGGGTTGCGGACCTCGACCTGGAAGCGGAACTCGTAGCTGACGTCGGGGCGGCCGTCGTTGTCGTTGTCGATGTGGACGGCGTAGAGGACGTCGTCGCCGAACTCGTAGAAGTTGGGTCCGCCGGCCGGTCCCTGGAGCGGGATGTAGTTGGCGATGAGGGTGACGGTGTCGCAGTCGTCGGGGCTGACGAAGGCGTAGACGTCGGTGCTGTCGGCGACCGGGTCCTTGGAGATCTCGGGGGCTTCGCGGTGGGAGGACACTTCAACCTCACAGGGTGTGCGGGCAGGAGGGTGTGGCCGGCCGGCTCCCGGAGGAGCTGTCGGGAGCCGGCCGGCGCTTCAGGGGACGGGAAGGTCAGGCGAGGGCGCGGGCCAGGGCGGCGGCCAGGGCCGGGTCCTGGACGCGCTGGTGGCGTTCGCCGCTGTACACGTCCAGGTGGCCGGAGCGGATGTCGCGCACGTGCACGATCATCGGCTCGTCGTGGTCGGGCACCGGCGCGCGGTGCGGGTCGGCCGCCGGGGCGTCGTCGGCCGCGGCGGCCGTGCCGGCGCCCGCGCCCGTGACCAGGGTCGCGGCGAGGCCGGCGGCGCCGACCGCGGCGGCCTGGCGCATCAGGCGGCGGCGAGACAGGCCGTTGGGCGGGGTGTCGGCCGGGGTGTCGGCTGCGGGAGTGTCCGGGGACATCGAGACTCCTTCATGTCAGGAGGGAAAGGGGCGAGCCGCCGACTCGGCCTGATGTGCCGTCAGCAACGGTGCACGGTCTTGTCCCGGCGATGCGCACAGGCGGGAAAGACGATGGAAGGCGACGGCCACGGTCCCAGGTGTCGCGAGCCGGTCACGGGAAGTGAAGTGCCGACGCGATGCCCGGGTCAAGGCGGCGCGCAACCGCACGCGGTGGTTCTTCACCTCGCCGGACCAGCCGCGCCGCAGCTCAATGCCCCGGCGCTCGCCCGAGCGGGTGAAAAGGAAAGCAGGGCCCTGCCGGGACCCATCTTGCGCCCGCCACGGCACGAACAGGATGCGACAGGACGCTCCCGCCCCTCTTCCCAGGGACCGGGTGGCGGCGTCGCAGCGGCCATCGGCCATGTACGGAAGATCTGAGGTGCCAGGGCATGTTCCAGACACGCGGGTTGGAGATCGTCATCATCGGCTTGGTGGTTCTCGTGCTGTTCGGAGCCAAGCGGCTCCCGGACTCGGCACGGGCGCTGGGCAGGTCGCTGCGTATCCTCAAGGCCGAAACGAACGCGCTCAAGCACGAAGGCGCGCAGCCGGGCGAGGACGCCGGCGCTGCCGGCCTGCGGGTGGAGGCCGCCCTGCCGGAGGGCGGCTTCGTCGATCCGGCGCCCGCACCTGTGGGCGAGACCGTACGCTCCCCGCGCTGAGCCGGCGTTTCGGACGTGGAAGGGTCACCGTGAAAGCCCGCGAAACCCCCGGCCGACAGGCGGACGACCCGCTCGGTGCCGTGATGCCGCTGCGCGGCCATCTGAGGGAGCTGCGCTCCCGCCTCACGAAGGTGGCACTGTCCCTGCTGGCGGGTTCGGCGCTGGGGTGGGCCGTCCACGAGCAGGTCGTGGACGCGCTGGCGGGCCCTGCCTGCCGGATCACCCACGTGCACGGCGTCGGGGCCGCCACCGCGGCCTGCCCGAACGGATTGCTCGTCCTGCAGGGCGCGTTGAGCCCGCTCAGCTTCTCCTTCAAGGTCGCGCTGGTGGTCGGTGTGCTGCTGGCCAGCCCCGTCTGGTCCTACCAGGTGTGGGCGTTCGTCGCGCCGGGCCTGTACCGCCGTGAGCGCCGCTACGGCCTGGGCTTCGCCGGGGCGGCCGTGCCGTTGTTCACCGCCGGCGCGGCCCTGGCCTACACGGTCTTCCCCAAGACGATCGAGCTGCTGGCGTCCTTCACGCCGGCCTCGTTCGGCCTGGTCCTGCCCGGGGACGAGTTCCTGGACTTCTTCCTGCGGATGGTCGTCGTCTTCGGCCTGTCCTTCCAGTTCCCGCTGCTGCTGGTGGTCCTCAACCTGGTGGGCGTCGTCAGCGCTTCCCGGCTGCGGGGCTGGTGGCGGATCATCGTCTTCCTGATCTTCGTGTTCGCGGCCGTCGTCGTGCCCACCGGCGACCCGCTGACGATGCTGGTTCTGGCCGTGCCGATCTGCCTGCTCTTCCTCGCGGCCCTCGGCATCTGCTCACTGCACGACCGCCGCAAGGCCCGGCGGCCCGATGCGCTGCTGCCCGACGATCAGCCCTCGCCGGCCCCGACCGCCGAGGCCGTGGGCGCCGACGAACCCACCGACGCCGTCCGGTGACCCGCACACCCCCGGGGGCCCCACCGACCGGCCACGGCCTGGCCGCCCACCCCCGATCCGCCCGGTCCACCGTCAACGCCGAAGGGGTCGTCACGTGCTCGATCTGAGCCTGGTCAAGATCGCAGTCCTCACGGCGCTCGCCGTCATCATCTTCGGACCGGAGAAGGTCCCCGCGATGATCGCCGACGCCATGCGCCTGCTGCGTGCCCTCCAGGCGTTCGCCCGCGCCGGCACCGACGAACTCAAGCAGAGCCTGGGACCGGAGTTCGCCGACCTGCAGCCCCAGGATCTGCACCCCAAAGCCCTGGTGGCCCGCGCGCTCACCACCGAGGCGCCGCAGCTGTCCGGCCTCGCCGAGGACATCCGTTCGGCGGTGCAGCCGCTGGGAAACCAGCTGCGTGCGGACCTCGACGCCGGGGCACGCGCAGCCGAGCCGTCCTCGGCAGCTCCCGATGCCGGCACCCGTTCCTGAGCCCGCCTCCGCACACACGCCGTTGAGGCGGTCCGGCCGTACGGCTCTCGAAGCGCACCGGCCGAGCGACTGCCGCCCGCGCCGTACGGTGCGACGCCGTTCATGTGCTGTCCTCCATGAAGGTGCGCAGGCGCAGCAGGGCATCACGCACGCGGGACTTCGCGGTTCCCAGCGGCAGGTTCAGCCGGTCGGCCAGCTCCTGGCCGGACAGGCCCTGGTAGTAGGTCAGTTCGACGGCCTGGCGCTGGAGGTCGGTGAGGCTGCGCAGGCAGTCGCGGACCTGTTCGTGGCGCAGTCGGTGCTCGACCTGTTCGCTGACGTCGTCGAAGGCCGGAGCGTGGTCGAGCAGGCGGGCCCGCCGGTCGCGTTCGGCCGCAGCGCGTTCGGTGCGCACGCGGTCCACAGCGCGGCGGTGCGCCATGGTGGCGATCCAGGCCATGGCGGTGCCCTTGGCCGCCTCGAAGCGGTGGGCCTTGCCCCAGATCTCCAGCAGTACTTCCTGGACGACCTCCTGGGTCTGGGAGCGGTCGCGCAGGACCCTGAGCACGATGAGGAACAGGGCGGCGCTCACGGTGTCGTGGAGCTGGTTGAAAGCGCTCTCGTCGCCGTTCCCGACACGGGTGATCAGGCGGTCGACGGTGGCGTCGGGACGCTCGGTCCCGGGCGGTTCGGGGGATGTCACGTTCTGCTCACCAAAGGGGCCGAGGATGCCGAGTCGGCGCTGCGCACGAGGTCGGGCGGGACAGCGCCTGGGCCGTGCGGACGGCGACCGCGAGGGGACCGTCCGCTCCGGCGGGGCGCGCCCGAAGCCGGTCGGCGCACCGCGCGTGATCCGCACCGCGTCGCTGTTCAAGTCCGGCGACTGCTCGGTCAGTTCATCGAGCGGCCGGGTGTCCGTGCGATCTGAAGGCATCGTGCTCCCGTCTCACGCATGAGCCCGCCGTTCCCGGGCTGACGCGTGGTGGCTTCGGCGCCCTCGGCGGCACGGCTTGCCCGATCCTTCCCGGATTCACCCGACCGGGTGGGACAGCAGCACCGCTGTGTGGGCCGGGCACCCCGAGGACGGACGGCTCCCCGGGCGAGCCCGCCGGGGCCCGAAGCGCAGGGCGGTCCTGGGGCCGAGCAGCCGCCAGGACAGCGAGCGCGTCGTCCGGTTCACGGCGGGCGATGCCGCAGTGATGCTGCGCGAGTCCGTTCCGCGGGGCGGGCGCAGGCCGTGCGCTCGCGCCTGCGCCGTCACGGGACTTCGGAGTTTTCACCGGACCGCGTCCACAGATCCGGGTCGTGCCGCCGCCGGGCCGCGGCCAGATGCGGCCCCTCACGCCAGGACCGGGGTAGCCGCAGGGCGGCTTGCCGCAGCAGCCGGGCCTGCACCGTCACCAAGGGGTCCGCGGCCGGGCAGACGGGCAGGCCGTACAGGCGGCGCGCCCACGGCGGCAGCAGGCCCACCGCGCAGCCGACCAGGGACGCCCAGGCCGGACGCAGCGGGCCGGCGAGCCGGGCCCACCCGTGCAGGGGCGGCAGCACGGCGAACCTCAGCGCTTCTCGGGCCGCCGGCGTCGCCCGGAGCAGCGGGCGCACCGACACCAGGTAGGCGTCCAGTTCCCTCACGGTGGTGGGAACCGGGAACTCCCGCGGGACGCCGACGAGGTGGGCCACCGTCGCCTGCTCGGTGAGGTAGCGGTCCGCTTCGGCGGCGCTGAGGGCCAGCCCGCTTCGGCGGGCCGCGGTCACGAACGAGTCGACCTCCGCGCAGTGGACCCAGGTCAGCAGTTCCGGGTCACCGGCCGAGTAGGACCGGCCGGTTTCCGGGTCGGTCCCGCGCACGTGCTCATGGATCAGGCGAACCCGGCGGACGGCTTCGCGGACTTCACCGCCGGTTCCGTAGGTCACCGCGCCGACGAAGTGCGCTGTCCGGTAGAGCCGGCCCCACGGGTCCTCGCGGAACGCCGAGTGCTGCGCCACCGCGGCCATCGCGAGGGGGTGCAGTGCCTGCAGGAGCAGGGCCCGTAGGCCGCCCAGGACCATGGACGGGTCGGCGTGCACGGTCCAGGACACCGAGTCGGGTGTGAACAGTCCGGCGGCGGGGACCACGGGCGGGTCGGACGGCTCGCCGTTCATCGCCGGCCTTGCGGTGCTGTGCCTGTCCCGGGCCTTCGTCCCGGACCGGTTACGGAGGTCCAGGCGCCGAAACGCACCGGTACGCCCGGTGAGTAGAGCACGCTCGTCGGCGGCCCGTCGACGTCCACGCCTGCCGCGGCGGTCAGGCCTTGGGAGAGCCCGGTGAGCCGCGCCTCGTACAGGGGCCATCGCGGGTGGTCGGTCGGCAGGTGGACGGTGCGGCCCCGGACCTGGGTGTGCAGGCCCCAGCGGGCGGTCAGGAAGTCGGCCAGCGGCCCGGAGCGCTCCAGACGCTCACCGGTGCGCGCGGTGAGCGCGCAGGTCGCGTCCGCACGGCCGGGCCGCCGGGCTCGGGTCACGAGGGAGTAGGTACCGTCGCCGGCCGCGAGGCGCGTCTCGGACCACCGGTAGGGCAGGGCGAGCAGGGCCCGTGCGGTGAGGACCGCGGCCAGCCGAGGGCAGTCGAGCGAGCGGAACACGACACCGCGGCGGCCCTGCCCGTCGACGGAGTAGAGCCGCACGTTCACTTCGGGGAAGCTGCCCAGATAAGGGATGGCGGCCGAGCCGCCGGGGCCCAGGCGTTCCATGGCGAAGGCCACCAGGCCGACCCAGCTGGTGGCGTTGAAGACGTCCGGTACGACTCCGGGTGGCAGAAGCGGCGAGACAGCGGCGGGGCTGACCGGCCAGTGCAGGAAGAGGACGTGGCGCCAGTACTGGGAGAGCAGTGGCCGGCCGACCGGCCGGGCCGGGTCCACCGTCACCGGTTCGATGATCATCCGTACCTCTCCTGCTGGTGTCCTGGCCTCCGATGGTGCGCTCCTGCCGTCGCGTCGGGGAACTCGCAGCGTTGCTGCACCGGAGATCGGTGGAGCTGCCGGGAATCGGTACTGCGGCTTGCTCCGCCACTGCGGTGAGGTACTGGGCGGCCTGCACGGGCAAGGACACGAACCACACGATCGAGGCCTGCGGGAGGAGACCACGCGCAGGGCGTAGGCGTTGCGGCTCCCGGGGGCTTTGGCGAGCATCCGGTCGTAGCGCGGGTCCTCGCGGTGGCCGCGTGAGCGCGACCGGATATGGGCGGTCAGGCCCAGCCCCCACACCGTGACCAGGACCGTGACGAGCAGTCGGCGTTCCGGGTCGCCGTGGCCGGCGGGCAGAGCCCAGCCGGTCCAGGCGACGGCGGTGAAGGCCAGGCCCAGGTGACGTCGACGCCCCGGTGGCGCCCGCTGCTCACCCCGACCGCGAAGGCGGCCGGCAGCACCAGCAGGGCCGCGCCGGCCGTTTCGGCGAGGTTTGCGGCGAAGGCGGCGGCGTTCACGACGACTGCTCCTGGTACCAGCTCGCCGGGGTGGCGGGTGCGCCGCTGGTGCCGTCGGTGGTGGGGCGGACGGCGAGGATCTGGTCCACGCCCATCCTGCGCTCGGCGAAGGCGAGGGAACTGCCGGCCAGGTAGAGCTGCCACAGGCGTACGGTGGGTTCGCCGACCAGGGCGGTGAGCTCGGCGCGGTGCTCGTCGAGGCGTTCGTGCCAGGCGTCGATGGTGCGGGCGTAGTGTTCGCGCAGTGCCTCGACGTTGCGTACCTCCAGGCCGGCGGTCTCCAGGAGGGCGACGGTGTCGCCGACCGGGCGCATGTGCATGTCGGGGGCGATGTACATCTCGATGAACGCCCCGCCGCCCGGTGCCGTCGTGCCACGGGACATCTGCTGGACCAGCAGGCGGCCCTCGGGCCGCAGCAGGCTGTGCAGGCGGCGCGCGAAGGCAGGGTACTGCCGGTCGCCGACGTGCTCGCCCATCTCGACGCAGCTGACCGCGTCGAAGGGGCCGTCGGCGATCTCGCGGTAGTCGCGCAGCAGGACCCTCACCTGGTCGGTGAGGCCCGCGGTATCCACCGCCGCGGTGGCGAAGGCGTGCTGGCGCTTCGAAAGGGTGACGGCGGTGACCTGGGCGCCGAAGTGGCGGGCGGCGTGCAGCGCGAGGGCGCCCCAGCCGCAGCCGACGTCCAGCAGGCGGCTGCCGGGGGTCAGAGCGAGTTTGCGGCAGATCAGGTCGAACTTGGCTTCCTGCGCGCTCTGGAGGCTGTCGTCCTCGGGCGTCCAGTAGGCGCAGGAGTAGGCCATGGCGGGGCCGAGCAGCAGGGCGTAGAACCCGTTGGACAGGTCGTAGTGGTGGCTGATGACCGCCCGGTCCCGGGCCCGGCTGTGCAAGGTCCCGCCCACGCGGGCCCGGCCGCCCGGTGGCTGGGGGCGCGGGCCGAGGACGCCCAGGCGCGCGGCGGCGGCGAGCAGCCCGGGCCAGTCCCGCACGCCCGGGCGCACCGGACCGCGTCCGGCCAGCGCGCGCCGCACCTGCGACAGGGCGGGGGCGAGGTCGCCCTCGACGTCGAGGTCGCCGCTGATCCAGGCGTCGGCCAGGCCGAGTTCGCCGGGCTGCCACAGCAGGCGGCGCAGCGCGCGCCGATTGCGCAGCACCACCGTCGGCGCCCCGTCGGGTCCGGCGGTCGAGCCGTCCCACGCCTTGATCCGGAACGGCAGCGGGCCGGCGAGCAGGTCGGTGAGCAGGTCGGTGAGGCGGGTGGCGGGGGTCATCGGGTGGGCTCCGGGCGGGTGAGGAGGATCTGCTGGACGTCGAGGCAGCCGGTGCGGAGACCGGCCTCGGAGTAGGCGAGGTACAGCTCCCACTCCGGTGTGCTCAGCTCGCGGGCCGGCGGGCGCTGGACGTACAGGCGGCGCAGCCACCGCGCGCCGGTGGGCACCAGCGTCTCGGGAGCGGTGGCCAGTTCGCTGAGCAGCGCGACCAGATCGGGTGAGTCCCAGTCGCCGGCCTGGTAGGACTCCCCGAAGCCGATCAGCCCGCTCTCCCCGATGCGGTGGAAGAACGCTTCGGGCCGAAGCAGGCACAAGGTCGGGGCCGACGTCGGGGCGGGAGCGAGCAGGCGTGCACCGGGCAGTTCGACGCGCGGGCCGCGGCGGCGGGCGATGCGGCCCAGCAGCCGTCGCGCCACTGCGGCGCGGACCGGGACGTGCGGGAGGCGGGCCACGTCCGGCCACTGCCGCACGTCGACTGCCGTGGGCGCGAGGGACTGGGCCGGCGGTGTCACGGAGCGGAACCTCCTTCTGCGGGACGGGGTGAACAGGTCGGGGGTGGACGGGCAGGCCGCGCCGCCACAGCCGGATCCCCTGCAAGCGGATGTGGGCACTGACCGCCCAGGTGGAGATGGGGTGACGGGCTGCGGCCCGCAGCAGCCGTGCGGCTGTGGCCGGATAGCGGGTGCCGTGCAGGGTGGCGGTGAACGCCCGCCCGCCTTCTCGCTCCAGATGGATGGTCAGGGCCAGGCGCTCGCCCGGTTTGGGCAGTGCCATCCGGTAGCGGCCGTCGACGGGGAAGAACGGCGAGGCGTGGAAATCCTTCAACACCTCGGCCTGCGGTCCCCGGCCCCGGGGGGTAGGCCGGGGACCGCGGTATGTGGGCTGATGCCGGTCAGGAGGCGGGCATCAGGACGGTGTCGACGATGTAGACGGTGGCGTTGGCGGTCTGGACGTTGCCGCACAGGACCTTGGCGCTGTCGTTGACCGTGAAGTCGGGGGTGGCGCCGGTGACGGTGAGGTTGCCGGTCTCCAGGGTCTTGTGGCCGCCGGTCAGCGCGGTGGGCGCCAGGCGCTGGGGGACGACGTGGTAGGTGAGGATCTTGGTGAGCTTGTCCTTGTCGGCGAGGACGGCGTCGAGGGTGGCCTTGGGGAGCTTGGCGAACGCGTCGTTGGTGGGGGCGAAGACGGTGACGTTCTGCGCCGTGTTGAGGGTGTCGACGAGACCGGCCTTCTTGACGGCGGTGACCAGGGTGGACAGCAGCGGGTTGTTGGAGGCGGCGGTGGCGACGGGGTCCTTGGCCATGCCGGTGAAGGAGCCGGCGCCGTCCTTGGGCACGGCCGCGCAGGCGGTGCCGAAGGGCTGGTCGCTCATGGCCGCGCCCGACGCGGTGGCGGGCGCGGCGGCCGAGGACGGTGCCGCGGCGGCGGCCTTGGTCGCGGCCGACGATCCGGAGCCGCTGCTGCTGCACGCTCCCAGGCTCAGGGCGAGCGCGGTGGCGGCCACGAGGGCGGCGGCGGAGTTGCGGCGGCGGGTGACGGGGGTCATGGCGGTGTTCTCCTCGTTGCGGGTGTGAAGGTCCGGCCCATCGGGCGGGCCGGTCCGGTCGGTGGTCAGGGAAGTCGGGTGGCCGGTGCTGTTCAGGTGACGGTGACGACGGTGCTGTGCCAGCCGGTGGCGCCGGCGGGGTAGGGCGTGGTGCGGGTCTCGGTCTGGACGGCGCCGGTGGTGTCGGTGGCGCGGACCTCGATCCGGTGGGTGCCGGGTGCGGCGCCGGCCCAGGTGTGGGTCCACTGCCGCCACAGGTCGGGGCCGGCGTCGGCGGCGAGCAGCGCCTCCTGCCAGGGGCCGCCGTCGTAGCGGACCTCCACGGCGGCGATGCCGCGGTGGGTCGCCCAGGCGGTGCCGGCGACGGTGATGTCACCGGCGGGCACCCGGGCGAACGGGGCGGGGACCTCGATGCGCGAGGCGGTGCGCACCGTGCCGGTGCGGTCCCAGCCGCGTTGCACCCAGTAGGGGTCGTGGGCGGCGAAGGTGGTCACGTCCAGGTCGACGAGCCACTTGGTGGCGGAGGTGTAGCCGTAGAAGCCGGGGATGACGCTGCGGCAGGGGAAGCCGTGGGCGACGGGCAGGGCCTGCCCGTTCATGGCCACGGCGAGCAGGGCGCGGCGTCCGTCCAGGACCGACTCCAGCGGGGTGCCGATGGTCATGCCGTCCTGGGAGCGGCCGACCAGTTGGTCCGCGCCGGGGCGCACGCCCGCCCGGCGCAGCAGGGCGGGCAGGGAGGCGCCGAGCCAGCGGGTGGTTCCGACGTAGGGGCCGCCGACCTCGTTGGAGACGCAGGACAGGGTGTGGTCCAGCTCTTCCAGCGGTTCGCGCAGGAGGTCGTCGAAGGTGATGAGGAGGGGGTGGTCGACCATGCCGCGGATGCGCAGGGCCCAGCGGCGGGGGTCGATGCGGGGCAGGGTGAGGGCGGTGTCCACGCGGTAGAAGTCCGCGTTCGGGGTGGTGAACGGGGACAGGCCCGAGATGTCCGGATGGAGCGTTGCGGGCAGCGGCGGCAGCGGTCGCGCGGCCGGGGGGATGCGGACGGCGTCGCGGGCCGCGCTGATGTCATAGCGGCGGTCCGACAGCACGCGGCCGCCGACGCCGGCGAGCGCACCGAAGGCGAACGCTCCGCCGGTGGCGGCGAGTACGGCACGACGCGTGGCTCCGGCAGGTTCGGCAGCCTGTGCCTCGGCCTCCGGGCGTCCGGTCTGCGGGGAGCCGGGTGACGCGGTCCGCGCCGCGGTCGTGGTTGCGGCGCGCAGCATGCGGGCCAGCAGGAGGAGGGTTGCCGTGCCTGTCAGGCCGGCGGCCAGGGCGGGGGCGGCGTCCGCGGCGGCGGCTGAGGGGCGGGAGAGGGCGGCCCAGGTGCCGAGCAGTCCGAAGGCCGCGTAGACGCCGGCCCCGAGCAGGGGGCGGCGGGCGGCCAGGATTCCGGCGAGGGCCGCGAGCAGGGTCATTGTCAGGTAGATCCCGCCGAGGAGCACCGGCTTGTCGTCGGTGCCGAACGTGCGGACGGCGTACTCCTTGAGTGGAGTGGGTGTCAGGTCGATGGCGGCCGACCCGACGGCGATGACCGGCGCGGTGTCAGGACCGGTGAAAACGGCGACCAGTTCACCGGCTCCGAGCGCGGCCGCCGCGGCGGCCCACCCGGTCGCAGTCGCTGTACCGGCCCGCAGAATCCGGGCCCGAAGGGGCCCGGAGGGTGGCAGGGGCTGTGGTCCGTCGTTGCTCACACCCCCCATTCGTCGCACCCGACGGGCCGGATGGGTGCCCATCTCGGCAGCGGCGCGGTGGAGCGTTCTCCGGAGCACTTTTGTTCCGATGGGTCGTGGAGGGGGCGGTGAATCGGGCAGGGCGGTGGCGTCGTGACCGTCGTCGCCGCGCTCACTGAAGACGGCGGGAGGTAGCGGTGCCCGGACAAGGGGTGATGCGGTGGGGCGGCGGGTTCAGGGAGCGGTCCCGTCGTGCAGCGCGGCGGCGGGACCGCTCACCGGTGCCCGTCGCCGCCGGTGCGACGGACGCCGGTCCCGGGGAGGTCGGTCGAGGGGGCCGCAGAGCGCGGGTGCGGTGGCTTCCAGAGGCAGGGCGGGGTTGAGGTCGCTCGACCCCAGGACGTCGTCGTACTCGCCGTTGTGGTTGTAGTCGATGCCGTGGCCGCCACGTCGGCGGGGAGGGCGGCGACCGCCAGGGCCAATCCGCAGGCACGCCGGCCCCGAAGACCAAGTGCCAGCAGTTCTGTTCACCTGGCCGGTGCTCCGTCTCCGGCCGCGTCGTGGGAGGCCCTTGATGCCCGCCGCCAGCTCGTGGGGCCCGCCGCCCGCCCGTTGCCCCCGGGGGGACGCCGGATGAGCGCCGTCGTCCACCTGTCCGGCCCCGGACTGCCGGGCCCGGATCTCAAGGAGCTCCTCGCCAAGGTCGCCCGCGGCGACCAGGACGCCTTCTCCCGGCTGTACGACACGGTCGCCGCCCCGGTACTGGGCCTGGTACGCCGGGTGCTGCGCGACCCCGCGCAGTCGGAGGAGGTCGCCCAGGAGGTGCTGCTGGAGGTCTGGCGCACCGCCGCCCGCTATCGCGCCGAACGCGGCGGGGTGATGCCCTGGGTGCTCACGATCGCCCACCGGCGCGCGGTGGACCGGGTCCGGGCCGCGCAGGCCGCCGCCGACCGCGACCAGCGAGCCGCCGCCGCCTCCCACACCCCGGTGTTCGACGAGGTCGCCGAACAGGTCGAGGGCCGACTCGAACGCGAACAGGTGCGGCGCTGCATGAAGTCGCTCACCGAACTCCAGCGCGAGGCGTTGACGCTGGCCTACTACCGCGGCTACACCTACCCCCAGGTCGCCGAGGTCCTCGGCGCCCCGCTGGGCACGATCAAGACCCGCATGCGCGACGGACTGATCCGCCTGCGCGACTGCCTGGGGGTAGGAGCATGAGCGCCGCCGACCTGCACACCCTGACCGGCGCCTACGCCGCGCACGCCCTCGACCCGGACGAGAGCGCGGAGTTCGAACGCCACCTGGCCGGCTGCCCGGCCTGCGCCCAGGAGGTGGCCGAGTTCGCCGCCACCCTGGCCCGGCTCGGCTCCGCCGAGGCCGCCCTTCCCCCACCGGCCCTGAAAGCCCGGGTGATGGCCGCCCTGCCGACGCTGCGGCAGGAGGCCCCGCACACCATCCCGGCCCGGGGGCGACGGCGCGGCCGCCTCGCTTGGGGCTGGCCCAGGCTCGCTCTCGCGGCCTGCCTGGCGCTGGCCGCCGCCGCCGGCGGCGTGGCGGTGCAGCAACACCAGCAGGCCGGACAGGCCCGTGCCCGCGCTGCC
This sequence comes from Kitasatospora sp. NPDC096128, assembly GCF_040303105.1. Classification (NCBI taxonomy): domain Bacteria; kingdom Bacillati; phylum Actinomycetota; class Actinomycetes; order Kitasatosporales; family Streptomycetaceae; genus Kitasatospora; species Kitasatospora sp. NPDC096128. The sequence continues at coordinate 35,313 of NZ_JBEOSP010000055.1, read as the reverse complement.
GCGCTCCAGCAGCAGCAGGACCACTTCGCGGGCCTGCTCACGGCCCCCGACGCCCGCACCGCCACCGGGGCTGCCGCCGGCGGGGCCGGGGTGGGCACGGTGGTGTGGTCGCCCAGCCGCGGCCAGGCCGGCTTCCTGGCCGCCGGCATGCCCGAGCCCGCCGCCGGCAGCACCTACGAGCTGTGGTTCAACGACGCGGGGACGATGCGCCCGGCTGGCCTGATGCCGACAGGTGACGGCGTTCTATTGCTGACCGGACCGCTGGACGGAGCGAACGGGGTCGGTGTCACGGTCGAACCGGCCGGCGGTTCCACGCACCCCACCACGGCGCCGGTGATGCTCCTGTCCTTCACCTGACCTCAGTGAACCGCCTGCGGCATGCCGCAGGCGGGGCGGTGGCGGTCGAAACCTGACAGGGCACACATGCCCCACGCCTCCGGATTTCCGGACCGAAACGTCTTGCGTTGGAGCGCACTCCAACTCCTAGGTTCAGGAGCATGCGATACATCAAACTCGGAACGACCGGCCTGGAAGTCTCCGCGATCGCTCTCGGCTGCATGAGCTTCGGCGAGCCGGACCGGGGCGGCGAGCCCTGGTCGCTGGGCGCGGACGCCAGCCGGGACCTCATCAAGCAGGCCCTTGAGAGCGGCGTCAACTTCCTTGACACGGCCAATGGGTACAGCGCCGGAAGCAGCGAGGAGATCGTCGGACAGGCGGTCAAGGACTTCACCCGGCGCGAGGAGGTAGTTCTCGCCACGAAGGTCTGGATGCGGATGCGCCCCGGCCCGAACGGCGCCGGGCTGTCCCGCAAGGCGATCTTCGCCGAGCTCGACGCCTCCCTGAAGCGGTTGGGGACCGACTACATCGACCTGTACCAGATCCACCGCTGGGACTACGACACCCCGATCGAGGAGACCCTCGAGGCGCTGCACGACGCGGTCAAGTCCGGGAAGGTCCGCTACATCGGAGCCTCTTCCATGTACGCCTGGCAGTTCGCCAAGGCCCTGTTCCTGGCTGACCTGAACGGCTGGACCCGGTTCGTGTCGATGCAGGACCACTACAACCTCATCCACCGGGAGGCAGAGCGGGAGATGTTCCCGCTCTGCGCCGACCAGGGCATCGGCGTGGTCCCGTGGAGCCCGCTGGCGCGGGGCAGGCTGACGCGGGCCCGGGACACCGCCACGGCGCGTGCCGGGACCGACGAGGGCGGCAAGATCCTCTACCGCGACGAGGACCAGGCAGTGGCCGAGCGCGTCCACGAGATCGCGGGCAGGCGGGGTCTGTCCCCGGCCCAGGTCGCCCTGGCCTGGGTCATGCGCAACCCGGTGGTGACCTCGCCCATCGTCGGGGTCACCAAGCCGGCCCAGCTGGCCGACGCGGTCGCCGCGGTGGACGTCGAACTCGACGAAGGCGAGGCCGCCTACCTGGAGGAGCCCTACCAGCCGCACGAGGCCGCCTACCTGGAGGAGTCCTTCTACAAGTCGCGCCCTGTGGCGGGCTCCCGGTAGTCCCGGCTACCGCCGGGCCTTCGACGATTCCTCGGCCCCGGCCCGCCCGGTGCGGCCGGCCCGCGCCGTCGGGTCGAGGACGTCCTCGACCAGGTGGAGGGATGAGCGTCACTGCGGGCGGACGATGACCACCGGGCAGGTGGCGTGCTGGGCGCAGCGCGTGCTCACCGAACCGAGCAGCGCGCGGGTGAAACTGCTGTGCCCGTGACTGCCCACCACCAGCACCTCGGCGCCCCGGGCTGCTTTCAGGAGGACGTCCGAGGGGTCGCCCAGCACCAGGCGTTCGCGCACCTCCACCGGTCGGTCCGGTCCGAGCACCTCGTCGAGTTCATCGGCGAACCGCTGCTGGGCGAGATTCTCGTCGAAGGACGTGTCGACCACCGGGGCCGACCAGCCGTAGTGGCTCGGCGGTTCCCAGGCGCCCACCGCGTCCACGACCCCGCCGGTGAGCGTCGCGTGTCGGATCGCCCAGCGCAGTGCGGCGTACGACGACGGAGAGCCGTCGACGCCGACCACGATGCGGGGAGCGGAGTCGTTCGCGTCCATCTGTACCGTCACCGTCCTGTAGGTGCACTGTCCTGTCGGTCGTCGCCCCTCCCACCACGGTGGATGCCACCCGCCGTCACCGCCAGTACGGCCCGGCACCCGGGTGACGGCCCAGCTGCCCGGCCGGGCCGGGGACCGTCAGGCAGGACGTGCGGTTTCGCGGTCATCGCGGGAGCTCCTGCTCGATGATCGGGGGCCCGTCGGGGCGGATGATCCGGCCCGAGATCCCGGTGGGCTTGATGCGCATCCAGGTGTCCCGGGTGCCGCCCGCCCAGGGACGGGGGTCGGCGTGCTGCTGGAACCAGTGCACGGCCTCCTCCTCGGCGACCGTCGATGCGGTGCCGTTCACCAGGACGCTCCAGCCGGTGGCGAACACCTCGTCCAACTGGTCGACCTCGAAGGCGACTTCGCTGCCCGCCGCCCGGGCCAGGGTGCCGTCCGCCTCGGTGCGGCAGAGGATGGTCGCGTCCAGCACCCGGTAGTTGACGGGCAGCGCCACCAGTCCGCGCGGCGCGGCCAGGATCACCCGGCCGACGCCGCCGGGGCTGAGCCTGGCCCAGCAGGCCGCCGGGTCCAACTCCTCCAGCCGGACACGCGTGTTGGCGCGGGCCCGCCCGGCCGGGGAGTCGCGGCCGCCGCCGAGCAGGTCGGTGACGGTGGTGTCGAGCGCGTCGGCGATCCGGGTCAGGGTGGTGACGCCGACCGGGACGGGGTGCGTCTCCAGGTACTGCAGGAACCCCGGGTCCAGCCCGCCGCGCTCCGCCACCAGCTCGCGGGTGAGCCCGAGCTGGGCACGGCGGTGGGCCACACGGCGGCCGAGGTCGCCGGGGTCGGCCGGGCGGGGGTGTGGCCGGCCTTCGTTCGCGGTCCGCATGTCGACCTCCTCGGTCAGGCCTGGACGCCGTTCGGGACGATCACCAGTGGGGCGGTACAGCGGTGCACCAGGGCTCGCCCGGTGGAGCCGAACAGCAGGCCGCGGAAGCCGCCGAGACCCCTGCTGCCGATGACCAGGCAGTGGGCGCGGGTCGCGACGGCGGCCAGCATCGGAGCGGGGGAGCCGGTGAGTACCTCGCGCCGGACCCGGATGTCCGGGTACTTCTCCTGCCATCCGGCCATGGCCTCGGAGAGGTCCACCAGGGACTCCTCGATCAGTTCGGGCCGGTCGACCTCGGTGGGGCGTCGGACCTCCACGGCCTGAACGTCGGCCCCGACGAGCGAAGCCTCCTCGAAGGCGAAGCCGATTGCGGTCCGGGACGCCTCCGAGCCGTCCACCCCGACCACGACCGGCCCGGGCCCGGACAGGCCCTCGGGCGGCTCGGGAACGAGGGCGATCGGGCAGTTCAGGTGACCGACCAGGGACGCCCCCTTGGAACCGATCGGCAGCGCGGAGCGTGCCTCCGTCAGCCGGCGGATGCCGAGGACGAGCTGGGCGGCCTCGTCGGCGGCCTCGCGCAGCACCCGCACCGGGCGGCCCTCGGCCAGCTTCGTGGTGATCTCCAGCCCGGGGTGTCGCTCGGCGGCCAGCAGCCGGGCGGTGTCCAGCAGCGCGTCACCGGCGGCCCGCAGGCCGATCACCCGGTGGCGGCCCTCCTCCTCCGGCTGACCGGTCGGCCATTCCTGGGCGTGCAGCAGCTGCAGCGGCAGGCCGCGGCCGGCAGCCTCGTCCGCCGCCCAGCGCACGGCCCAGCGGCTCGCCTCGGAGCGGTCGACGCCCACGATCACGGGGCGGCGGTTCTCGAAGCGGTTCATCGCAGACTCCTTCGTCGGCCCCGGCCGGCGCCGTCACCGGCTCTGTGCGGAGCCTTGACCACCCTCATCGTCGGCCGCCGCCGACCGCGCGGGCAGGGCCGGTCGGTCCCGTGCCGCAGGCCGGTGGGCCCTGACCGGCCCCGAGCCGAGCTCACCCCGGTCAGCGATCCAGCCCGGCCGGCCCGCGGCCCGGGGCCGGTCGGCCCCTGCGGAATCCCGGGCCGCGGTGGACAGTGGAACTACGCGTGCCACCCACCCCCGGGAGGTACCGGGGACCAGCCCGAGGACAACCCGATGGAAACCACCACCGCACCGCTCGCCGAACTGGACGAACAGGGCCTCGCCGCGCTCGTCGAGGCCCTGCGGCGGCGCGGGTACACCGTGATCGGACCCACCGTGCGGGACGGTGCGATCGTGCTCGCCGAGCTGGCCTCGGCGGACGAGCTGCCGTACGGCTGGGGCGTCGAGGCCGAGGCCGGGACGTACCGGCTGCGCCCGCGTTCGGACCGGGCGGCCTTCGCCCATTCGGCCGGGCCGCAGTCCTGGAAGACCTTTCTGCACCCGCCCCGGGCCCGGCTCTGGCAGGCCGACCGCGCCGAGGGCGGCACCTTCACCGTCCGGGACGACGACGAACCGCCGCCCCGCTACGCCTTCCTCGGCGTGCGCCCCTGCGACCTGCGGGCGATCGCCGTGCAGGACCGGGTGCTGACCGGTGGCCCGTACGCCGACCCGGTGTACGGGCCGCGCCGGACCCGGGCGTTCATCGTCGTGGCCGAGTGCACCGAGCCGAGCGCGGTCTGCTTCTGCACCTCGATGGGCACCGGCCCGGGCCTGCCGCAGGGATCGTCGTACGACCTGGCGCTCACCGAGACGGCGGAACCCGACGGCCTGCACTACCTGGTGCGCGCGGGCAGCCCCGAGGGGGGGGGGGGGGGGGGCGCCCCCCCCCCCCCCCCCCCCCCCCCCCCCCCCGGCCCCCCCCCCCCCCCCCCGGGCCCCCCCCGGGGGGGGGGGGCCCCCCCCGCGGCGCCGCCCCCCGCCCGCCCCCCCCCCGGGGGGCCCGCGCCCCCCCCCCCCGGCGCCCCCCCCCCCCCCGCACTCCCCACCCGCCCCACCGACGGCGAGCAGGCCCGCCGCGCCGTCAGCGAGGCCGCCGGGCGGATGGGCCGGACCATGGACCCCACCGACCTGCGCGCGCTGATGGCCGGCACGATGACCGCCGAGCGCTGGGACCAGGTCGCCGACCGCTGCCTGACCTGCGGCAACTGCACCATGGTCTGTCCCACCTGCTTCTGCACCACCACCGAGGAGGTCACCGACCTCACCGGCGACCACGCCGAGCGGTGGCGCCGCTGGGACTCCTGCTTCGACCTCGACTTCTCCCACCTGCACGGCACCGGCCCGGTCCGCACCTCCGCCCGCAGCCGCTACCGCCAGTGGCTCACCCACAAGCTCGGCACCTGGCACGACCAGTTCGGCTCCTCGGGGTGCGTCGGCTGCGGCCGCTGCATCGCCTGGTGCCCGGTCGGCATCGACATCACCGAAGAGGTCGCCGCCCTGCGCGCCGAGGACGCGACCACGTCGGAGGGAGCCCCGTGACGCACCCGACGACCCCGGACCCGACCACCCCCGCCCCGATGACCCCGCACCCGATAACCCCGATCCCGTACCGGGTGCTCGCCCGCCGCCGGGAGAGCGCCGACACCGTCACCCTCGACCTCGTCCCGGTCGCCGCCCGGCTGCGCCGGTTCCGGCCCGGGCAGTACGCGATGCTGTACGACTTCGGCACCGGGGAGATCCCGGTCTCCGTCAGCGGCATCGACGGCGCCCTGCTCCGGCACACCGTCCGGGCGGTCGGCAAGGTCAGCGAGGCGCTGTGCCGGGCCGAGCGCGGCCACTGGATCGGTACCCGCGGACCGTACGGGACGGCCTGGCAGACCCCGCCCACCGGCAGCGACGTGCTGGTCGTCGCCGGCGGCATCGGGCTCGCCCCGCTGCGTCCCCTGATCGAGGAGGTCCTCGCCCGGGCCGAGGCGTACGGGACGGTCTCGGTGCTCACCGGGTACCGCGACCCGGGCGAGCAACTGTTCCTCGACGACGTGCCGCGCTGGCGCTCCCGGGCGGACTTCCGGACCACGGTGGACCGCCCCGAGCCCGGTTGGCCCGGCGCCACCGGGCTGGTCACCGGCCTGCTGGACGACGCCGACTTCCGCCCCGAACGCTGCGCCGCCTATCTGTGCGGTCCAGAAGTGATGATGCGCGCCACCGCTCGGGAGCTGCTGCGCCGGGGCGTTCCCGCCGAGCGGATCCGGGTCTCGCTGGAACGCAACATGCGCTGCGCGACCGCCTGGTGCGGGCACTGCCAGCTGGGGCCCGTCCTCGTCTGCCGGGACGGTCCGGTCTTCGGCTGGGACCACGCCGAGGGCCTGCTGGCCACCCCGGAGCGGTGAGCACGATGACCCGCACCCCGCGCCTGGCGGTCTGGAAGTTCTCCTCCTGCGACGGCTGCCAGCTCACCCTCCTCGACTGCGAGGACGAACTCCTCGCGCTCGCCGGGCAGGTGGAGATCGGCTACTTCCTGGAAGCCTCCAGCCGTCAACTGCCGCCGCCCTACGACCTCTCCCTGGTCGAGGGCTCCATCGCCACCGCCGCCGACCTGGAGCGCATCCGGCGGGTCCGGGAGCAGTCCCGGCACCTGGTGACCATCGGCGCCTGCGCCACCGCCGGCGGCGTCCAGGCCCTGCGCAACCTGGTGGGCCTGCCCGAGTACCGGGCCGTCGTCTATGCCCGGCCCGAGTACATCGACAGCCTCGACCGCTCCACCCCGATCGCCGCCCACGTACCGGTCGACCTGGAACTGCGCGGCTGCCCGATCGACAAGCGGCAGCTGCTGGAGGTCATCACCGCCTACCTGGCCGACCGCAAGCCCGACATCCCCACCCACAGCGTCTGCTTCGAGTGCAAGCTGCGCGGCACCACCTGCGTCACCGTCGCCCACGGCACCCCCTGCCTCGGCCCCGTCACCCAGGCCGGCTGCGGCGCCATCTGCCCCGCGTACGGGCGCGGCTGCTACGGCTGCTTCGGGCCGATGCAGACGCCCAACACCCGGGCGCTGCTGCCACTGCTGCACCGCGACGGCGTGACCGAGGCGGACGCTGCCCGCCTCTACCGCACCTTCAACGCCGAGGCCCCCGAGTTCTCCGAAGCGGCCCGCCAGGCGACCGAGGAGGCCGAATGACCCACCGCACCGAGCGGCTGCTCAGCGTCGGCGCGCTGGCCCGCGTCGAGGGCGAGGGCGCGCTGCACCTCGCCGTCCGCGACGGCGAGGTCGAGGACGTCCGGCTGCAGATCTACGAGCCTCCGCGCTACTTCGAGGCGCTGCTGCGCGGCCGCCGGTACACCGAGCCGCCCGACCTGACCTCGCGCATCTGCGGGATCTGCCCGGTCGCATACCAGATGAGCGCCTGCCGCGCGGTCGAGGACGCCTGCGGGGTCGTGGTGGACGGCCAACTCGCGCTGCTGCGCCGGCTCCTGTACTGCGGCGAGTGGATCGAGAGCCACACCCTGCACATCTACCTGCTGCACGCCCCCGACTTCCTGCGCCTGCCCGACGCCCTCGCGCTGGCCCGCACCGACCCCGCCCTGCTGCAGCGCGGGCTGCGGCTCAAGAAGGCCGGGAACGAGATCGTCGAGACGCTCGGCGGACGGGCGATCCACCCGGTCAACGTCCGGCTCGGCGGCTTCCACCGGCTCCCTGCACACGCCGAACTCGACCACCTGGCCACGGTGTTGAGACAGGCCCGGACCGACGCCGAGGACACTCTCGGCTGGGTGGCCGGGTTCGACTTCCCGCCGCTGACCGTCCGGCACGAACTCCTCGCCCTCACCGAGCCGGACGGCTACGCCATCGACTCCGGCACCCCGACCGGTGCGCCGGCCGGATCGTTCCCGGTACGGGACTTCGAGCAGCGCGTCCGGGAACACCAGGTGCCGCACTCCACCGCCCTGCACGCCACCCTCGACGGCCGGCCCCACCTGACCGGGCCGCTCGCCCGCTGGAACCTCGGCAGCGAAGGCCTGCCCGCCGAGGTCCGCGCCCTGGCCGCCGAAGCCGGACTCGGCCCGCGCTGCGACAACCCCTTCCGCAGCATCGTGGTCCGGGCCGCGGAGGTCCTGTGGGCCGTCACCGAAGCACAGCGGATCATCGAGGGGTACGAGCCCCCGCCCGCCCCCGCCGTCCCGGTCCGGCCCCGGGCGGGGAGCGGGTTCGGCGCCACCGAGGCCCCGCGCGGGCTGCTGTACCACCGCTACGACCTGGACGAAGCCGGGATCGTCCAGCGGGCCGTCATCGTCCCGCCGACCGCGCAGAACCAGAGCGCGATCGAGGCCGACCTGCGGGCCTTCGTCCAGCCCCGGCTGCACCTGGACGACGCGGAACTGACCCGCCGGTGCGAGCAGGCGATCCGCAACTACGACCCCTGCATCTCCTGCGCGGCGCACTTCCTCACCCTCACCGTGGACCGGAGGTGACGGGCATGGGCGGTGAACGCGTCGTCGTCATCGGCGTCGGCAACGAGTACCGCCACGACGACGGCGTGGCCGTGGCCGTCCTGGCGGAACTCGCCGCCGGCGGCCTGGCCGTCGCCCGGCTCACCCTGTGCGACGGCGAGCCCACCCGGCTGATGGAGCTGTGGGACGACGCGGACCTCGCGGTCGTGGTCGACGCGGTGCACAGCCATCCGGGGGAGCCGGGCCGGATCCACCAGGTCGACGTCGACGCCGACCACCTCCTCGCCGATCCACTGGCCGGGGAGGAGGCGGCGGCCGGCACCCACGGCCTGGGCCTAGGCCACGCCGTCGCCCTGGCCGCCGCACTCGCCAAGCTGCCGCGCGAACTGCTGATCATCGCGGTCGAGGGCACGGACTTCTCGATCGGCGAGGGCCTGAGCCCGGCCGTCGCCGACGCGGTGCCGCGCGTCGTCGCCGAGGTCCGCCGGGCGGTGCACGCCCGGCGATGACGGCGCGGCCGGCCAGGTGGAAGGGGTCCGTTGGGCCCTGTCGTCGCCGTCCCGCCCGCTGCTGCGCCGGGATCTCGCGCCCTGAGGACGCCCGGCCGCGCACCCGCACGCGCCGGATCCCGACGGAGGCGACCAGGTGGATCGGCACTGTCCGCGTGCCGGGCCGTCTGCCAGAATCGACGGGTCGGTCACCTGGACGAGGAGGGATCCCTTGGGCGGGGACGAGGTGCGCTCCCGGCCGCCCCAGCTGCGGCTGGACGAGCTGCTGGAAGAACTGCAGGCCCGGATCGACGACGCCCGCGGTACTCGGGACCGGGTGCACAGCCTCCTGGAAGCCGTGCTGTCGGTCGGGCGCGAACTCGACCTGACCCAGGTGCTGCGGCGCATCGTGGAGGCCGCAGCCGTGCTCGTGGACGCGCGGTACGCCGCCTTGGGCGTGATCGGTCCTGACGGGGAGACGCTCTCGCAGTTCCTGACCGTGGGCCTGTCGGAGGAGGAGATCGAGCCCATCGGCCCGTACCCGACCGGCCGGGGCATCCTGGGGGAGCTGATCCGCACCCCGGAGGCACTCCGGCTGGCGGACCTCTCCCGGCACCCCGCGTCGTACGGGTGCCCGGCGCACCACCCGGTGATGACCACTTTCCTCGGCGTCCCGGTGCGGGTGCGCGACGAGGTGTTCGGCAACCTCTACCTGACCGACAAACGCGGCGGCGAGGAGTTCGACGCGGACGACGAGGCGGTGATCTCGACCCTCGCCGTCGCGGCCGGAGTGGCGGTGGACAACGCCCGCCTGTACGAGGAGGCCCGGAGCCGGCAGCGCTGGCTGAGCGCGAGCGGGGAGGTCACCCGGGCGCTGCTGTCGGGTGCCGCGCGTGGCGACGTGATGGAGCTGATCGCGCGGCGGTCCATGGAGATCACCCGATCCGAGCTGGTCGACCTCTCGGTGCGGGGGGACGACGGCGAGGGGCTGAGGGTCGAACTCGCCCTGGGCGGCGACCCCGCCGCACGGCTGGGGATTCGGCTGTCGCTGACCGGAACGCTGTCGGGGGAAGCCTTCAGCGCCGGTTCGCCGGTCACCACCGTGGACCTGGCGGAGGACCCCCGACTCACCGATGGTCCGCGGCGGTTCGCGGGCCTGGGGCCCGCGGTGGCCGTGCCGTTGGGCCGTGCGGAGGGGCGGAGTGAGGGAGCGCTGCTGCTGGCTCGGCGGACGGGCGAACCGGCCTTCACCGAGCGGGAGATCGGCCCGCTCGTCGGCTTCTCCCACCAGGCCGCGCTGGCACTGGAGCTGGCTGAGCGGCGGCGGGACGCCGAGCAGCTGGCGATGCTGGAGGACCGCGACCGCATCGCGCGTGATCTGCATGACCTGGCGATCCAGCGGCTGTTCGCCACGGGCATGACCCTGCAGAGCGCCGCGCGCCTCATCGACCACGCCGGCGCCTCGGACCGGGTGTCGCGGGCGGTGGGTGATCTGGACGAGACGATCAAGATCATCCGGTCGACGATCTTCGGGCTGCGGGCCCGGGAAGGCGGCGCCGGCCAGGGACTGCGGGCCCGCGCCGTGCGGGCCGCGGAGGAGGCCCAGGCGGTGCTCGGCTTCGCGCCCCGGCTGAGCATGGAGGGGCTGCTCGACACCGACGTTCCCGCGGAAACCGCGGACCACGTCGTGGCGGTGCTGGGCGAGGCCCTCAGCAACGCGGCCCGGCACGCGCGGGCCGGGCGGGTCGAGATCGTGCTGCAGGCGACCGGGAAGCAGGTGGTGCTGACGGTGCAGGACGACGGTGTCGGCGTCCCGGAGCAGGGCCGTCGCAGCGGCCTGACGAACCTCGCCGCACGGGCCGACACCCTGGGGGGATCGTTCGAACTGGCGAGCCCGCCGGGCGGCGGCACGCGGCTGGTCTGGTCGGCGCCGTTGGGAGGCTGACGGCCGGCCGGCGGTTCAGCCGGCGGAGCGCCCCCGGCCGTGGTCGTGGGCCGCGAGGGTCCGGCCGGCGATGACGGCGGCCTGGACCCGGCGTTCGACGCCGAGCTTGGCGAGAAGGCGCGAGATGTGGTTCTTGACGGTCTTCTCGGCCAGGAACAGTCGCTGCCCGATCTGACGGTTGGTCAGTCCTTCGCCGATCAGGGCCAGAACCTCGCGCTCCCGTTCGGTGAGCTCGGGGAAGTCGCGGGTCCGAGGACCGGTGTCCCCGCGCAGGCGGGCCATCAGCCGGGTGGTGGCGCCGGGATCGAGCATGGACTGTCCGGACGCGACCGTCCGGACGGCGGAGACCAGATCCGTTCCGCTGATCTGCTTGAGGACGTAGCCCGCGGCACCGGCCATGATGGAGTCGAGCAGGGCCTCCTCGTCGTCGAAGGAGGTGAGCATCAAGCAGGCCAGGCCGGGCATGCGTGAGCGCAGCTCGCGGCAGGCCGTCACGCCGTCGCCGTCGGGCAGTCGCATGTCGAGGACGGCGACGTCCGGCCGCAGTGCCGGGACCCGGGTGAGCGCCTGCTCGACGGTGGCGGCCTCACCGATCACCCGCAGGCCCGGTTCGGAGTCCAGCAGGTCGCGCACGCCCCGGCGGACCACTTCGTGGTCGTCGAGCAAGAACACCTTGACGGGGTCGCCCGCCCGTTCCACCGTGCTGTCGGCCATCGCTACTCCGTAACCGTGCGCCTGCCGCCCGACCGACGGGCGAGACCTCGGAGCATTCTGCCGGGTACGCGGGCGGGCCGGTAGGGCCCAACGGCCCTGTCCGCCAACGGCCCTGTCCGCCAACGGCCGTGTCCGCCAACGGCCGTGTCTTCCGACCGGCCTTGTCCGCCGACGGCGCTGTTCGCCGACGTCCGCGATGTCCTGGCGATGTGTCACCCGCAGCGGGAGACGGACACGCACCGACGAGGTTCACGATCCGACCGGTCGCCGCGGCCGTGGACATGTGAGCGGGACCTTCGGGCCGCATCGGAGGGCTGCTCGGCCTCTGTGGCGGCCCCGGCGCGACCGCGAGTCTTTTCCGTACACCCCGGGCCGCGGGCAACCGCACGCGGCCGTCGAACACAGGAGGAACGCCATCATGTCGCATGCCGTAGTGGTCGGAGTCGACGGATCGGAACCGAGCGGGGCCGCGGCCGCGTGGGCCGCGCAGGAGGCCCGCCGCAGTGGGCGGCCGCTGCGGCTGATCCATGCCGGGGCGGCTGAGGCCTTCGCGCCCGGGGAGCCCCACGACGAAGCCGAACTCCTTCCGCGGGCGGTGCTCGCGGTGCGGGACCGCATCGCACGGACGCTGCCGGACCTGGAAATCACCTGCCGACACGTGTCCGGCAACCCGGCGTACGTGCTGGCCGCCGCCGGCGCGCGGGACGGCCTGCTGGTGGTCGGCTCGCGCGGATCGGGCGGGTTCACCGGGCTGTTGGTCGGCTCGATCGCGCTGCGCACGGCGGCGCGGGCCCACTGCCCCGTAGTCCTGGTCCGGGCCGGCGCGGACGGCGGGGAGGCCGCCTCCGGCGAGGTGGTGGTCGGCCTGGACAGCGCCCGGCCGTGCGGCGAGCTGCTCGCCTTCGCCTTCGGGCAGGCCGCCGCGCGCGGCGCGGCGCTGCGGGTTCTGGAGAGCCGGACCGTGCCCGTCGGGCCGTACGTGACGGAGGCGCCGCTGGACCAGCGTGAGATCAGGGACTCCCTGGCGGCGGCGGAGCTGACGCGTCTCCAGGACACGCTCGCCCCCTGGCGCGAGAAGTTCCCCGAGGTCCGCGTCGAGGCCGAGGTGACGGCCTGGCCGGCCGGGCGGGCACTGGTGGAGGCGTCGCGGGGGGCTTCGTTGACGGTGGTGGGCCGTCGGACGTCCGGGCTGCACGCGGCCGCGCCCTGGCTGGGAGGTGTGACCCATGCCGTCCTGCACCACGCGCACGGCCCGGTGGCGGTCGTGCCGCACGACTGAGCGTCGACCGCAGCGTCGGGAAAGCCCCGCCGGCCGTCCTGGAGCCGCACGCCGCCCTCGCGGTGACGGCCGTGGTCGGGCTGAAGGTCCCGGCCTCCGGGACCCGTTCTTCGCGACTCCGGGCGCAGCGCCGAAGGTCGAGGCAGACGAGAGCACGTTGTCGTGGTGCGCCACCGCAACGACTGACCCGTACACCCCCTGGCCGGCGCGCCGGCGCGCCGCCGATCGGAGAGGAAGGAGCGAACCGGCCATGCGACACCGGATCGTAGGAGAACTGATGACGTCGGCCGTCGTGCACGTACGGCCCGACACCGGCTTCAAGGAGATCGCCCGGCTGCTCGCCGAGCACGACATCACGGCCGTGCCGGTCCTGGACGACGAGGACCGGCCGCTCGGTGTGGTCTCCGAGGCCGACCTGCTGCTCAACGAGGCGGCCCAGGAGGACCCCGCAGGACTGCTGCTCACCCCGGATCTGACGCCGGGCGAGCGTGCCCGCAGCCGGGCGACCACCGCCGTGGGCCTGATGACCGCCCCGGCCGTGTGCGCGCGTCCGGAGTGGACGGTCGTCGAGGCGGCCCGCCTGATGGAGAGCGAGCACGTCAAGCGCCTGCCCGTCGTCGACGAGGCCGGCCGACTGGTGGGCATTGTCAGCCGCGCCAACCTGCTCCGGGTGTTCCTGCGGCACGACGGGGCCATCCGCGAGGAGATCCGCGCCGAAGTCCTGCGCCGCGCCCTGGGCATCGACCCGGACACCCTCGACGTCCAGGTCCACGGCGGCCGCGTCGTCCTCGCAGGCACGCTCGACCACCCGGGCCAGGCGCCGGTGGTGGAGAGGCTGTGCCGCAGCGTGGACGGTGTCGTGGACGTCACCAGCCGCCTCGGCCACCGCACGGATGCCGCCGCCCCGCACCGGGCCGGCTGAACCACCACCGCACCCGTCCGGCCCGCGCCCGCCGGAGTCCGGCACCCGGCCGCCGTCGAGGACCTCGACTGCGGCCGACCGGTGTCGTGCGCGCCCGGGGCGTACCGCCCCTGCCGCTGCCCCCCGAAACGGCGTTGTCGCGAGCCCGTGACCGGCGGTGCCGTACGGGACCTGCGGTTCGCGGAAGAGGGACCTTCGGCCTTCGGGTGTGCCCCATCGGCACGGTCCCCGGCCCGGGCCACCGGGGCAGATTGGAACCGTCGGCGCGAACGGAACACCCGGCGCGCGACCCTTGCTGACGAACCGAAAGGTGGCCAACGCCATGCCTCGTCACCCGCAGACGGAGGAGCAGGTCCCCGCCGTCCCGGCCCCCCACCCGGCCACGGCGCCGGGCCCCGACGCCGCTGTCGGCGCGCTGGTCGCCGACGCGCTGACGGCGCTCGACGCGTACGCGGACTTCACCCAGGAGCAGGTCGATCACATCGTCAGGAAGGCCTCGCTGGCCGCACTGGCCCGGCACACCGGGCTGGCGGCGCTGGCGGTGGAGGAGACCGGGCGAGGACTGTTCGAGGACAAGGCGGTGAAGAACGTCTTCGCCTGCGAGAACGTCACCCATGTGATGGCCCGGACGAAGACGGTCGGGGTGGTGTACCGGGACGAGATCGACGGCATCGTGGAGATCGCCGAGCCGGTCGGCGTGGTCGCCGGAATCACCCCGGTGACCAACCCGACCTCGACCGTGATCTTCAAGTGCCTGCTGGCGCTCAAGACCCGGAACCCGATCGTGTTCGCCTTCCACCCCTCGGCGCAGCGCTGCTCGGCCGAGGCGGCCCGGATCGTGCGGGACGCGGCAGTGGCGGCGGGCGCGCCGGCGCACTGCGTGCAGTGGATCGAGGAGCCGTCGATGGCGGCCACCCGCGCCCTGATGAACCATCCGGGCGTGGCCACCATCCTGGCCACCGGCGGCAACGCCATGGTGCGGGCCGCGTACTCCTGTGGCAAGCCCGCCCTGGGCGTCGGCGCGGGCAACGTCCCGGCGTACGTGGAACGGAGCGCCGACCTGAAGCGCGCCGTCAACGACCTCGTGCTGTCCAAGACCTTCGACAACGGCATGATCTGCGCCTCCGAACAGGCGGTGATCCTGGACGCGGAGATCCGCGGCGCGGCGCTCGACGAGTTCCGGAAGCTGAAGGCCCACCACGCGAGCCCGGAGGAGAAGGCGCTGCTGGAGCGGTACCTGTTCGGCTCCGGCGACGGCTCCTCCTGCGCCGGGGGGCGGCTGAACGCCGACGCGGTGGGCCGGTCGGCCGCGCAGGTCGCCGGGGCGGCGGGCTTCGAGGTGCCGGCCGACACCTCGGTGATCCTGGTGGACGCCGAGCGGGTCGGGCCGTCGGAACCGCTGACCCGCGAGAAGCTCTGCCCGGTGCTCGCCGTGCTGACCGCCCGTTCCCGCCGGGAGGGTGTCGAACTCGCTTGCGCGATGGTCGAGTTCGACGGCCTCGGGCACTCGGCGGCGGTGCACACCGAGGACGCGGCGTTCGTCGAGGAGTTCGGGCACGCGGTCAAGGCCTGCCGGATCATCTGGAACGCGCCCAGCTCGCAGGGCGGTATCGGTGACGTCTACAACGCCTTCACGCCCTCGCTGACCCTGGGCTGCGGCAGCTACGGGCACAACTCGGTGGCCGGGAACGTCTCGGCGCTGAACCTCGTCAACATCAAGCGGATCGGGCGTCGCAACACCAACATGCAGTGGTTCAAGGTCCCGCCGAAGATCTACTTCGAGCGCAACTCGGTCAAGTACCTGGCGAGCATGCCGAACGCCCACCGGATCGTCATAGTGACCGACCGGACGATGGTCGAGATCGGCCACCTGGAGCGGGTGCGCGGCATCCTGGACCGGCGCCGCGAGCCCGTTGAGGTCCGGGTCGTCGACTTCGTCGAACCCAACCCGAGCATCGACACCGTGGTCAAGGGCGCCGAGCTGATGCGCGGCTTCCGGCCCGACACCATCGTCGCCCTCGGTGGCGGGTCGCCGATGGACGCGGCGAAGGTGATGTGGCTGATGTACGAGCACCCGGAGGTGGAGTTCGCGGACCTGAAGGAGAAGTTCTTCGACATCCGCAAGCGCGCCTTCACCTTCCCCGACCTGGGGGAGAAGGCGAAACTGGTGTGCGTCCCGACCACCTCCGGGACCGGCAGCGAGGTCACTCCCTTCGCCGTCATCACCGACACCGCCACCGGCCAGAAGTACCCCCTCGCGGACTACGCGCTCACCCCGAGCGTGGCCATCGTCGACCCGGCGCTGACCACCGACCTGCCGGCGCACGTCACCGCGGACACCGGCTTCGACGCCCTCACCCACTGCATCGAGGCCTATGTCTCGGTCTACGCCAATGACTTCACCGACGGCCTCGCCCTCCAGGGGATCCGGCTGATCTTCGAGAACCTGGAGCGGGCGGTGGTGGCCGGCCCCGACGACCCGGCGGCGCGGGAGAAGATGCACAACGCCGGCACGATCGCCGGCATGGCCTTCGGATCGGCCTTCCTCGGCGCCGTGCACGCCATGGCCCACACCCTCGGCGCGACCTTCCACGTCGCCCACGGCCGCACCAACGCCCTGCTGCTGCCGCACGTGATCCGCTGGAACGGCTCCGCCCCGGCCAAGGTCACCGGCTGGCCCAAGTACCAGAGCTACACCGCCCCCGAGCGCTACCAGTCCATCGCCCGGACGCTCGGCCTGCCCGCGGCCA
Source organism: Kitasatospora sp. NPDC096128 (assembly GCF_040303105.1). Lineage (NCBI taxonomy): Bacteria > Bacillati > Actinomycetota > Actinomycetes > Kitasatosporales > Streptomycetaceae > Kitasatospora > Kitasatospora sp. NPDC096128. The sequence continues at coordinate 18,903 of NZ_JBEOSP010000055.1, read as the reverse complement.
CCCCCGAGCAGGGCGTCGAGTCCCTCGCCGCGGCCGTGGAGGACCTCCGCGACGAGGCCGGCATCCCGCGCTCCTTCAAGGAGGCCGGCGTCGACGAGGCGGCCTTCCTGGCGGCCCTGCCGCAGCAGGCGATGAACGCCTACGAGGACCAGTGCGCCCCGGCCAACCCGCGGCTGCCGATGCTGGCGGACATGCAGCAGCTGATGCGCCAGGCCTACTACGGCGACCAGGACTGAGCGGAGCACCCCGAGATGACCACCTCCCAGCAGGAGCACACCATGAGTGCCTGGCACGGCTTCAAGGGCGGACTCTGGCGGGACGCCATCGACGTCCGCGACTTCGTCCAGCACAACTACACCCCGTACGAGGGCGACGCCGCCTTCCTGGCCGGCCCCACCGAACGCACCCTCGCGGTGTGGCGGCGGATCACCGCCCTCTTCCCCGAGGAGCGGGCCAAGGGCGTCCTCGACGTCGCGTACGACGTCCCGTCGAGCATCACCGCGCACGCGCCCGGCTACATCGACCGAGAGCGGGAGTTGATCGTCGGCCTGCAGACCGACGCCCCGCTGAAGCGCGCGATCATGCCCAACGGCGGCTGGCGGATGGTCGCCGGCGCGCTGAGCACCTACGGCTACCCGGTCGACCCGGAGCTGGCGAAGGTCTTCACCGAGTACCGCAAGACCCACAACGACGGCGTCTTCGACGCCTACACCCCCGAGATCCGGGCCGCCCGCAGGTCCGGCGTCATCACCGGACTGCCGGACGCCTACGGGCGCGGCCGGATCATCGGGGACTACCGCCGGGTGGCCCTGTACGGCGTCGACCGGCTGATCGAGGCCAAGCTCGCCGAGAAGGCCGAGCTCGACCCGGCTCCCACCGAGCCCGCCCGGCTGGAGGAGACCATCCGGCTGCGTGAGGAACTCGCCGAACAGATCAGGGCGTTGGGAGAGCTCAAGCAGATGGCCGACGGCTACGGCTACGACCTCTCGGGTCCGGCCGCCACGGCCCGGGAGGCGATCCAGTGGCTGTACTTCGCCTACCTGGCGGCCGTCAAGGAACAGAACGGCGCCGCCATGTCGCTCGGCCGCACCTCCACCTTCCTCGACGTCTACCTCCAGCGTGACCTGGACGCCGGCGTTCTGACGGAACATCAGGCCCAGGAACTGGTGGACGACTTCGTCATCAAGCTGCGGATCGTCCGCTTCCTGCGCACTCCCGAGTACGACGAGCTGTTCTCCGGCGACCCGACCTGGGTCACCGAGTCCATCGGCGGGATCGGCGCGGACGGCCGTCCGCTGGTCACCCGCACCTCCTTCCGCTACCTGCAGACCCTCTACAACCTCGGCCCGGCCCCCGAACCGAACATGACCGTCCTCTGGTCGCCCCGGCTCCCGCAGGGGTTCAAGGAGTTCTGCGCCCGGGTGTCGATCGACACCTCCAGCATCCAGTACGAGTCCGATGAACTGATGCGCCCCCGCTTCGGCGACGACACCGCGATCGCCTGCTGCGTCTCCGCGATGGAGGTCGGCAAGCAGATGCAGTTCTTCGGCGCCCGGGTCAATCTCGCCAAGACCCTGCTCTATGCGGTCAACGGCGGCCGGGACGAGGTGTCGGGCGTCCAGGTCGGCCCCGACACCGGCGCGGTCACCTCCGACGTCCTCGACTACGACGAGGTGCTGGCCCGGCTCGACCGGCAGATGGACTGGTTGGCCGGGACGTACGTCCACGCGCTGAACGTCATCCACTACATGCACGACAAGTACGCCTACGAGCGCCTCGAGATGGCCCTGCACGACCGGGACGTCCGGCGCACCATGGCCTGCGGCATCGCCGGCCTCGCGGTCGCCGCGGACTCGCTGTCCGCGATCAGGTACGCCGAGGTCAGGCCCGTACGGGACGAGACCGGTCTGGTCACCGACTACCTGGTGGACGGCGACTACCCGGCGTACGGCAACAACGACGACCGGGCCGACGAGATCGCCGTCCGGCTGGTCGAGACGTTCATGGCGAAGGTGCGAGAGCACCCCGCCTACCGGGGCGCCGAGCACACCCAGTCCGTCCTGACCATCACCTCCAACGTCGTCTACGGCCGGAAGACCGGCAACACCCCGGACGGCCGACGGGCGGGCGAGCCGTTCTCCCCCGGGGCCAACCCGATGAACGGACGGGACCACCACGGCTACGTGGCGAGCGCGCTGTCCGTCGCCAAGCTGCCCTACGGCCAGGCCGAGGACGGCATCTCGCTCACCAACACCGTCACCCCGGACGCCCTCGGACGCAGTCCCGAGGAACGGGTGCACAACCTCGTGGGCGTGCTCGACGGCTACGTCACCTGCCGGGGCTTCCACATGAACGTCAACGTCCTCGACCGCGGCACCCTCCTGGACGCCATGGAGCACCCCGAGAACCACCCCCAACTCACCATCCGGGTCAGCGGCTACGCGGTCAACTTCGTCCGGCTCACCCGGGAACAGCAACTGGACGTGGTCAACCGCACCTTCCACGGCTCGCTGTAGCCGCGACCGTCCACGCGGGGGCCGGCGCCGCCCCGACCAGGGCGCCGGCACCCGCCGTCCTTCCGGAGCCGAAATGCCCCAGCCCCTCCCTCCCGCACACCCGGCCGACCGGGCCGGGACACCGGCCCCCTCCGCCCGGCGGGTGAACGGTGGGCTGCTCCACTCCTGGGACCTGTCCACCGGCGTGGACGGGCCCGGAACGCGCTTCGTGGTGTTCCTCTCCGGGTGCCCGCTGCGCTGCCTCTACTGCCACAACCCGGACACCTGGCACCTGCGCGACGGCCGGCCCGCCCCCGCCGACGACGTCGTCCGGGAAGCCGCCAAGTGCGCGGAGTTCATCGGGGCCTGCGGCGGCGGCGCCACCGTCAGCGGCGGTGAACCGCTGCTCCAGCCCTACCTCGCCGGGGGGTTGCTGCACCGCTTCAAGCACGAACTCGGGCTGCACACCGCCCTGGACACCTCCGGCTTCCTGGGCGTCCGGGCCACCGACGCACTGCTCGCCGACACCGACCTCGTCCTCCTCGACATCAAGTCCTGGGACCGGGAGCTCTACCGCCACCTGACCGGGCGGCGCCTCGCCCCCACTCTGGAGTTCGCCCGGCGGCTGGCCGAGCTCGGCACCGACGTCTGGGTCCGCTTCGTCCTGGTACCCGGGCTGACCGACGCCGCCGAGAACATCGAGGGCGTCGCCGCCTTCACCGCCTCCCTGGGCAACGTCACCCGGGTCGACGTCCTGCCCTTCCACCGGCTCGGCGCACCGAAGTGGCGCGCACTCGGCCTGGAGTACACGCCGGCGGACACCCCGGCACCCACTCCGGACCAGGTGGAGAGGGCCCGTTCCGTGTTCGCGGCCCACGGCCTGCACGCCGTCTGAAGCCGAACTCGACTGTCCGCCCGGCCCGGGGCGGGCGGCAGTGCTGCTCGCCCCGGAAGCCGGTCCGGTCGAGGGACTCGGCAACGATGACCTCGCGCCGCCCGGGAGCCCGACGGCGGCGCAGCCCGGTGCTCCGGCGGCCGCCCTGCGCTTCGATCACGGGGCGGGCCGGTTGCCGCCGGTCAGCCGCCGGCCGTGACCGTGCCGGTGGCCGGGACGGACGCGTCGACGTCCATGCCGAGGGCGTTGGCGACCGAGTCGGAGCGGCCGGCGCGAAGGAGCCGTTGGCCGAGGTCGATGAGGGCACGGGCGGCGGCGTACTCGTCGCCGATCTCGGGCACCGCCGGGTCGTGGGGGTTGCGGTGGGCGGTGGTGCGGGTTTCCAGGATGTTGTCGCCGGTGTCGAGAACCGCGTGGACCTTGGTCTCGTCGCCCTCCTCGAAGAGGTCGAGGCGCAGCTTCCACTGTTTGGTGCGCATCGTCGCCGGGGCGTTCGCGGTCATGTCGGGTCTCCTCGGGTCGGTCGGGCCCGGAGCGTGTCCGGGTAGCGGAACTCGGAGCGCTGCTTGTCCTTCTTCTCCTCGCCGCGCTCGGCCTGGACGGTCGGTACGCCGTCGTCGACGCCGATCGTGATGTTCTTGCCCGGGTCGACGCCGGGTAGCGCGGCCATGAGCTCGCCTCCGGTGTCCATCACACCGCCGTCGGGCGCTGCGCGGCAGGGCCGCTCGGCCCCATCGGCGAGGGCCGGAAGGGGGCGGCACCGCTCACACAGCGGCCTCGGCCTCGGCCACGGCGTGCTTGACGGCGGCGAAGCTGTCCGGGGTGACGGAGATCGAGTCGATCCCGGCCCCGACCAGGAAACGTGTGAAGTCCGGGTCGTTGCTTGGGCGTTGGCCGCAGAGACCGACGTGCCGGCCGGCCGCGTGGGCGGTGGCGATCAGTGACTCGATGCTGCGGGTGACGGCAGGATCGCGTTCGTCGAAGAGGTGCGCCAGCAGCCCGGAGTCGCGGTCGACGCCGAGGGTGAGCTGGGTCAGGTCGTTGCTGCCGATGGAGAAACCGTCGAAGCGTTCGGCGAACTGTTCGGCGAGCAGGATGTTGGCCGGGATCTCCGCCATGACATACACCCGCAGGCCGTTCGAGCCCCGGGCGAGCCCGTTGTCGGCCATCACGGCGAGCACCCGGTCGGCCTCCCGCGGGGTGCGGCAGAAGGGGATCATCACCACGACGTTGGTCAGCCCGAGCTCGTCGCGGGCTTGGCGCAGCGCCCGGCACTCCAGGGCGAAGCCCTCGCGGTAGCCGGGGTCGTAGTAGCGGCTCGCGCCGCGCCAGCCGATCATCGGGTTCGCCTCGGTCGGTTCGAAGGGCGCGCCGCCGACCAGCCGGGCGTACTCGTTGGTCTTGAAGTCGCTGGTACGCACCACGACCGGGTCCGGCCAGCGAGAGGCGGCGATCCGGGCCACACCGTGGGCCAGGCGGTCCACGAAGTAGTCGGTGCGGTCCGGGTGGCCGCAGGTCAGCTCGTCCACCAGCCGCCGGTCCTCGGCGGACAGCCGCTCGGGGTGGACCAGGGCCATCGGGTGGACGCGCACCTGGTGGGCGACCACGAACTCGGTCCGGGCCAGGCCCACGCCGTCGGCGGGCAGCCGCCACCAGCGGAACGCGGCGCCGGGGTCGGCCAGGTTGAGCATGACCTTGGTCCGGGTGGCAGGCATCGAGCCGAGGTCGGTCTCGGTCGCCTCGTAGGCGACCCGGCCCGCGTACACGTGGCCCTCCGCGCCCTCGGCACAGGAGACCGTGACCTCCCGCCCGTCGGCGAGCACGGCGGTCGCCGACCCGGTGCCGACCACTGCCGGCACGCCCAGCTCCCGGCTGACGATCGCGGCATGCGACGTGCGTCCGCCGTGGTCGGTGACGATGGCGGCGGCCCGCTTCATCAGCGGCTCCCAGTCCGGATCGGTGATCTCCGTGACCAGCACGGCCCCCTGCGGGAAGCGCTCCAGCCCGACCGGCTCGGCCAGCGCGCACACCGGCCCGGCGCCGACCGCCTCGCCCACCGCGATGCCGTCCACCAGGCGTTCGCCCGTACCGGTCAGCCGGAACCGGCGCAGCACCTCGCCCCGACGCCGCGACTGCACGGTCTCCGGCCGAGCCTGGACGAGGAACAGCAGCCCGCTGATACCGTCCTTGGCCCACTCCAGGTCCATCGGGCAGCCGTAGTGCTCCTCGACCGCGACCGCCCACTCGGCGAGGGTGCGGACGTCTCCCCGGCCGAGTACCGGGCGGGACCGCTCGTCCCCGTCGGTGTCCACGGTCGTGGTGGAGCCGTCCGCGCCGTACACCGCCTTCCGGCGTTTCGCGCCCGGCTGCGCCTGCACCACCGGGTCCAGGTGGTGGTCCTTGAGCACCGGCTTGAACACGGTGTACTCGTCAGGGTCGACCTGGCCGCTCACCACCGTCTCGCCCAGCCCCCAGGCGGCGCTGATCACCACCACACCCGGGAAGCCGGTCTCGGGGTCCAGCGTGAACACCACCCCCGCGCCCGCGAGATCGGACCGCACCATCGACTGAACGCCGACCGACAGGGCCAGCGAGAGGTGGTCGAAGCCCATCCGCTCGCGGTAGTCGATGGCCCGGTCGGTGAACAGCGAGGCATAGCAGCGCCGACAGGCGTCCAGCAGGGCGGCGGCGCCCCGGACGTTCAGGAACGTCTCCTGCTGGCCCGCGAAGCTGGCCTCCGGCAGGTCCTCCGCGGTGGCGCTGCTGCGCACCGCGACATCGGGGTCCTGGCGCCCGGCCTCGCGGGCGAGGTGCTCGTACGCTGCCAGGACGTCCCGGGTGAGCGGGGTGGGAAGCGGAGTGGCCAGGACGGCGGACCGGATCGCGGCGCCGACCTCGGGCAGTGGGGCGCCGCCGTGCCGCCGGTCGATCTGCTCGGCGATCCGCTCGCGCAGGCCGCCGGTGTCGAGCAGCTCACGGTAGGCGTCCGCGGTGGTGGCGAAGCCGTCGGGCACCCGGACCCCGGCCGGGCTCAGGCCGTTGATCAGCTCGCCCAGCGAGGCGTTCTTGCCGCCGACCACGGCGACGTCCTCCCGGCCGAGATCGCGGAAGTGGATGACACGGCGCATGACTGCCTCCGGGCGCGCTGGCAGGATGACCCCCGGCGCCGTGCGCGTCGGGGCCCCGTCCCTGCCACTGTCCGCCCGGCCGGGCCGACGGGCCCAGGGGCGCAGGCCTCCCGAAGCAGGTCCGACCGGTCGTGGCGGGAGGGCCGATCGGCCCTCCCCGGAGGGAACCGGGTCAGACCGGTGCCGCGCCGCAGGACGTCAGGCGCGGTGGGCCAGGCCCGCGCGCACGCCGTGGGCGGCGGCGCCGAGGGCGAGCACTGCGGCGCCCCACAGCACCGAGGCCCCGGGGAGGGCGAAGGCCAGCACCGCGCACCCGGCCAGCCCGAGCGCCGGAAGCACCCGCGGCGGGCGGCCCTCGGCGGGGGTGAGGGTCCAGGCCGAGGCGTTGGCGACGGCGTAGTAGGCGAGCACGCCGAAGGAGGAGAAGCCGATCACCCCGCGCAGGTCCGCGACGGAGGCGAGGACGGCGACGACGGCGCCGACGGTGAGTTCGGCGCGGTGCGGGACGGCGAAGCGGGGGTGGACGGCGGCGAGCCGGTGGGGCAGGTGCCGGTCGCGGGCCATCGCCAGGACGGTGCGCGAGACGCCGAGGATCAGCGCGAGCAGGGAGCCGAGGGCCGCCACCGCGGCGCCGACGCGCACCACCGGGGCCAGGCCGGGCACCCCGGCAGCCCGGACCGCCTCCGTCAGCGGCGTGCTGGTGCGGGCCAGACCCTCGGGGCCGAGGACGGCCAGGACGGCGAGCGCGACCACCGCGTAGACCACCAGCGTGATGCCCAGCGCGAGCGGGATCGCACGGGGGATGGTCCGGCGCGGGTCGCGGACCTCCTCACCGAGGGTGGCGATGCGCGCGTACCCGGCGAACGCGAAGAACAGGAACCCCGCCGCCTGGAGCACCCCGTGGAAGCCGGCGTCCGCTCCGACGGCCCAGTGGCCGGTGTCGGCGCCGGAGCCGCTGAAGCAGGCGGTGACCACGGCGGCGAGCACGGACAGGACGACGGCGACGATCACCCGCGTCAGCCAGGCGGCCTTCTGCACGCCGACGCAGTTCACCGCCGTCAGGGCCACGACCGCCGCGACCGCCACCGCGTGCGCCTGACCGGGCCACAGGTACGACCCGACCGTGAGCGCCATCGCTCCGCACGACGCGGTCTTGCCGACCACGAACCCCCACCCGGCCAGGTAGCCCCAGAACTCCCCGAGCCGCTCGCGCCCGTACACGTACGTCCCGCCGGACTGCGGGTAGCGGGCGGCCAGGCGCGCGGATGAGGTGGCGTTGCAGTACGCGACCACGGCCGCCAGCGCCAGGCCGAGCAGCAGCCCGGAGCCGGCCGCCGCCGCCGCGGGAGCGAGCGCGGCGAAGATCCCGGCGCCGATCATCGACCCCAGCCCGATCATCACCGCGTCGAACACGCCCAGGTGCCGCCGCAGTTCCTCGGGGCCGGCCGCCGGTGCCGTTGAACTCATGGATCCGTGCCTTCCGACGGTCTTCGGTGTCGGCGCGCACCCTACTGGACGGAGAGCGCCGTCGTTCAGGTGGGGCGCAGCTGCCGGCCGCGGTGGCGGATCAGCTCCCGGACGGTGGTTCCCATCGAGCCGAGGTGGACCTGGACCTGCGGGGCGTCGGCGACGAGGTTGCCGTCCGGGCCGAAGAGGGCGCCCCCGGGCTGCCGTAGCGCCTCATGCCGCGGTGTGCGCGAACAGCCCCGCGTACCGGGCGATCGCCCCCGCGTGCTCGGCACACTGCCGGTAGTAGCAGGACAGGCGCACCAGGTCGGCGGCGTCGACCGGGTCCGCCTCCTCCGTGCGCAGCAGGAGTTCGTACAGCAGCCGTTGCCGCTGACCGATGTCGTGCGACTCGGTGAGCACGTCCGCGACGCTCCCGGGCGCCCCGGACTCCAGCACGTCGGCCGCTCGGGAGACCGAGTCCAGGGCCGAGTCGGCGACTGCGCGCAGCGGGGCCAGTAGCGGCTCGTCGAACGGATCCCGCAGCCGGCGCGCCCAGGCCGCCTCCAGCAGCCGCTGCGCCAGCTGTCCGAGGGCCTCGGCCTCGCACCCGACGTGGACGCCCAGCACGACCCCGGCGCGGCCGCCGAGGGTGTCGGCGGCGTCCTCCTCGATCCGGGACCGCAGTTCGGCAAGGGCCCTCTCGGCGGCCGGGACGCCGTCGCCGCCCGCCGGTCCGGTCAGTGCGGCCGTCGCACCGCAGAGCGCCGCGTGGGCCAGCCGCACCAAGCCCGCCAGCTCTCCGACCAGGGCGCGGTACCCGCCGCCTGCGCCGTCAGCCATCGCCTGTACTCCCGTCCTCCGGCCCCTCGACCAGTGTCTCCCCGTCGCCGCGGGCCGTCACGGTCGCGGCGGCTCCAGGGGGCTGCCGAACGGTTCGCGGCCGGGTATGCCCGGGGGCGGGACGTCATGCCGAAAGGCTCACAGCGGGCGCTGTGGTGCGCCCGCCGCTGCCGTGCGACGAACCGGGCTCCCGGTCCGGTTCCCGCCGGCCGATCGGTGACGGCGGCCTTCCGGCCGCGGTCAGACCAGCCCCGCGCCCCAGGCGCGGGCGCGGTCGAGCTCGCCGGCCCGCAGCGGGCCGTCGTTGTCCTCCACGATGAAGCCCTCGGGTTCGGCCACCACGTCGTAGTGGTGGCCGGAGAGCCGGTGGGCGATGCCGTTGGCGGCTCCGCCGGCCCGGGGCATGTCGACCCGGGTGTCGAATGCGGCGGCGTAGGTGCCCGACTCGGGCTGTGGCAGGTCGCGGAACCAGGCCCGCAGACCCGGTCCCTCGGCCGTCTCCCGTGCCTCGGCGGTGGCCGCCTCACGGTCCTCCTTGTGGGCCTCGGCGGCCACGGCCATCCGCCGGCTGAGCCCGGAGGACATGCCGTGCATGTGGGTGGGCCCGCCGACCACCAGCAGGTCCGCGGAGCGGGTGGTCTCCGCGTCCGCCTCGGCCACCGGGAGGCAGTCCACGGCCGCCCCGGGGTCGGCCTGGTGGACGCCCTCGGCGATCGCCTCGGCGATCTCCCGGGTGTTGCCGTACATGCTCTCGTACACGATCACGGTGTGCATGGTCTCCACCTTTCGTCATTCCCGGGCCGCTCCGGAGCAGCGTCCGGGCGCGGGCCGTCCGGCCCGGATCGGGCCGTCGTACATGTGGGCTCAGTCCGGGGCGGCGGGCACCGTGATGACCGGGCAGTCGGCGCGGTGCAGCAGGCCGTGCGGGACGGAGCCGAGGCGCATACCGGTGAAGCCGCCGTTGCCGCGGCGGCCGACGACCACGGCGAGGGCGTGCTCGGAGGCGATGCCGAGTTCCTCGACCGGGTGGCCGTGCACCAGCTCGTGGGTGACCGCCACATCGGGGTGGCGCTCCTGCCGGCCGGCCGTGGATTCGAAGAGCAGCCGCCGGAGGAGCTGCACGGTGGCGTGTTCGTCGAGGTTGCCGACCGGTGGGCGGTGCCAGACCCACAGGATGCGCAGGGCCGCCCGCCGCTCGTCCGCGAGGTCGAAGGCGAAGTCGACGGCGGGGTCCGAGGAGGGGCTGCCGTCCACGTCGAGCACGAGGTAGGGCGGGTCCTGGGTGGTGTGCTCCGGACCGCGGACGACGGCCACCGGGCAGTGGGACTGGGCGCTCACCGGAACGGCCACCGAGTAGGCACTCAGCGCCTCCGCCGTGCGGCTCAGCCGTCGGGAGCCCAGGACCACCAGCGCGGCCTCGCGGGACTCCCGGCACAGGGCCGGGGCAGGGAGGTCCTCACTGACGTCCGTCGTCAGCGCCAGAGCGGGATGGCGGGCCCAGGCCACGGCGGCGGCCCGGTCCAGTGCCTGTTCGGCGCGCTCGACCAGGGCCTTGTGGTAGCGGCCCTGGTCGAAGGGGCGGAACTCGCGGTACACCGACGGGACGGCGTGCACCAGCCGTAGCGGCAGGCCGCGCCGGGCTGCCTCGTCGGCGGCCCAGGCCGCGGTCATGCTGCCGGTGTCACGGGCGTCGACGCCGAGGACGACGGATCGGAGTCCGTCCTGGGGGCTTGCGGATGTCATGGCTCCTCCTCGGTCCTGCTGCGACCGGATCCTGTTCCCACGCTAGGCGGGCCCGGCGCCGGCCACGAGGGCCGACCGGCCCAGGGCCGGAGCCCGGCGTACCCCACCTGGCGCCGCCCGACCGGTCGCCGGTGTCGGCCCGGCGGGCCCTCGGCCTCGCGCGCCGCATCAGATCCCTTGCTTGCGGAGCCGGGCCGTGGCGAACCGGAACAGGACGCTCTGCCAGGGGTGTTCGCCGCCGTGGGCCCAGAGCCGCGCCGAGCGACGCGGCCGCGACGACGACGCCGAGCAGCAGTACCCGCTGCCAGACCCCGGCGCCCAGGATGTGCTGGTGCGGCGGTCGCGGGGGGCGGGCCATCGCACCGGGTGAGAGCGGTTCCGCGCCCATGGCGACGCCGCCCGCGCTCCGGGGCGTCGGCGGCGACGGTCATGGCCTCGGGCCCGTCAGTCCGCGAACAGGTGCGGTTGGGAGGGGGCTGTCTCGTCCGCGTGCCGGTAGTGGTGGATCCGGGCGTCCGGGCCGGGGAAGTACTCGGTCACCCGACCGTCGTCGGACCAGCGCACGTCGTACGGCGGGCTGCCGTCCGGGTGGTGCAGGCCGATGATCTCGCCGTCCCGCCGGGCCGCGCCGGGCCGGGTGCCCTGGACGATGATGCGGTCTCCCACGGCGGCTTCCATGCCGTCCTCCCTGGGTCGGTACCGGGCCGGGGCGCGCCCCGGCCGTCCGTACTCCCATGGCACCACCGCGGGCCGGATCCGACAGGGGCCGGACGGTCCCGGGTTCCGGGCCCGGTTGCCCCGGCCACCGCCCGGTGGCGAGGCCGGGCCGGGACCAGCGGTCCGGAACGAGTGGACCGTCGGGGCCCGGGGGCGGGGCCGTCAGGCCCTCGGGCGAGCGGGGGCGGATCGGAAGACTGAGGGACGGGAGCACCTGCCACCCCGGTACGAGGAGGCGCGAGATGTCCGCCGCAACCACCACCCCCAGCCACCCGTCCTCGCACACGTCCCTGCGCCGCCACGTCCGCCGGGCGACCGGACGGGACCTCAGCCCCCTCTGCCGCCCGCTCGACCAGGCGTACAGCCGTCTGGTGGCCGGGCTGGCGGTGGCGATGCTGGCCACGCTGGTCGTGGCTGCGGTCGCCGCCCTGCTGGTCTACCGTGCGGAGACGCACACCGCGCAGCAGACCGCGCGGCACCAGCATGTCGTCACCGCCGTCACCACGGGTGCGGCGCTGTCGGGCGGTTCGCGTACCGGCGGTCTGCGGGAGTACGCCCCGGCCCGCTGGACGTACCCCGTCGGGCCAGGTGCCGGGAGAGTGCCCGTGCCGGACGGCACCCCCGCCGGGACGACCGTTCCGGTCGGCCTGAACGACGCCGGAAACCCCGTCGCCGGGCCCAAACCGGCCGATCTGATCGCCATGGACGCCGTCCTGGTCGGCTGCGGCACGGTGACCGTGCTCGGTTTCGGCGCGCAGGGCGCCTTCGCGTTGCGCCGCCGCGCGCTGGACCGGCGGGCGGAGAAGGGTTGGGAGGCCGCCTGGGAGCTGGTGGAGCCGCGCTGGTCCGGGCGTCGGTGACGACGCGCGGGGCGCGGGGCGCGCGGTGGGCCGGTGCCCGGCCGGTTCAGTGGCCAGAGCCCGACACCGCTGCCGTGGGCGTCAGAGGTGGAAGCGCCGGGTCCCGCCGGGTCGGACGGTCGCCTCCGCGCCGCGCACCCGGATCCGGACCGGTTCCTGGCGGTCCTCGCGCAGGCTCACCGTGACGGTCCGGCGGTCGACGGCGATCGTCAGGCCCCAGTGCCCCCGGTAGCGCAGGTCCAGCTCCAGCCGGCCGAGGGCGGACGGCAGACGGGGATCGAGCCAGAGGGCGTCCTCGCGGACCTCCAGTCCGGTGTAGCAGCGTTGCAGCAGGTCGACCGCGCCCGCCATGGCGCCCAGATGGACGCCCTCGGCCGTGGTCCCGTGCTGGCTGTCCCGCAGGTCCGCGACCAGGGCGTCGCGGAAGTGGTGCCAGGAGGCGCGGCGGTCGGAGCGGGTGAGCACCCAGGCGTGCACCACCGAACTGAGCGTCGAGCCGTGAACGGTGCGCCGCAGGTAGTAGTGGGTCGTGCGGCGCAGCAGCTCGTGCCCGGCCGGGTGGCCGAGGCGGCGCAGCAGGTCGCGGACCTCACGGGCGGAGAACAGGAACCAGAGCATCAGCGCGTCGGCCTGCTTGGAGACCTGGTAGCGGTTGACGGTGTCGCCCTCGGCCTCCAGGATCCGGTCGAGCCGGCGCAGGTCGGGGTAGCGGCGCCGGTAGCCCTCCCAGTCGAGTTCGGCGAGCCGCTCGTAGCCGTCGAACTGGCTCAACACGCCCTGGTGGAAGGGGACGTGGAGGTGGCGGCCGACGTCCTGCCAGCGGTCCAGTTCCCGGTCGTCCAAGGCGAGGCGTTCGCGCAGCTCGTCGCGCCGGTGGCCGGGCAGGACGTCCAGGGCGTCCTGGGCCCGGGCGAGCACCCAGGAGGCCAGCACGTTGGTGTACGCGTTGTCGTCCAGGCCCGGCCGGTCCGCCCACGGGTAGGCGTCGTGGTACTCGTCGGGGCCCAGTACGCCGCGGATCGACCAGTGCCCCCGGGCCGGGTCGTGCACGGCGGCCGAGGACCAGAACCGGGCGATCTCCAGCAGCATCTCGGCGCCGGCCGTGGCGAGGAAGTCCCGGTCCCCGGTGGACTGGTAGTACTGCCAGATGTTGTACGCGACGGCCGAGCCGACGTGCCGCTGGAGGTGGCTGTGGTCGGGCAGCCAGCGGCCGGAGAGCGGGTTGAGGTGCAGTTGTTGCGACTCCTCCCGGCCGTCGGCGGCGCTCTGCCACGGGTACGCCGCCCCGCGCAGCCCGAGCGAGTGGGCCTCCCGCCGGGCGGCGTCCAGGCGGCGGTGGCGGTAGCGGAGCACGGCGCGGGCCAGTTCGGGGAAGCGCAGGTTGAGCAGCCGCAGCACGAACAGCTCGTCCCAGAACACGTGGCCCCGGTACGCCTCACCGTGCAGGCCGCGGGCCGGGATGCCGACGTCCAGGTCGACGGAGTGCTCCGAGTGGGTCTGGAGCAGGTGGAACAGGTTCAGGTGCAGCGGGCCGACGCCGTCGAAGTCGGCTTCGATCCGGCAACGGCGCCACAACTCCGCCCAGCGCAAAGAGTGTTGGGCGAGCAGCTGGGCGAAGGTCCCCGCCTCGGCGGCGAGTTGGCGGGAGGCGCGCAGCGGCGTCTCGATCGCCCGGTCGCGGGAGGTGTGCACCGCGACCGTCTTCGTCACGGTGACGGGCTCGCCCCGCACGGCGTCCAGGGTGAGGAGGTGGGCCGCCCACCCCGCGCGGCACTCGGTGGTCACTCGTACCCGGTCCGCACGCATCCGGTCCGCACTCGTCCGGGCGCACAGGGCGATCCGCAGCGGTGAGCCGATCGCCTCGCTCTCCAGCCAGAGCAGCCCGACGTCGTCGACCCCCTGACCGACCGGGGTGAGGTGGCGCTCGGTCAGCCCCCGGTAGCGGCGGACACCGGTGTTGGCGACATCCCCGTCCAGGCCGGAGCGGACCTCCAGCGGCCCGGACCAGTTCTCCGGCGTGAAGGTGCTCTCCAGCGTGAGCAGGTGCGGCTGCGCCTGGCTGGCGAGGCGGCGCTGCACCAGTGCGGTCCGCCGGCCCAGCGCGTCCACCACCAGTGCCCGTCGGGTCAGCACGCCCCGGCGCAGGTCCAGTTCCAGGGTCTGTTCGGCCGGGGGCCCGGTGAACCAGGTGCCGCCGACCGGGCGGAAGGTCAGCGGCAGCCAGTTCGGGCCGTTGACCAGGTCCTCGTTGGAGACGGTCCGACCGGCGACGGTCGACCCCGCCCGGTCGTAGCAGCCGGCCAGGTACGTCCCCGGGTAGTGGACGCCGTCCGCGACGGACTCCGGCGCGGCGCCCCGGCTGACCAGGTAGCCGTTGCCGACGGCGCACAGCGCCTCGCGCAGCCCCTCCTCGCCGGGGTCGAAGCCCTGGTAGCGGAGCGTCCACGGGTCCGGCATGTCGGGGTACCCCGCCGGCGGGTCTGGTGCCACGAGGTGACCTCCCGTGCCGACTGGCCTTCCTCCAGTCTGCGCACGGTGCCGCCGGGCTGCTCGCCGTCGGGTCGGTCGCCGCCGCGTCGGTCCGGGCCGGGCCGCTCGGCGTGCCGGGCGGGGCCGGTCGGCCCTCGTGGCGTGCGGCGTTGGAGGCGGAGTCTGGAGGGGTAGAACGGCGACGGCCGAGGAGGCGCCATGTCCACCGTCCATCCGTCGCGGAGCACCGCGGAGGCCCTGCTGGCCGACGGCACCACCGTCGAACTCCGCCCGCTCGGTCCGGGCGACCACAAGGCGGTGCTGGACCTGCACGCCGAGGGGATGTCCGAGGAGAGCCGCCGGATGCGGTTCTTCGGGGTGAGCCGCAACGCGCCCGCGCGGGCCGCCGACCGGCTGTGCGGGCCGCCCCGGGCGGGCCTGCTGGCACTCGGCGCCTGGGTGGGGGAGGAGCTGATCGGGGAGGCGGACTGCGAGCTGCTGGACGGGCCCCCGGAGACTGCCGAGCTGGCCCTCGCGGTGGCCGACCGCTGGCACGGCCGGGGCGCGGCCACCCTGCTGCTGGAACATCTGGTGCACACCGCCCGGGCCGCGGGCATCCGCTTCTTCGAGGCCGACACCCTGTTCGGCAACCGGGCCGTCCACCGGGTCTTCGCCGACCTCGGGCTGCCGGTCGAGCGCCGGTACGCCCAGGGGGAGGTCAGGGTCCGGGTGCCGCTGGACGAAGAGGGCGGTGAGCGCTACCGCTCCGCCGTGGACGAGCGCGGCCGCCGCGCCGATGTCGCGAGCCTGGCGGCGCTGCTGCGTCCGGCGTCGGTGGCGGTGATCGGGGCGTCCCGGCGGGCGGGTTCGGTCGGCCGGACCGTCCTCGGGAAGATCCGGCGGGGCGGCTTCGCGGGGGAGGCCTGGGCGGTCAACCCGCACACCCGGGAGATCGACGGCCGGGCCGCGTACCCGTCCGTCCGCGCGCTGCCCGCCGTGCCCGACCTCGCGGTGCTGGCCGTGCCCGCGGGAGCCGTCCCCGCGGTGGCCGAGGAGTGCGGTGCTGCCGGGGTCCGGGCACTGGTGGTGCTCACCTCCGGCCTCGGGCCGGAGCAGGCTCGCGGGCTGATGCGCGCCTGCCGCCGGCACAGCATGCGCCTGGTCGGGCCGAACAGCCTCGGCATGGCCCAGACCGACCCCGCCGTCCGGTTGGACGCCGAGTTCGGCGGGGCCTTCCCCCGGCCGGGCACCGCCGGGGTGGCGGTGCAGAGCGGCGGGGTGGGGATCGCGCTGCTCCAGCGGTTGGCCTGGCTGGGTATCGGGGTGTCGAGTTTCGTATCGCTCGGCGACAAGTACGACGTCAGCGGCAACGACCTGTTGCAGTGGTGGGAGGCGGACGGTAGGACCGACCTCGCACTGCTCCACCTGGAGTCCTTCGGCAGTCCGCGCGCCTTCGCCCGCACCGCCCGGCGGGTCACCCGGACGATCCCGGTGCTGACCGTGGACGCCGGGCGCTCCGCGGCCGGCCGCCGGGGCGCCGCCTCGCACACGGCGGCAGCCGCCACCCCCACCGTCACCCGGGAGGCGCTGTTCCGCCAGGCCGGGATCACCGCGACCCGCAGCATCGAGGAACTCGTCGAGGTGGCGGCCCTCCTGCACGCCCAGCCGCTGCCCGATCCGCGCGGCGCGGTGGCCGTGGTGTCCAACGCCGGCGGCATCGGCATCCTGGCCGCCGACGCCTGCGCCGAGGCGGGGCTGATCCTGCCGGAACTCCCGGCCCGGCTCGCGGACCTGCTCCCGCCCGGCGCCTCCGTCCATAACCCGGTGGACACGACGGCGGCGGTGGGTCCGACCGAACTCGCGCTGTTCCTCCGTGCGTTGGAGCGTGAGGAGGCCGTCGACGCGATCCTGGTGTGCATCGCGCCGACGGCGCTGTGCGAGAGCCCCGGGCAGGATCCGGTGCGCGCCCTGCTGGAGGGTCCGGCCCGGCGCCGGGTCCCGATCGCGGCCGTCCTGCTCGACCAGCAGGTGCCCGTCCGCTACCGCGGCTGCGCCGACGGCGGCATGCTGCCCACGTACTCCGACGGCCTCTCCGCCGCCCGTGCCCTCGCCCATGCCCGGGACCGCGCCCGTCGGCTCGCGGAGCCGTTCTCGCCCCCGGCCGACGCCCCGGACTGCGACCGGCGCGCCGCCCGCAGCCTGGTCGACGGCCACCTCACCGCCCACCCGGAGGGCGGCTGGCTCGACCCGCTGTCCACCGCCGACCTGCTGGAGGCGTACGGGCTGCCGCTCACCACGACCGTCTGGGCCCGCGACGAGCACACGGCGTCCGTCGCCGCGAGCGGTCTGCGCCGGCTCGGGCACGAGGGGAAGGTCGCGCTCAAGGCGTACTGGCCCGGGCAGGTGCACAAGAGCGTCTCCGGGGCGGTCCGCACCGGCCTGGGTAGCGATGCCGAAGTGCGCTCCGCCTACCGGGAGTTCACCCGTCGGTTCGGGGGCGAGCTGGCTGGGGCGGTGGTCCAGCCGATGGCCGCGCCCGGCGTCGAGCTGCTCGCGGGCGTCGTCCAGGACCAGGTCTTCGGCCCGCTGATCGTCCTCGGCCTGGGCGGCACCGCCGCCGACGTGCTGGCCGACCGGGTGGCCCGGCTCGCCCCGCTGAGCGAGCTGGACCTGACCGCCATGGTCGCCGAACTGCGCAGCGCGCCACTGCTGGTGGGCAACGGAGGGGCCCCTCCGGTCGACCTCGCCGCGGTACGGTCCGTCCTCGCCCGGCTGTCCCGGCTGGCCGACGACTTCCCCGAACTCGTCGAGGCCGACCTCAATCCCGTCATCGCCCGCCCCGACGGCGCGCTCTGCGTGGACGCCCGGGTCCGCCTCGAACGCCGGCCGTCCTTCGACCCCTACCTGCGACGACTGCGGCGTCCGGCGGCCGCCGAAGCGGAGTGAACCGCCATGAAACACAGCATCCTCGACGGTACGGCGGCCGACACCTTCCCGGCCTCCGAGCCGGTACGGCCACCCGGCCGCACGCCGGTCCGCGACTGCATGAGCCGGCCCGGCGTCGCCGTCACCCCCGGCACCGACTTCGCGACCGTCGCCGCGGTGCTGAGCGCCTCCCGGCAGGGCATCGTGCCCGTGGTGTCCGACGACGGCATCGTCACCGGGGTGGTCGCCGCCTCCGACCTGCTCGCCGCCTACACCGAGGAAGACCCGGGCCAGGAACTGCCCGCCCGCGACCTCATGGCCACCCCGGCGGTCACCGTCACCGAGGACACCAGCGTCACCGAGGCGGCCGCCCTGGTCGCCGAACACTCCCTCCACCACCTGCCCGTGGTGGATGCCGACGGCCGGCTCACCGGCCTGCTCTCCACCCACGACCTGCTCGACGCACTGCGCCGCGAGGACGAGGCCGTCCGCGACGAGGCCCTCGCCCTCGCCCTCACCCCCGGCAGCGGCGTCGCCCCCGGCTCCCTGCACGTCCGCTGCGAACGAGGCCTGCTCGCGGTCACCGGCCGCACCCGCACCCGCGGCGACGCCGCCGCCCTGATCCTCCAACTCGCCCGCGTCGACGGCCTCAACGGGCTCGCCGACCACCTCACCTGGGACCAGGACGACATCGATGCGGCGCCCGGACGCTGACGGCGCGGACGCGGTGGCCCCGAGGTGAGCTGCCCGGCGCCCCGGCCGGGCGTTCGGCGTGCCGTCGGCCGCCGGTCCCCTTTTGCGAACCGTGAGTACTCGTACTAATACTCTCCGTGATGGATGGCGGGGTCGTGGAACTCCCATCCGCGACGAGAGGTACGGGAGGCTGAGGCGGTATGCGGGGAAGAGGGATGCTGAAGAGGGGCAGAGGGCGAGGCTGCCGACTGCTGGGCGCGGTGGTTCCGTCGGCGGCGGCGGGTGCTGTCGGGGCGGTCGGCGCGGCTGCTGCTGCCGGGTGTCCGGTGCAGAACGGTACGGCGGCCTGCGCGACCGCCGGTGCCTACACGTACACGGTCCCGCAGGACGCGCTGGAGGTGCGGTTCACCGTCATCGGCGGGGGCGGCGGGGGAGGCGGCTTGCCGGGCGCCGGGGGCGGTGCCGGCGCCGCGATCGCCTGCACGGTCACCGGCCTGTCGGCCGGCACGGTGGTGGCGGTGACCGTGCCCGAGGGGGGTGCGGGCGGCGGGCTGCTCGAGGGCTCCCAGGTGCTGAGTCCCGCGGGCGGCGGCCAGGCGGCCTCCGTCATCGCTCCGGGTCTGGCCGTCTCGGCCGCCGGGGGCGGGGGAGGCGGCGGCGCCGGCGGCGATGGCGGGGGGGGGGCCGGC